>JAGBCX010000027.1 GCA_017937805.1 Alistipes sp. | reverse complement strand
TCCAAGAATAAACTTACACTTTCTGCGTAATTATGTCTGCAATCAATGCGATTGCACTACAAATGTAAAAATTTATTTTCGATTGAGCAAAAAAATCTCTCGTCTTTCGTCTTTCATCTCTCGTCTTTTTATTATCTTTGCATTATGATTCAATTCAAACGACAATTTTCAAAGAAGACAAATGCAGTGTTGTGTTTTGCGTCAGCATTGCTCTTGTCAATTCCGTGGGAGGGGGCAAGCTGCATTACCCTGTTTGTAGGCTTGTTACCACTATTGCTTATCAGTGCGCAATATGGACCCTCTAAGAGAGATGCCTTTGCGATGTTCGGTTGGGCATTGTTGACCTTCGTATTGTGGAACGTAGCAACTATATGGTGGGTGTGGAACGCTACGCCGGCAGGACCTATTGCAGCAACGATTGTTTCGTCTTGGTGGAGCATAGTGGCATTTATGCTTTACCATGTAGCGTCTAAACATGCACCAAAACCAATAGCCTATGTTATATTTGTAACAGCATGGATTGCAGGCGAATACCTCTACACCCAAGCCCCGGCACTCTCATTCCCTTGGCTTGTTTTGGGTAATGGTTTTGCCGATGACACTTGGGCGGTGCAGTGGTATGAATATACGGGCGTTTTCGGAGGCTCCTTGTGGGTGTTGCTGGTCAATATATTTGCATTTGAGGCGTGCTTGTCAATGCGCAAGCATGCGTGGATAAATGCAACATTGGTCTTGATTATTCCACTCGTAATATCAATCGCTCTGTACTACAAGTATCAACCTGACGGAGAGTATTACTCCTCGCTCGACAAGATGACGGTGTCGGTGACGCAACCGAATATCCCTTGCTACGAGAAGTTCAATACGACATCTGAGGAGCAACAGGATAATTTGATGAAACTTCTCGCTGAGGCTCCCGATTCGGCAGAGTTTGTGCTGATGCCCGAAACGGCTTTGGCGGAGATGATAGATGTGCGTTACCCCGAATACTCTCACATCGTAAATCGTATTTCGGATAATCTTCGCGAGAATAAGCCATCGACTATGGTGGTGTCGGGTGGTGAGATGTGCCAAGTTTATGGCAAAGTGAAGGGCTCGGAAACGGCTCGTAAGCGAGGCACGTTCTATGCAGATGTGTTCAATTCGGCGCTCGGTATCGACTCAACATTGAAGGTGCAGATACATCACAAGGGCAAACTCGTTGTCGGTGTAGAGACCATTCCGGCATGGTTGCGCAAGGCGGGCGACAAATTTGCCATAGATTTGGGCGGAACATTCGGACAACTCGGCATTGGCAAGAGTTGCGTTCCGTTTGAGCATAATGGCAAGAAGGTTGCTCCTGCAATATGCTATGAAGGATTGTATGGCAATCACATGGCTGAGTTTGTGCGTAATGGGGCTGAGGCTCTGTTCGTGGTGTCGAATGATGGCTGGTGGGGTAATACCTTAGGCCATAAATATCTCTTTGCTTTCTGCCGTTTGCGCGCAATCGAGTTGCGCCGCGATGTTGCTCGCAGTGCCAATACGGGAGTGTCGGGATTTATCACGATGCAGGGCGAGGATATTCAGCGTATGGAGTGGGATAATAGAGGTGTCCTGACCTCCGATATTCGACTTAACGATAAGCAAACCTTCTATGCCAGATTTGGCGACTACATAGGTCGTTTATCGTTGTTGATAGTTGCGTTATGCCTACTATATTTTATCGCCTATATAGTCAAAAAACGATTCTATCTAAATTAAGATTATTCCTGTAATTGCCAATTACCAATTATCAATTGTCAATTTGAAATATTATGAACTATACCGAAACACTTGATTATCTCTATTCGTCAATGCCTTCGTTCCAGCAGGTTGGAGGCGATGCCTATAAGCCGGGCTTGGAGCGTATTTCAGAGTTTTGCCGTTCGATTGGCAACCCACAGCGCAACTACTTTGTAATTCATGTTGCCGGCACCAATGGCAAAGGTTCGGTGTCGAATATGTTGGCTGCCGTATTGCAGCAGGCGGGTTATCAGGTTGGACTCTTTACATCGCCCCATCTGACCGATTTCCGCGAGCGTATTCGCGTAAATGGCGAGATGATTTCCAAGCAGAAGGTGGTGAATTTCGTTGACCGCTACAAGGCGGAAATGGAGCGTCTGCAACTCTCATTCTTCGAGATGACTACCGCAATGGCGTTCGACTACTTCGCGCAGAGCGATGTCGAGGTGGCGGTTATCGAAACCGGCTTGGGAGGTCGTCTTGATGCTACAAATATAGTTCAGTCCGTAATCTCGGTAATTACAAATATCGGTTTGGAACACACCGAATATCTCGGCGACTCGTTGCCTAAAATTGCACGCGAGAAGGGTGGTATCATCAAGAAATGTACTCCGGTGGTTGTTGGCGAGAAGAACTCCAACTACAACCTTGTTTTGGAGGAGATTGCCGATGATTTGCGCTCGGAGTTAATCTATGCAGATGAGGCGTTTACGCTTGGCGAGTGCGGATTTGCCGATGGTAAGCAGGTTGTTACGCTCAATCGCTCACGAGATGGTTACCCTTATCGTCTGCGACTCGATTTGTTGGGCGAGTATCAACGCCAAAATCTCGCTACGGTGGCGACTGTGCTTGACGCTCTGCACGAAACAACCCCTCTGTCGATATCACGCCGTGCTTTTGTTGAGGGTGTGCGAGATGTTTGCGCTCTGACATCGTTCCGTGGTCGTTGGCAAGTGTTGTCGGAGAAACCGTTTGTAGTGTGCGATACGGCACACAACGAGCATGGCATTGCAGAGGTGGCCAAGCAGTTGAAAAACCGTACCAATAGTGGAGCGCTTATTTGTGTAATGGGATTTTGCGAGGATAAGGAGTTCTCGAAGATGCTATCGCAGATGCCGAGCGATGCGCACTATATCTTTACGCAGGCATCAATTCGCCGTGCAGCATCGGTTGATAAAATCTCCGAAGTAGCCGTGTCGCTTGGGCTTGACTTTGAGGTTGCGCCTACCGTTGAGGAGGCGTTGGTGAAGGCTCAGTCGCAACTCTCCGAAGATGATATGCTCTTTATCGGTGGCAGTACTTTTGTTGTAGCCGAGGCTCTTGTTTAACGGTCTGTGGTGGTCTAACCTTATCTTGGCGCAAATTTTAATAAAGGCAAGTAAAGGCCAGTAAAGGCTAGTAAAGGCGAGTAAGGGTATGCGCCTTCTTTACTAGCCATTACTAGCCGTTACAAACCCTTAATTTGTTGCGCCGTGATAACTTTCGGAGTCTGCAAAAAAACAAAAACAGCCAAACTCTGCCACACCGCCACCGACTGACCGAGCCTCGTCCTGGGCACAAAAAGAAAAACCGCCGAGAAAACTCTCAGCGGTTTTTTTGTGCCCAGGACGAGACTCGAACTCACACGGGCTAACGCCCACTACCCCCTCAAAGTAGCGTGTCTACCAATTCCACCACCTGGGCTTTGAGGAACCAATTTTCTCAAATCAGCGTGGCAAAGGTACGCAAAATTTTGATAGATGCAAACTTTTGCACCACTTTTTTGAAATAAAATTGTGATTTGTTTTTTATTTTGTTAAATTTGCGATAGAATAAACCTAAAAAACGTCACAATTATGATTTACCCACTTTTTGCATTTGGTACATCTGAGATAATTATTATCGTTCTGATTTTTGTCTTGCTCTTTGGTGCAAAGAAGATTCCTGAGCTGATGCGTGGCATGGGCCGAGGAGTCAAGGAGTTTAAAGATGCCGTAAATGGAGATGGCATCGTAGAGGAGAGTACCGAAAAGGAGCAGGAGAAGGAGTAGCATTCCACCCCTAACGCATACTTTATGCTGAAACTATTTCGGGTTGACGAGCCGGAAGATGGCGATATGTCCTTCTGGGAACATCTCGACCACCTTCGTCCACGACTGCTACGTGTGGTTGTGGCGTTTGTTGTATTTATGGTGGTAGCATTTGCTTGTGGCGATGAACTGATGGTACTCATCACGGGACCTAAGTCCGAGTGGTTTCCTACGAACAGATTTTTTGCATGGTTGGCAGAGCGTAGTGGCAAAGAGTTCTTGAAGATTAACAGTACCCCTCTGACGCTGATAAATACCGCTATGGCGGGACAATTTAATCTGCACATACGATTGGCGTTCTTCACGGCACTGTTGCTCATTGTTCCCTATTCATTGTGGGAGTTGTGGGGATTTATACGACCAGCACTTACCAAACAGGAGCAACACAAAAGTCGATTTTTCGCCTTTGAGGTGTCGCTTTGTTTTATTGTCGGAGCCTTGTTCGGATACTTTGCCCTTGCGCCGCTTTCGGTCAATTTTTTGGCGAGTTACTCGATGGGTGACCAACTATCAAATATGATTGATATCAGCTCCTATATGTCGCTTGTGCAGAATATGGTTTTTGCGTGTGGAGTGATATTTTTGTTGCCGATATTATCGCGTATTCTTGCAAAAATGGGGCTACTGACGGCCGACTTTATGCGTAAGTATCGCCGTCACGCTATCGTCGTTCTTGCTGTGCTTTCGGCATTCATTACCCCGCCCGATGCAATGAGTATGATGTTGGTGCTGCTGCCTTTGTATGGGCTGTATGAGTTGAGCGTGTGGATTGTTGCCCGTGCTGAAGCGGCATATAACAGAGAAAACAACTAACTTTTAAAACATAACTATATGGACAGATTAGAGTTCTTGAAGAGATTGGGTGCATTGACAGTCGGTGCATCGTTGATTGGCGTAGATGTAAATGCCATGACCACCGAGGCAGAGGAGATTCCCGAAATTGCCGCTTCGGAGAAGATTAAGACCAAGATGCCGGAGATGGACGCTGGCTTGTCGAAGCCTGTTTCCGTCATTATCATTGGAGCAGGTGGTCGAGGCGGAACCTATGCGCAGTATGCCGAGAAATTCCCAAACTCTATGAAGGTGGTTGGTGTTGCTGATCTTAACGACTATCGTCGCAAGAGGGTGTCGGAGAAGCATAATATCCCTGCCGAGAACCAGTTTGGACACTACAACGACCTGCTTGCCAAGCCGAAGTTCGCCGATGCTGTGGTTATCGCTACACCCGACAATCTCCACTACGAGCCATGCATGAAGGCTTTGGCTTTGGGCTACGACGTTCTGCTCGAAAAGCCTGTTGCTCCGACCGAGAAGGAGTGCCGCGATATCATGAAGCAGGCCCACAAGTATAACCGTATCGTTGCCGTATGTCACGTTTTGCGATATGCACCATACTATGTGGCATTGAAGCAGGTGCTCGACTCGGGCGCTATTGGCGATATCGTTAGTATTCAGCACTTCGAGCCGGTGCGCTACTACCATTTTGCCCACTCGTACGTTCGCGGTAACTGGCCGAACTCCAAGACTACCACACCGGTAATTCTTGCCAAGTCGTGCCATGACCTCGATATATTGCGTTGGCTTATCAACAAGCCTTGCGAGTCGATTGCAGCCGAGGGTTCGCTCCACCTCTTCCGCAAGGAGATGATGCCTAAGGGTGCCACAGACCGTTGTATAGACAATGTTGGCGGAGGCGACTGCCCTCACGAGAAGGAGTGTCCATACTCGGCGAAGTATATCTACATGGAGCAGAAGAAGTTCCTCGGTCCATTCGACCTTCCGCGCAAGGACCCTGCGCTCATCCGCGAAAAGTTGAAGAGTTTGAACTATGGCCGTTGCGTCTATCGTTGCAACAACGACCAGTGCGACCACTATGTTGCGATTATGCGCTTCCAAGATGGTGTTACAGCAAGTTTCTCGATGGACGCATTTACACCTTATGGCGGTCGCCGTACTCGCATTATGGGAACAAAGGGCTTTATTGAGGGCGATATGACAACCTTCACTTTCTACGACTTCCGTACCAACCACAAGAGCGTATGGGATCAGAAGGTGAGCGAGGTGGCAGAGTACAAAGGCTCAGGACACGGTGGCGGTGACCACTTGTTGGTTCGCGACTTCTTGCGAGCAGTGTCGGCACAAGATGCAACGTTGTTGTCGAGTACCATTGATGTTTCGATTGAGAGCCACGTTATGGGCTTTATGGCAGAGAAGAGCCGTAAGTCGAATAAGAAGGTGGCGATTAAGATGTAGCGATACATTATATATAATAAGACGGGGCGAAATCTTCGCCCCGTCTTATTTATGTTACTTCGTGCTATTATGCACGCTTGATAGCAATCTTTAACGGAATTTCATTCACATCGCTCTCCACAACGAACTCGCCTTGTGGCTCGGTTGCGGTCTTGACACTAACTGCCAAAGTTTGCTGACCGATATACTGTGCGAAGTCTGCCACAGCAGCGTGTACAGCCTCGATATCCTCAATTTCGACCTCGATTTTGTCGGTAACCTCCAAGCCCGAATCCTTGCGGATATTCTGGATACGATTTACCAACTCGCGAGCCACACCCTCCTTCTGCAACTCCTCGGTGAGGGTGATGTCGAGTGCAACGGTGAGTTTGCCCTCGCTGGTTACCAACCAGCCCGGCATATCCTCCGACATAATCTCGAAGTCGGCAGGGGTTACGGTAATCTGCTCACTACCCATATCAAGTACGATTTCAGTAGAAGATTCGATTTCTGAAATCTTCTCCTGCGAGAACTCGGCAGTCATCGCAGCAATCTGCTTCATATACTTGCCATAGCGAGGTCCCAAAGTCTTGAAGTTAGGCTTGATACGCTTGGTGATAAGACCTGTAGTTTCGCGAATAAGGTCCATCTCCTTGATATTTACCTCGTTCAAGATAAGCGACTTAACAGCCAACAGATGTTCCTCAGTTGCATCGTCAAGCACAGGGATAAGAACCTTTGCAAGTGGCTGACGCACCTTGATATTTACCTTACGGCGCAAAGCGAGTACCATCGAAGATACCTGCTGTGCCATCGCCATCATATCCTCCAAGCGAGCATCGATAAGCGACTCGTCGCACTTAGGGAACGATGCGAGGTGAACAGAATCCTCCGAGTGGCGACCGCTCAAAGCGTTCAAATCGCAGAAGATGCGATCCGAAATAAATGGAGCGAATGGTGCAGCCAACTTCGCTACTGTTTCAAGACAAGTGTAGAGAGTTTGGTAAGCCGAGAGTTTATCCTCGTTCATCTCGCCACCCCAGAAAC
>JAGBCX010000026.1 GCA_017937805.1 Alistipes sp. | reverse complement strand
CTATTTTTTTATTATATAATTACATCCATCATATTCGAATTCTTCTATATGGTCAATCGGAATACACTCTTGTTCAATGATGATATACGCAGGACTTTGCCATTTTATATAATCAGGAGCGTGTATCATATCAAAAAAAGCATAGCCCTCTAAACTTGGCGACTTGCAATCATCTTTTCTTTTAATTTTTAGATATGGTCGTTGGTTATCAGTAAACCACTTATCTACCATATTGTAAAATTCCATGCGATTTATCAGTTTTTTATTCATTGTTTTGTGTGTTTTGAAATATGATCTATTTAAGTTTTATTCCATAAAATTTCCAATTACTTTCCTCTGGCTCGATTAAATCTATCGTAGCAATATCTGATGGTATCGGAGGAAAGTGCAAAGTGAAAAATAAAAATTGACCGGCAAAATCCATTTCGGTCTGCTCTGGTTTTATTTTTATATTACTTGCAGAAGTTAGAAAATACTTAACTCCGTTGGCAAGAATGTATGTATCTTTCTTTATTGAGCAGTATTTATAACCTCCATTTGGTGTTTTATTATTCCACTTTATCTCAATATCGGTAGAGGTTGGCGTAATTGTTACTTTATTTATTGTAGCCATATCATCTTCTTTGCGCTCTACATATGGAGTTGTTATTTGTGCGCCTAAATGTTCATCCTCACTTTTTTTAGAACATTTTATAATAAATACGAAATTCTTAATTTTCTTAACCTTATCTGTTAGAGGAGCATTAGCGGTATGGCTATTATAAGGCAAAATGCCAGATGTAGCAACACAATCAGTCAATTGCTTCAAATATGAGGTTTTGATAGCATATCCCGCATTTTCTGCGCCCGTATGTTTCGCACTAACAATACCTATAAGATTTCCTTTGTTATCAAATAGAGGAGCACCACTATTGCCTGGCTGAATTGGTGCAGAAAATTGATACGAGGAAACATCTCCTTGAAAACCTGTACGAGAACTTATCACTCCAGTAGTTAATTTTATCTCTTCTCCCATTGTACTAGTCAGCGGATATCCTAAAACGAACACACTCTCACCGACTTCCGCCATTTGTGTTTTTGCGTAATAAGGAACAACTCCAAAACCAGCGAAAGAGTCATCGACTATTTCTAATAAGGCTAAATCATTCGATCTATCTGTGGCGCATACTTTTGCCGAATACTCTTTACGAAAATCACTGTTTATACCAAGTATTTTTATTGTTCTTGCCTCTTCAATTACATGGTAGTTTGTTACAATGTATTTATTTCTTAGTGCGAATCCCGTTCCACTCCAATTTGCGTTCCTTTCCGCCTCTTCTTTTGCAATTCTTTCCGCTTCCTCTCTCGCCAGTCTTTCCTCTTCTTGTCTTTTACGCTCTACCTCTGCATTATGAGCAGCCACTCGATTGTTATAATTAATAATTTCAGTATTCACTTCTTGCTTTAATTTCATTAATTTTGTTCTTAAACCTAAAGCTTGATAAACATCTTTTTCTTGGAATTCAGACATAAGATTGCAAACTTGTTTATGTTTAGCCGTAAGAAAGTCTCTCATTTCTGCATCCATTTCTTTCGTAAGCATGGAGACAAGTTCGTTCTCAAAATTAGAAATTTCATTTTCGAGTTTTCGGTAATTTTTTATAGCCGTTTCAACATTCTTGCTCATTGCTTCATAGTAGGTACTATAATCTATCGGTTGATATCTTGAAGTTATAGTAATTTGTGTGCCTGCACAAACATTATATGTGCCAGCAATAAGACATGCAAGTAAAATAGTAATACATCTTTTCATAGTAATTTGTTTTTTAAGTTTAACAATAAGTTCCTCAAATTCAAATTACTATCCGCCTCCCGATAGTGGGTTAATTAAAAAGAAAGTGTGAGGCAGTTCGTCTATCTCACAGCAGGCATTTGGCGTGGCCCAAGCACAAATAAACAATACCTCACACCGAATGGTATATATAGAAAATGATATACCAAATGCGGTGTAGAGTGTCATTGCCTATCCTTGTGCTATGTAAAATCGCCAAATTTTGCTGCAAAGGATTAGCGAAACACTTTCACTAATAAAATGTCTGCAATCCGAGGACTGCAACGCAAATATAGCAACTTATTCTGATAAGTGCAAAAAAAATCTAATCGTCATTGTGAGGGAGCGTAGCGACTGCGACAATCTCCATTATTGGCTTTTAGCCATTAGCCATTAGCCATTGGCTTTTTACATACCCCCTCCGCTTCGCTCGTCCCCCTAACTTAGAGGGGACAAATTGTCGTGGTTTTATTTCCTCCCTTAAGTTAGGGGAGGTAGCTGAAAGCCGGTGGGGTCTGTCGCTCTCGTCTTTCGTCTTTCGTCTTTCGTCAATAATGTCAATAGCCGTAAAAATTTACAATTTTCACCCCATAATTTTGCATTTTGCATTTTGAATTCTGAATTTATTTATATATTTGCACCCTAAACCATTTGATTTTTTGTATGGGAAATGAAGAGGCTTTTAGTATTGTTGGTAGCAACGCTGGGCTACTTCTATACCTACGCACAAGAGGTTAAAGAAGATAGCCGCACCCCCGACTTTGTCGTAACACCCCGTTTCGATGTTAATCCTTATGCGCCTATCAAAGGCGGTTACAGCGGTTTCGATTTTGGAAATTCATCACTCTACACATTCCTTGACGGCTCGGTAGGCGATTTCTCCTACTCGTTTGCAGGTCATTGGTTTTCAAGCGATTGGGCTTCGAGTAAAGCACTCTACGAGAACGCTTTTCGCTCTGACGATGTCGATTTTATCGACTGGCTCACCCTGTCCTATCAGGTGGGGCAGTTCGGCTTTACCGTTGGTAAGGATATGTTGGCGATAGGTACTTGGGAGTTAGACTATTACGATGTAGATGTCCACACCTCGCTTGTATCGCCATTCTGGCACAAGATGGCTATCTATCAGTGGGGTGGCGAGGTCAATTACACCTCGAAAGACGAGAGCACTTGGCTCCGCTTCCAATTTGGCACTTCGCCATTCGGCGAGCGACCTTTCGCATCAAAACTATTTGTCTATTCGCTCTATTGGAGTGGCGAATATGGCTGTTTCTCGCCAATCTGGTCAACAAATTTCGTGGAGTATGAGCGTGGAAAGTTTATCAACCTCATCGCGCTCGGTAACTCATTCTCAGTGGGCGATTTCACCATCGAGGTCGATTATATGAATCGTGCATCGTCAGTAAAACGCTTCTTCAATCAGGAGTGGAGCATCAGCGGACAGCTGCTTTACAACTACAAGGACAAGGTCGAGGCGTTTGTCAAGGGTGGCTACGAGAACTACAATAGCGACCTCTTCGGCTACGAGTACGAGAGCGAAGATGACATTTGGTTTATCCCTACCGACAACTCGCTCTGTCCGAAGTATTGGTATGCAGGTTGCGGTATTCACTACTTCCCGCTGCGCGAAAGTCGCGATTTGCGCTTGCACGCCGTAGCGGCCTACAACTCATTTGCAAATAGCGTATCGATATCGGTCGGCGCAACATATCACTTTAACTTAACACAAACCATTCTGAAAAACCGTAAAAAATAGAGATGGCAAAAAAGAGTGAAACAATTATCAAAATCGAGAACTTGTCGAAATCTTTCGGCGAGAAGGTTGTTCTCGACAATATCAACCTCGATATCAAGCGTGGCGAGTTCGTGACGCTGCTCGGACCTTCGGGTTGCGGCAAGACGACTCTGCTCCGTATGTTGGCAGGATTTACACAGCCCGATGCAGGGGGTGTTATCACAATGGAGGATAAAGATATTTTGAGTATGCCTCCGCACCAGCGACCGCTTAATACGGTTTTCCAGCGATATGCGCTCTTTCCGCATCTGAATGTCTACGAGAATATCGCCTTCGGTCTGAAACTCAAAAAGGTGGCATCGAAGGAGATTGACAAGCGTGTGCGCAAGGCGTTGAAGATGGTGTCAATGACCGACTACGAGGACCGCGATGTAAATTCGTTGTCGGGAGGTCAGCAGCAGCGTGTAGCCATCGCTCGTGCCATCGTAAATCAGCCGCAAGTGCTTCTGCTCGATGAGCCATTGGCTGCGCTCGACTTGAAGATGCGCAAGGATATGCAGATGGAGTTGAAGGAGATGCACGAAGCGCTCGGTATCACCTTTATATATGTAACTCACGACCAGGAAGAGGCTTTGACTTTGAGCGATACAATCGTGGTTATGAGTGAGGGTAAAATCCAGCAGATTGGCACTCCTATCGATATCTACAACGAGCCTGCAAACTCCTTTGTGGCAGACTTTATCGGCGAGAGTAACATCTTGAACGGCACGATGATAAAGGACAAGGAGGTCGAGTTTATCGGCCATAAGTTCGAGTGTGTGGATAGCGGATTTGGCGAGAATACGGCAGTTGATGTCGTGGTACGACCAGAGGATATCTACATCGTTGGAAATGTGGAGAATGCCGACTTTACCGGTACGGTAAAATCCTGCACCTTTAAGGGTGTTCACTACGAGATGTTTGTCGAAACGGACAAGGGCTTCGAGATGATGATTCAGGACTACAACGCCTTCGAGGAGGGTGCAACTGTGGGAATGTTCATCAAGCCTTCGGATATTCATGTTATGCGCAAGGAGCGCACTTGCAACACATTCCAAGGCGTTATGACCTCGCCTACAACGGTCGAGATGCTCGGCACAGAGTTCGAGTGCAAGGAGCAGGGCTTGAAGGAGGGCGACAATGTAACGGTGCGTGTGGCGTTCAACCGTGTAGAGTTGCACGACTATAAGGAGGACGGAAAGCTGATTGGCTCGGTACATTTCATCTTATACAAAGGCGACCACTACCACCTCACCGTAAAGACCGAAGATGGCGACTTTATCTATGTGGATACCAACGATATATGGGATAATTTCGATGTTGTAGGTATCTCCATCGACAAGCGCGACATCTATGTATCAAAACGAGTTTAACTTTATCGGCAGAGATGAATTTTATAGCCAAAATATTCAATAAACGAGCGAATTGGGCGATACCTTACGCCATATTCCTCGCAATGTTCGTGGCGTTGCCTCTCGTGCTGATTGTGGTATACGCTTTTCAGGACGCCGAAGGGGCATTTTCGCTCGAAAACTTTGTGAAGTTCGTGGAGCAACCCGAAGCGGTAAACACCTTTATCTATTCGATAGGTATCGCTTTGATTACCACAATTTTATGTATCTTGCTCGGCTATCCTGCGGCGTGGATATTAAGCAACCGAAACCTCAATCGTTCGGAGGTTACAGTTGTGCTATTCATTCTTCCAATGTGGATAAACATTCTTATCCGCACTCTCGCTACGGTGGCTCTGTTCGACTTTTTGAAATTTCCGCTTGGCGAGGGGGCTTTGATTTTCGGTATGGTCTATAACTTCCTGCCGTTTATGATTTACCCTATCTACAACACCCTCAAAAAGATGGACCATTCGCTTATTGAGGCCGCCGAGGATTTGGGCGCAACACCTATGGAGGTATTCGGCAAGGTTACGATACCACTCTCGATGCCGGGCGTGATGTCGGGAATTATGATGGTATTTATGCCGACAATTTCGACTTTTGCCATTGCCGAGTTGCTCACGATGAACAATGTAAAGCTGTTTGGTACAACCATTCAGGAGAATATAAATAACGGAATGTGGAACTATGGCGCAGCCTTATCGCTCATTATGTTGGTGATTATAGGCATCACATCGCTCTTCTCCGATGGCGAGGAGCGAGGCGACAGCGACAGTATAATATAGAGGAGGGCAGACGGATATGAAGAAATTTTTTGCACAACTCTATTTGTGGATTTTGCTGGCGTTGCTCTACGCACCGATAATCATTATCGCCATATTCTCGTTTACCGAGTCGAAGGTTTTGGGTAACTGGACAGGCTTTTCGACCAAACTCTACACCTCGTTATTCAGCGGAGGGGCACACCACTCGTTGCTTTCGGCTATTCAGAACACTCTAAGTATCGCTCTGATTGCAGCGGTTGCATCGACTATTTTGGGAACTATTGCTGCCATCGGCATTTACAATATGCGTGGTCGTAAGAAGCAGGTTATCAACTTCTTGAACGATATACCTATGCTCAATCCCGATATTATCACGGGTATCTCGTTATTCCTCTTGTTCGTAAGTTTGGGCATTTCGCAGGGCTACACAACAGTTGTTTTGGCACATATCGCCTTCTGCACGCCGTATGTGGTACTGAATGTTATGCCACGCTTGCAGCAGATGAACCCGAATATCTACGAGGCGGCACTCGACTTGGGCGCAACACCATTTCAGGCACTGCGCAAAATCATTATTCCGGAGATTCGCCCAGGCATGGTGTCGGGCTTTATTCTCGCCTTTACGCTCTCGATTGACGACTTTGCCGTAACGCTCTTTACGAAGGGCAACGAGGGCCTGGAAACCCTCTCGACATACATCTATGCCGATGCGCGAAAGGGTGGTCTGACACCCGAATTGCGACCTCTCTCGACCATTATTTTTGTGGTGGTGCTTCTGCTTTTGATAATCATAAATGTTCGCGCAAAGCGTGCTGCCAAGCGCAAACAAGCAATGTAACAAACGATGAAAAGAGTCTTATTTACAATACTTTGCATTATCTGTACCGCCTTTTCGGTTGGTGCGGCAGACCGTGCCCACACGCTTAAAATCTACAACTGGGCGGACTATATTGACGAGAGCGTCTTGGACGACTTCAAGGTGTGGTACAAGGAGCAGACAGGCGAGGAGGTCGAGATTATATACCAGCTTTTCGATATCAACGAGATTATGTTGGCGAAGATTGAGCGCGGTAAGGAGGATTTCGATGTGGTCTGTCCTTCGGAGTACATTATCGAGCGTATGTTGCGTAACGATATGCTTTTGCCGATAGACAAAGACTTCGGCAACACGCCTAATTATCTGCAACATATCTCGCCTTATATTATAGACCGCTTTAACAAGATTGACGGCTCGGGCAAGAATGCCAACGACTACGCCGTAGGCTATATGTGGGGTACTACGGGACTCCTCTATAATACCCGTTATGTAACGCCCGATGAGGCTTCGACTTGGGGCGCACTGCACAACGAGAAGTTCGAGAAGAAGATATTTATCAAAGACGCCTTCCGTGATGTCTATAGCACAATTCTTATCTATCTGCGTCAGAAGGAGTTGGCAGAGGGTAAGACCACACTCGACGAGTTGATGTACGACTCGACCGATGAGTCTATTGCTGATGTCGAGAAGTTCCTCAAAAAGGCGAAAAAGTTGGTTGCCGGCTGGGAGGCGGACTTCGGCAAGGAGATGATGACCAAGGAGAAGGCGTACATAAACCTCACTTGGAGTGGCGATGCCGTGTGGGCTATTGAGGAGGCTGCCGAAGTGGGCGTGCCGTTGGACTATGTTGTGCCGAAGGAGGGTAGTAATGTGTGGTTTGATGGCTGGGTAATTCCTAAATATGCCGTAAATACCAAGGCTGCAAGCTACTTTATCAACTTTATGTGCCGTCCCGATATTGCCATTCGCAATATGAACGAGATTGGCTATGTGAGCGTTATTGCATCACCTGAAGTGCTTGAAGCACAGAGCGATGACGAACTCGAAGCGACCATTGATGCCTCCTATTTCTTTGGCGATGAAGCCGAGAATGTCAAATTAAATCCTGTATTATATCCGGACAAGGCGGTTATCGAGCGTTGTGCAATGATGCACGACTCGGGCGCACGCACACCGAAGATGTTGGAGATGTGGGCGCGCGTAAAGGGCGATGATGTGCCGCTGTGGAACTTGATGATTATCGTGGTGTCGTTTGGCGTGTTGCTCGTTTTGGGTATTCGCCGTAAATTCAACAAATCCCGCAAAAAGAGCCATCGCGCACCTCGCAAGAGCAAACGCAAATAGCAGATTTGTCAATAATTCTGCATTCTGCATTTTGCATTTTGCATTTTTAATTGTACATTTGCACCGCAAATAGGGCTCGGATGGTGGAATAGGTAGACACGCCGGACTTAAAATCCTGTGGCCAGTAATGGCCGTGCGGGTTCGATTCCCGCTCCGAGTACATATAAAAAGAGTTGAAATCAATATTTCAACTCTTTTTATATTTGTTGCTCTAAATATGCTATCACCTCTTCGGCTTTCGGTTTTGCAAACCAGCGGATATCTTTATCGCGTCTAAACCAAGTCATCTGGCGTTTGGCATAGCGGCGAGAGTTGCGTTTTATCAGTTCGACAGCCTCCTCACGGGTTATCGTGCCATCGAAGTAGTCAAACATCTCGCTAAAACCAACCGTCTGCAAAGCGTTCAGCTGGCGATGGGGTAGCATCGCTCTCGCTTCCGCCTCCAAGCCTGCCTCCATCATCATATCCACGCGGCGATTTATGCGGTCGTACAACTCCTCGCGCGGATAATCGATACCGACCTTCACAATCTCGAAATCTCGCTTTTTAGCCCCACCTTTTCGTAGTGCAGAGTAGGGTTGTCCCGTTGTCAGGCAGACCTCTACGGCACGCAAAACTCGCTGTGGATTGCATCTATCAACCTCGTTATAATAGACCTCGTCTAACTCTCGCAACTGCTCAACAAGCGACTCCAAGCCCTCCGTTTCGAGCCTTCGTAACAGTTCCTCACGCAGAGCCGGCTCCGCATCGGGCAAATCGTCCATACCCTCGCATAATGCCTTGATGTACAAGCCAGAACCACCCACAGCAACAACCGTATCGTGCCTCTCGAACAACTCCGCAAGTCGCTCCAACGCCACACGCTCATATGCTCCGCAGTTAAACTCCTCGCTAACATCAAGACAATCAACCAAATGGTGCTCCACACGCTCCATCTGCTCGCGCGAAGGTTGAGCTGTACCTATCGCCATACCACGATAGAACTGCCTTGAATCGGTCGAGATAATCGGTGCGCCAAAGTGTTCGGCTACGGCAATACTCAAATCGGTTTTACCCGAGCCTGTCGCCCCGACAATAACGATAAGTCGCTTTCTACCACTCGTCATCGCCATCGCTATCGCCGTCAAATCCTCCGAAATCGTCCATCATCTCCTCGAAGATAGAGCCTGCATTTGAGTCCACTGCATCGGGGTCGTATTGGTCGGGCACAGGAGCATTCTCGAATGCCACACGAGGATATTCGAGTGCTGGATTTGGCTCTGACGAGCCTACCAACTCGATGTAGAATGCTCGCTCGGCAAACATATCGAAGAGGTAAATCAGACGAGTGTAGTCCGCCACGATAATCTCCGCCAGCGTAGTCTTTGCCATTGGCAGTGGTGCATCTTCGCCCTCGTAGCCCGTGTCGCCCATATCCATAAGCGTAAATTCGCGGCAACGCTGCCACTCCTCGTCAGCTGTGAAGAACGAAGCCATACAATCGTCATAACCGATAGAGCGAATAATGAAGTCGTGAAATTCCGACAATTTCATCATCGGCTCGACCTCGAAATCACGAACGAAATTATCGTTCTCGTCGCTCAACATTCTGAATTTTAGAATCATAGTCTTATATTTTTCTTTTAGCCATTGGCTTTTTAGTTTTCCGCTTTCCGTTTTCCGCTTTCCGCTTATATATCGTGTGATAGTGGGGGAGGAACACACTCCGCCGTATCGAAGTCGCCCCATCGCTCTGCGATAGAGTCAATCGTAGCAAACAACACCTCCGGCTCATTCTCCGTAACCAACTTCATGCGCGTATCCTTGAAGTTCGGCAAACCCTTAAAGTAGTTCGACAAGTGGCGACGCATCTCCAACACGCCCACTCGCTCGCCCTTGACTTCGATTGACTTTGCCAAATGCTCCTTTGCTATCGCCACGCGCTCCACAACGCTTGGCTGAGGCAACACCTCGCCCGTATCGAGATAGTGGCGCACCTCGCGGAATATCCAAGGTCGCCCGTATGTAGCACGCCCAATCATCACAGCATCAACGCCATAGCGGTCGAACATCTCGCGCGCTTTCTCGCCCGAATCGACATCACCATTTCCGATAATCGGAATTTTAATCAGCGGATTATTCTTCACTTTGCCTATCAAAGTCCAATCTGCCTCGCCCTTGTAGAGCTGACAACGAGTACGCCCGTGAATCGTCAGCGCAGCGATACCGACATCTTGCAGTCGCAGGGCAATCTCCTCGATATTTTTCGACTCATCGTCCCAACCAAGACGAGTTTTAACGGTAACGGGCTTCTTGACCGCCTCAACAATCTGTCGCGTCATCTCAACCATCAACGGCACATCGCGCATCATGCCAGAGCCTGCACCTCGACCGGCAATTTTCTTCATCGGGCAACCAAAATTGATATCCACAATATCGGGATTTGCCGACTCGGCAATGCGTGCAGCTTCGACCATCGGCTCTATCTGATTACCATAAATCTGAATTGCCACAGGTCGCTCGAAGTCGTTGATATTCAACTTTGCACGCGACTTCCACGCATCGCGAATAAGCCCATCGGAGGAGATAAACTCCGTAGTCACCATATCCGCACCAAACCGCTTACAAATATAGCGGAATGATGGGTCGGTCACATCCTCCATTGGGGCGAGAAACAACGCCTCTTTACGAAACTCAATATCGCCAATCTTCATCGGTGCTTATATATTTGGTAGGAATTAACAATATTTTGCCACACAATATATGCCGTAGGTGCAATACACGCCAACGGATTCAAGAATGACTGCGCCAGCCATATCGCCAACACCGTATTTTTCTGTCCGAGCGCTTGACCTCCTGCCGACTCTTCGCCATACCTACGACCGAGCCAATGTCCGACAGCAAACTGCACAAGACATATCACAAGTGCAACCACCGCCAATAATACCTCTGTCATCACATGCTCAATACCACTCTCTATTATAAAGTGGGTTGTCTTGCCCATAATAACCACCAACGAGCCAAGCCACAAGTAGAACGAGATCATTGCATGCGAGCCAACCCAATGAGCGGCCTTCGGTGTCAACCATCGGCACAACTGCGACACCACAAACGGAGATACAAGCAGAGGTGTTACTCGCAGTAAAATCTCGCTTATCGTGCAAGTGCCGTTTCCCCACATCGAAAGCAGTGGAGGAGCGATAAATGCCGTCAGAATATTGCAGATAAGACTATGTGTAGCCATGGTTTCAATCTTCGCACCAAGCATTCCGGCTATTACCATTGCTCCCATAGCCATAGGAGCCAAGGCACAAATCATACCTCCTTGCGCCACCGTATCGCCCAATGGCAACAGCAACCAATAGACCGCAACCGTTCCTACAATCTGTGCCACCATCAGCCAGAAATGCAACCACGAAGGTCGCATTTCACGAATATCCACACGACAAAAGGTGCAAAACAACATCGAAAAGATAAAGAATGGGGTAGAGATACCTCCACTCCATTCATCAAATGCCGTGATAGGATAACACAACAATGCGCCAACCACCATACCGATAGGCATAGAGATTGAGCGCATTGTATGTGAGGAAATTTTCACTCTTTTACTCTATTCCATTGAAGAAGTACGGAGCATACTTATATCCGCACTTGTCGTACAATTTACGCAACAGATGCATGCGGCGAGCAAACTCGTCGTAGTCCTTTTTACCATAGGTCCAACCCACCTCTGCAAGGGCTGCAATACGAGGCAACACCATGTGCTGAACATGGTCGAAGTTTGGCACATACTCGGTCCACATATTACCCTGAACACCAACAATGGCTTTGCGTTGTTCCTCGTTCAATTGGTCGTATGGGTCGAATGAATAGACCTTGCGGATAGGCATCTGATAACGCTTGCCATTACCGGCACCGCAGATAGGCTCATTATTGGCATCGTGGTCCGAAGTCTGGCAGTAGTCGAGGTAGCAGTAGTGGCGAGGAGTCATAATAACCTCGTTACCCAACTGTGCCGCCTTAATACCACGGTTTGCACCACGCCAAGCCATAATTGTAGCAGTCTTTGAGATGCCACCTTCGAGAATCTCGTCCCAGCCAATAAGGCGACGACCATGCTTTGCCAAGAACTTCTCCACACGGTGAGTAAAGTAGCTCTGCAACTCGTGCTCGTCTTTTAAGCCCTCCTCCTGAATACGCTTCTGACACTCGGGGCAAGCCTTCCAACGATGCTTCGGAGCCTCATCACCGCCAATGTGGATATACTTCGATGGGAACAACTCCAAAACCTCGGCGAGAACACCCTCGACAAACTCGAATGTCGATTCACGACCTGCACACAAAATATCACGAGAGATACCCCATAAGGTACGCACCTCGTATGGGCCACCCGTGCAACCGAGATGTGGATATGATGCCAATGCCGCAACCATGTGACCAGGCATATCGATTTCCGGAATTACATCAATATATCGCTCCGATGCGTAGCGTACTACCTCACGCACCTCATCTTGGGTGTAGAATCCACCATAAGGCTTACCATCGAATTTTCTATTTTTCTTTGTGTATAAGCCCACAAGAGTCTCCTTACGCACCGAACCAACCTTTGTCAATTCGGGATATTTCTTAATCTCGATACGCCAACCTTGGTCCTCGGTCAAATGCCAATGGAAACGATTCATTTTGTGCAAAGCGAGAATGTCGATAAACTTCTTGACATCATCAACACTGAAAAAGTAGCGACAAACATCGAGCATACCGCCACGATAACCGAAATGTGGCTTATCCTTCACAGTCATACACGCAACCGACACCTTCTTGGCGTTACCTTTCGAATGGAACACCACCTGACGAAGGCTCTGCAAGCCGTAGAAAACGCCTTGCTCGCTACCTCCCTTAATTACGACACCTTGCTTGGTTACTTCGAGCAGATACTCCTCTGCCGCAAGCGACTTGTCAATCGAGAGCGAGATAACGCCCTTGCCCTTTGGTTGACTCTCAACCACCGACAACTGCAAACCCTTCTCGGCTGCAACATAGGAGCAGAACATCGTAGCAGGGCGCACAAGCGACTTATCTGCCACATATACAACACTCTTCGAGTTAAGCGTCACCTTGCCCTTCTGTGGCTCAAACGATACAGGTCGAGGCACAATAACGCACTCAGCGGCACAAACAACACACGCCATTGCCAGCGCAACAAACAATGTAAAAATTCTCTTCATAATAGTTTTGTTTATAAATTGGTTTTGCTTTATTACCTACAAAGGTAATAAAAAAAAAGAATCTGCACAACTTATGCGCAGATTCCTTGTCATTATATTTTCAATTATTCGATAATACCAGCACGACGGAAGATATAGTCCACATTTTTAAGGTAGTACTCCAAGGTGAAGCACGAATCCAACTCCTCGCGAGTGAGTTTTGACATAACCTTCTCGTTCTCGGCAAGCAACTCCTGATAGTCGGCACGCTCAGCCATTGCACGCATAGCCACAGGTTGTACGGTATCGTATGCCTCCTCACGTGAGAAGCCCTTGTCAATCAAGGCATTCATCACACGCTGTGCGAAGATAACCTTGCGAGTGCGGTAGATATTCTCCATCATCACATCTTCAAATACTACGAGGTTGTCCAAGATACCCATAAAGCGGTTGAGCATATAGTCGAGCAACTCGGTTGCATCAGGCAAGATGATACGCTCGGTTGCCGAGTGCGAAATATCACGCTCGTGCCACAAAGCAACATTCTCGCACGCAGTAGCCATATAGCCACGCATCACACGGGCGCAACCGCAGATATTTTCCGAAGAGATTGGGTTACGCTTGTGAGGCATTGCGCTCGAACCCTTCTGTCCCTTGCCAAAAGCCTCCTCGACCTCGTGTACCTCGGTACGCTGCAAGTTACGAACTTCGAGAGCCATCTGCTCCAACGAAGATGCGATAACTGCAAGAGTAGCAATATAGTAGGCGTGGCGGTCACGCTGAATAACCTGTGTCGAAACATTTGCAGAGTCGATACCCAACTTCTCGCAAACATAGTCCTGAATCATAGGCAGGATATTTGCGAAGTTGCCCACAGCGCCACTCATCTTTCCGACCTCTACGCTACGCGCAGCAGTGCGGAAACGCTCGATATTGCGCTTCATCTCCTCGTACCACAACGCCCACTTCAAACCAAAGCAGGTGATATCGGCGTGGATACCATGAGTACGACCGATGCAAGGGGTATTGCGGAACTCCAACGCACGGCGCTTCAAAACTGCCAAGAAATTTTCTAAATCTTTTTCGAGGATTTCGTTTGCCTGACGGAGCAAATATCCGTTTGCGGTATCTACAACATCGGTAGAGGTCAAGCCATAGTGTACCCACTTACGCTCCTCGCCGAGAGTCTCCGATACGGCACGGGTGAAGGCAACAACATCGTGGCGAGTCTGCTCCTCAATCTCCTTGATACGGTCAATCGAGAACGATGCCTTCGCCCACAACTTCTGCACATCTTCGGCAGGCACTACGCCCAACTTGCTCCACGCCTCCGAAGCCAAAATCTCAACTTTGAGGTATGCGCTAAACTTGTTCTGCTCGGTCCAAACATCACGCATAACCTTTCTGCTATATCTTTCAATCATAATATGTTATGTTTAGTTATTTAATAATTCGATTTAAGTAGCACTCGATGGTGTTTTTCATTAGCATAGTAATCGTCATCGGACCTACGCCACCCGGAACAGGGGTGATGAACGATGCAACCTCCTGTGCTGCGGTAGTATCGACATCGCCACACAATTTGCCCGTCTCGGGGTCACGATTTACACCCACATCTATCACAATAGCTCCCGGCTTAATCATATCGGCAGTGATAAGGTGTTTGCGACCTACGGCAGCGACCAAAATATCCGCCTCACGACATACGGCTGCGAGATCTTTTGTACGCGAGTGAGCGATAGTAACCGTTGCATTTGCATCGAGCAGGAGTTTAACCATTGGCTTACCCACGATATTGCTACGACCAACCACAACAGCCTTTTTGCCTGCAATCTCGAAACCGCACTCGGCAATCATCTGCATAACACCCTTTGGCGTACAAGGTACGATACAAGGCTTTCCGAGCCATAAATTAGCAACATTGGCAGGGTGGAAGCCGTCAACATCTTTTTCGAGTGCGATAGCATCTATTACACGCTCCTCGTCAATATGCTTGGGCAAAGGCAACTGCACCAACACGCCATCGGTCAATTCATCAGTATTGAGGCGGTCAATCTCCGCCAAAAGAGCCTCCTCGGTGGTGTCGGCAGGCATTGTGATAAGTTCACTCCTGATACCGACCTCGCCTGCAGCCTTAATTTTGCCACGCACATAGGATTGGCTTGCAGGATTTTCGCCAACGAGAATCACCGCCAAAGACGGCACACGGCCATACTTCGCCTCCAAAGCCTTTACCTCCTCTGCCATCTCGCCCTTCAAGCGCAACGACAACTGCTTTCCGTCAATGATTTGTCCCATAATTTATACTATTTGAATGCCTTGTGTCCGATATCTGTTCTATGAAACAAATTCTCGCACTCAATTTTTGCAACCTCCTCGTTGGCCTTGCGGTGTGCATCGGCAAGGGTTGCGCCCTTTGCCACAACAAACAAGACACGACCACCATTTGTTACCAACTCGCCATCTTTAACGGCTGTACCCATGTGGAATACCGTGCCATCAACCTTCTCGGTCCCGTGAATAGGGTAGCCCTTTGCGTAGTCACCCGGGTAACCCTTCGATGCGAGAACAATACCAAGCGTAACCGCCTTGCTCCACACGATAGGTGCAGGCTCAACGCCCGTAGCCACAGCCTCAAAAACATTTGCAATATCGCTATCAATCAATGGCAATACAACCTCTGTTTCAGGGTCACCAAAGCGAGCATTAAACTCGATAACCTTCACTCCGTCAGCCGTTTTCATCAAACCTCCATAGAGAACACCCGTAAGCGGACAACCCTCTGCAACCATCGCCTTTGCAGTTGGGCGCATAACATGCTCCATAGCAAACGCCAAATCCTCCTCGGTGATAAATGGAAGCGAGGTATATGCTCCCATACCGCCCGTATTAGGACCTTTGTCGCCATCGTAGGCGCGTTTGTGGTCTTGTGCCACCGGCATAGGGTAGACATTCTCACCCTCCACGAAGCACATCAACGAGAACTCCGGACCCTCTAAGTAATCCTCCACAACCACACGACCTTTACCAAAGCGGTCATCGAGCAACATATCGCGCAGAGCCTCACGAGCCTCTTCCATCGTCTCGGCAATTACTACGCCCTTACCTGCTGCCAAACCGTCATATTTCAGCACTGCAGGCAATGGGCGAGCCTCAACATAGGCTACTGCCTCATCGTAGTTGTCGAACGCCTTGTAACCCGCAGTCGGGATATCGTACTTCACCATCAACTCTTTGGCAAACTCCTTCGAGGTTTCGATGCGCGCAGCCGACTTCGTATGACCGAAGATTTTGAGTCCCTCCTTGCGGAACTCATCGGCAATACCCACCGCCAAAGCGGCCTCAGGACCTACTACGGTCAAGTCGATACCATTCTCCTTAACAAACGCCTTCAACTTCTCGACCTCGGTATCCTTTATTGCTACGCACTCCGCCTGCTGGGCGATACCCGCATTTCCGGGTGCGCAAAATATATTATCTACGCTCGGCGAACGGAACAACGCATCAACGATAGCGTGCTCACGACCTCCCGAACCAACGACTAAAACTCTCATAAAAACTCCGTTTTTAATTAAAAATTGAGAATTAAGAGTTGAGAATTATTATTTTTGCACTACACAATCTAATTCTTAATTCTCCATTCTTAATTCTTAATTTAATGCTTGAAGTGGCGCATGCCGGTAAAGAGCATCGTAATACCCAACTCGTTAGCCTTCTTAATCGAATCCTCGTCACGAACAGAGCCACCAGGCTGAACGATAGCAGTAACGCCATACTCAGCTGCAAATGCTACGGTATCATCGAATGGGAGGAAACCGTCAGATGCGAGTACAAGTCCTTCGGTATGACCTGCTGCCTGTGCCTGTTTGAGGGCAATCTCGGCAGAGCCTACACGATTCATCTGACCTGCACCAACGCCCAAAGTTGCGCCATTCTTCACAACTGCGATAGCGTTCGACTTAACATGCTTCACGATGCGCCAGCCGAAGTTCATATCGGTCAACTGCTCCTCTGTCGGCTTCGCTTCGGTTACGCACATATCAGCCACAACCTCCTTTGTGGTGGTGTCGAGGTGCTGAACAAGCAGACCGCCATTTACGCTGATATATTGATTCTGCACATCATCTGTGCGAGTCATATCGACTTTCAACACGCGCAAATTCTTCTTTGCGCAGAGGATTTCGAGAGCCTCAGGGGTAAACGATGGAGCCATAACAATCTCCAAGAAGATTGGCTTCATTCCAAGTGCCACCTCTGCGGTAACCTCACGATTGAGAGCCACGATACCGCCGAAGATACTCTTTGTGTCGGCCTCGTAAGCGCGTGTCCAAGCTTCCATAGCGTCAGCTCCTATCGCTGCACCGCAAGGGTTCATATGCTTCAAAGCTACGCAGAAAGGCTCCTCGAACTCGCGAACAATATTCAACGCTGCATTTGCATCTTGAATATTGTTGTACGACAACTCCTTGCCATTCAACTGCTCAGCATACGCCAACGAGAAGTGGGTAGTAGAGTTATCGCGATAGAACTTTGCCGATTGGTGAGGGTTTTCGCCATAGCGCAACGACTGTTGCTCGTCAAACTCCAAGAACAATTTTTCCGACAAGCCCGCCTGCTTACGCATATAGGTTGCGATGCACATATCGTACTCTGCAGTGTGGGTATAAGCCTTTGCCGAGAGCTGCAAACGAGTTTCGACCTTTGTATTGCCCTCTGTCTTAATCTCGTCGAGAATCTGTGCATAGTCCGCAGGGTCGCAAACTACGGTTACATCTTTGTAGTTCTTTGCTGCCGAGCGCAACATCGAAGGGCCACCGATATCGATATTTTCGATAGCCTCCGCCATCTCTACGCCCTCCTTTGCGATAGTCTGACGGAAAGGGTAGAGGTTTACGCAGACCATATCGATAAACTCGATACCATTCTCGCGCAACGCCTGCAAGTGGCTCTCCAAGTCGCGGCGAGCCAACAAACCACCATGCACCTTTGGGTGCAAGGTCTTAACGCGACCATCGCAAATCTCAGGGAAGCCCGTAACCTCGCTGATGCCGATAGTCTTAACTCCATTCTTCTCTAAAAGGCTCTGAGTACCGCCCGTTGCGATAATCTCCCAGCCAAGCGACTGCAAACCGCTGACAAACTCAACCAAGCCGGTCTTGTCGCTTACACTTACCAATGCTCTCATTCTATATACTTATATTTATATTATTACTCAATTACTACGCCCTCGGTGTCGGTTACCTTACCGATAATCGAAGCCTTCTCGCCGGCAGCGGTCAAAATGTCGAGAGCCTTCTGAGCCTCGCTCTCATCGAGTGCGATAACCATTCCCACACCCATATTGAAGATATTGAACATCTCACGGTGAGGGATATTGCCATACTTTTCGAGCAACTTAAAGACGCCTAAAATCTCCCATGAGCCCTCATTGATATGCAAGCCCTGACCATCGTGCAAGATGCGTGGGATATTCTCATCGAAACCACCACCTGTGATGTGGCAAATACCGTGAACATCGCAGTTGCGAACAACCTCCAACACCTGCTTTACATAGATGCGTGTAGGGCAGAGCAGTGCCTCACCCAAAGTGCGGTCGCCCAACTCCTCATACTTCGCGTTCAAATCCAAGTTGTTGTCAGCCAACACCTTACGCACAAGCGAAAAACCGTTTGAGTGAACACCGCTTGATGCTATACCAATAAGCACATCGCCAACCTTAACCTTCGAGCCATCAATAAGTTGCGACTTCTCAACAACACCGCAAGTGAAGCCTGCGATATCGTACTCGCCGTCCTCGTACATACCCGGCATCTCGGCAGTCTCGCCACCAATCAATGCACAGCCTGCCTGACGGCAGCCCTCGGCTACACCTGCCACGATAGCCTCCACCTTTGCAGGGATATTGTGACCGAGTGCCACATAGTCGAGGAAGAACAACGGCTCGGCTCCCTGTGCCAAGACATCATTTACACACATTGCAACGGCATCGATACCGATAGTATCGTGCTTGTCCATTGCGAATGCCAACTTCAACTTTGTACCTACGCCGTCAGTACCGCTAACCAACACAGGCTCTTTGATATTCAAAGCTGCGAGGTCGAACATACCGCCAAAGGCTCCGATATTACCCATCGTACCCAAACGGTTGGTCGATGCAACGTGTTGTTTGATTCGGCGTACAACCTCGTAACCTGCTTCGAGATTTACACCTGCTTTTTCGTAATTTACTGCCATAATTGTATCTATTTTTTCTTGTTAATTTCCGAAATATCGTGTGTCATAGGTGTAGGGTACTTGCCATCGAAGCAGGCAAAGCACATCTTCTTGCACTTGCCGTTCGATGAAGCCAAACACTCCTCAACCGACATAAACGCCAACGAGTCAGCACCAATAATCTTGCAAGTCTCCTCAACAGAATGCTTTGCGCTAATCAGCTCATCGAGCGTTGTGGTATCCACGCCATAGCAACAAGGGTGTGTCATCGTAGGGCTTACGATACGCACATGTACCTCCTTTGCTCCCGCCTCGCGTAACATTGTTACGATGCGTTTAGAGGTTGTTCCGCGTACAATCGAGTCGTCAATCAACGCGATACGCTTGCCATCAACGATTGAGCGAATAGCCGACAACTTCATCTTCACACCCTTCTCGCGCAGAGTCTGCGAAGGCTGAATAAAGGTACGACCTATATATTTATTCTTGATAAGTCCCATTTCGTACGGAATACCACTCTCCTCGGCATATCCCATAGCGGCCGAGAGTGAAGAGTCGGGTACTCCGACCACAATATCCGCCTCACAAGGTGCTTCGTGCCACAAACGGCGTCCCGACTCCTTACGGAAAGCGTGAACATTGCAACCATCAATATCGCTATCGGGGCGAGCAAAGTAGATATACTCCATAGCGCACATATTATGCTCGCTTGTAAGCGAATATTTGCGACTACGGAGTCCGTTGTGGTCAATAGTAACAACCTCTCCCGGCTCAACATCGCGCACAAACTCCGCACCCATAACATCAAAGGCACATGTTTCGCTCGACACGACATAGCCATCGCCCAACTTGCCAATTGCCAACGGGCGAATACCGTACTTATCGCGACAAGCATAGAGGCGATTTTGCGTCATGATAACAAAGGCGAACGAACCCTCCAAGAAGTCCAAAGCCTCCATAATCGTAAAGATACGTGGCTCGTCAGCCTCCTTCTTTATAAGGTGCGCCAACAACTCAGCGTTCGTGTTGGAGTGGAAGAGGCTTCCTTTGCTCTCCAAGTAGTCGTGTACTTGTTTGGCATTCACAATATTGCCATTGTGAGCAATTGCAAACGAGCCTGTATTGTGAAGGAACGATAACGGCTCAATATTATCAATACTACGACCATTTGCTGTTGTGTAGAGAACGTGTCCCAAACACATCTTACCCTCCAACTTTTGAAGTTGGGCCTCGTTGAAAACTTCTTGCACAAGTCCGTGTCCGCGATGGCGATACATATGACCATCTTCCGCAACACTTACCATACCGCAACCCTCCTGACCACGATGTTGCATCGAGTGGAGTCCATAATAGACCAATGATGAGGCATGCTCAACATTATATACTGCTAAAACACTCATATAAAATATTTTTAGCGGAAAACG
Source organism: Alistipes sp. (assembly GCA_017937805.1). Classification (GTDB taxonomy): domain Bacteria; phylum Bacteroidota; class Bacteroidia; order Bacteroidales; family Rikenellaceae; genus Alistipes. The sequence goes on along the minus strand of JAGBCX010000026.1, from coordinate 6,532 downwards.
GAAAGCGGAAAACGGAAAACTTCTATTTTCCGCTAAACCCTTTTCCTATAATTCAGTTTTCAGTTCTCCGTTTTCAGTTTTCAGTTTTTAAAGTACTTCACTGCGTTTGCAAAGATATTCTGGCGTTTCTCGCCTGCGATATTCTTGAACAAGCAGTCATCGTAACGCTCCGTGTGTCCCATCTTGCCGAGAATCTGACCATTCTTCGAGATGATACCCTCGATACCGTAAGACGAGCCGTTAGGGTTGTGCGGTGCATCAGTTGTAGCGTTACCCTCCATATCGGCATACTGGAACGCCACCTGACCATTTGCAAACAACTCCTCCGCCATCTCCTCGCTAACCACGAACTTACCCTCACCATGGCTCACTGCGATAGAGTGCAAATCGCCAACCTTGAACGATGACAACCAAGGCGAAGCGGTAGTTCCCACACGAGTCGAAACAATCTGCGAGATGTGACGGTGAATATCGTTGTGGAATAGGGTAGGCGACTCCTTAGTCATCATACCCAAGCGACCGTATGGCAACAAGCCCGACTTAACCAACGCCTGAAAACCGTTGCAGATACCGAGAATCAAACCACCACGCTCAATCAATGCGTGAACAGCCTTTGTTACGGTTGCATTATTCAAGACGCTTGCGATAAACTTACCCGAACCGTCTGGCTCATCTCCCAACGAGAATCCACCACTCAAAACGAGAATATGACACTTGTCGATAGCCGCAGCCATTGCATCAATCGAGTGCAAGACATCTTCAGGTGTAAGGTTGCGGAATACTCCGATATGAGTCTCTGCGCCCTCACGCTCGAATGCGCGTGCTGTATCGTAGTCGCAGTTTGTACCCGGGAATACAGGGAGGTAAACCTGCACCTTCTCAACCTTCTTGCCCTTATATTGCGGTGCAGCAGCGGTATGGTTGCTTTCGCGGCACTTCTCGCCACTCTTGCCCTTTGCAGGGTATATCTTCTCGAATTTGAGAGTATTTGCATCGTACAACTCCTCCAACGAGAACTTCTCACCCAAGACCTCTACACACTTTTCGGCGGTTGTTTCACCCACCTTTATAGCGCCCTTAACAGCCTCCTTAGCCTCGACCAAAATCGAGCCGTAAGAGTAGTCGAATAGGGTAGCCTCATTGCAAGTCAGCACTGCGCCAATCTCGTTACCGAATGACATCTTTGCAACAGCCTCCGCAACGCCACCAAAGCCGATTGCGTATGCCGAGAGGATATTTCCGTTGTGGATATTCTCGGTTACAAGGCGGAAGTTGTGCTTCAACTCGTCTGTATTAGGTGTCCAATCTACATTTGGAGTGTGCTTAACCAAGTACAAGCCATTGCCTGCTCCCTTAAACTCAGGGCTTATAGCCTTGCGTGCATCGAGTGTAGTGATACCGAATGCTATCAAGGTTGGTGGCACATTGATATTCTGGAAAGTACCACTCATCGAGTCCTTACCGCCAATCGAAGGCAACTCAAATGCCTTCTGCATACGGATAGTTCCGAGCAGAGCCGACATTGGTTTGCCCCACGAGTGAGCATCGCTCATACGCTCGAAATACTCCTGATATGAGAAGCGCATCTTCTCGTACGAAGCACCCGAAGCTACAACCTTCGCGCAAGCCTCCACTACGGCATACTCTGCACCGTGATATGGCGACCATGCCGAGATATATGGGTTGAATCCAAACGCCATAACACTCGCCGTAGAGGTCTTGCCGTGGCGTACAGGCAAGGTCTGCATCGAAACTTGTGTCTCGGTGCGCTGTGTCTTACCTCCGAACGGCATCAACACTGTCGAGCGACCGATGGTCGAGTCGAACATCTCGCACAAACCACGCTGCGACACTACATTATTATCTTTGAGGTTGTTCAACATCTTCTCGCGAAGTGTTGTTCCCTCAACCTCACGGTGGAATGGGTTACGCTCCTCAATAGCACCAAGAGCAATCTTGGTGTAGTGCTTTGCACCTGCCGAGTCGATAAACTCACGCTTCAAGTCGGCAACCTTCTCGCCCTTGTAGAACATACGCATACGCTGTGTATCGGTAACGTCTGCCACATGCGTAACCTCTACGTTCTCCTCACGGCAGAGGGCAATCATCGTCTCCACGTCTTTCTTCTCCACTACTACGGACATACGCTCCTGCGACTCCGAAATTGCCAACTCAGTAGCGTTCAAGCCGTTATACTTAACAGGTACGCGGTCGAGGTAGATATCCAAGCCATCTGTAAGTTCTCCGATAGCCACCGATACACCACCTGCGCCAAAGTCGTTCGACTTCTTGATAAGGCGCGTTACATCGCCACGGCGGAACAGGTGCTGAATCTTACGCTCCTCAGGAGCATTTCCCTTCTGCACCTCCGAACCACACTCCTCCAACGAAGCGGTGGTGTGCTGCTTTGACGAGCCGGTTGCTCCACCGATACCATCACGACCTGTGCGACCTCCCAAAAGGAGTACCACATCGCCCGGAGCAGGGCTCTCACGGCGAACATCTGCCGCCTTAACGGCTCCGACAACTGCGCCAACCTCCAAACGCTTTGCCACATAGTCATCGTGGTAAATCTCGCGCACGTGGGTTGTAGCCAAGCCTATCTGGTTGCCATAACTCGAATAGCCTGCTGCCGCCTTACGCGAAATGATGCGCTGTGGCAACTTACCCTCAATAGTTTCGTCTATACCTTTATATATATCGCCCGCACCCGTTACGCGCATAGCCTGATATACATAAGCACGGCCCGACAGCGGGTCGCGGATTGCACCACCCAAGCAGGTCGAAGCACCTCCGAAAGGCTCAATCTCAGTAGGGTGGTTGTGGGTTTCGTTCTTAAACTGCAAGAGCCACTTCTCGCTCTGGCCCTCGATATCTACATCAACGAAGATGGAGCAAGCGTTATTCTCCTCGCTCACCTCCATATCGTCAAGTTTGCCAATTTTACGCAGGTAGCGACCGCCAATAGTAGCCAACTCCATCAGGCACAACGACTTCTGCTCACGACCGAGCTCCTTACGCATCATGCCGAACTCTGCCAATGCGGTTTCATACTCGCTCTTCATAAACGAGTCGTCAATCTTTATCTCCTCAATCTCGGTTGTAAAAGTTGTGTGGCGACAGTGGTCGCTCCAATAGGTATCGAGGATACGCAACTCGGTCTGTGTAGGGTTGCGATGCTCACTGCGGAAGTACTCGACAACGCAGCGCAAATCGTCTGCATTCATTGCCAAGCCATTTGCCTTGCAGTATGGCTCCAAATCCTCCTCCTTCATATCGGTAAAGCCCTCCAATACGGGTACCGGCTTAATATCCGCTTGTTCAGCGTCCGACAAAATTTGCAGATTCTTCTCGCGCGACTCTACGGCATTGATAAGGTAGTGCTTAATCTTCGCCATCTGCTCCTCAGTTACACCATCATCGAAGATATAGAGGCGTGACGAGCGAATTTTAACATCGGCTGCAGGTTCCAACAAGTGAACGCAATCAACCGCCGAAGATGCGCGCTGGTCGAACTGACCAGGCAGATACTCGATAGCGAGGTACTTTTTGCCCTCATAGTCGCACTCGTCAGTGACGAGGTCGGTGACAATCTCACCAAATACGGAGTAGCGACAACGCTCCACGAGGTCATCGCTAAATCCAAACAAATCGTAAACATTGAGTACGCGCAGTGCCTCGATAGCGAGCGAGAGGTTCTCGTTCAACTCCTTGCGGAGCGACTCTGCCTCGACCTGAAAGCGAGCGTACTTCTCGACAAATATTCTGTGATTTTTCATAACTTCAAAATCAAATTGATAATTGAAAATTGAAAATTGACAATTAGTGGTAAAACGATAAATCGTTTTTGTGTCTATTGTATTATTTCCTACATCAACTATCTAATTATAAATATAAATTCCTTTAATTATCAATTGTCAACTATCAATTGTCAATTAAAGTTCTGGCAGCGTAGCTGCCAAAACTGTCGCCGTTTGTTTTGCGCGGAAGGCGAGCAACTTCTCCTCGACAGCCTTGTCGGTGAGGGCAAAAATCTGCGCAGCGATAAGTGCCGCATTCTTTGCGCCGTTGATTGCGGTTGTAGCCACCGGAATACCGCCCGGCATCTGCACAATCGAAAGCAACGAATCCAATCCTCCGAGTGCCGAGGTCTTGATTGGCACACCAATAACCGGTACGGTGGTCATCGCAGCCGTAACACCTGCTACGTGCGCTGCACCGCCCGCACCTGCGATAATTGCACCAAAGCCACGCTCGCGTGCCGACTTGGCAAATTCATACATCAAATCGGGAGTACGGTGTGCGCTGATAACACGCTTCTCGTACTCGATACCCAACTCTTCGAGGGTTTCGCAAGCCGCCTTCATAACGTCCCAATCGCTTGTCGAACCCATTACCACTGCTACCTTCATAATGTGTTGTGTTTTATTGTTTTGTTATTTTGTTACTCCGTTTTTGTTTTGCAGACTCCTAACCTTATCGTGGCGCAAGCGCTTTAGGGAGTTTAGGGAATTTAGGGAGTTTAGGGATTGCGCTGAAAGTTTTTTCAACTACTCACTACTCACTAAACTAAAAGTTTTCCGTTTTCCGTTCTCCGTTCTCCGTTCTTCTAACCTTATCGTGGCGCGGGCAATTATAGGATTGAATAGGATTAAATAGGATTCGCTCCCTTTGGTCGCTTTATAGGAGCGCGCTGAAAGTTTTCAACTCCTATCTCCTATCTCCTATCTACTCACTACTCACTACTATCTCCTCACTCCTCACTAAATAAAAAAGGTCGCTACACACCTGTGTAATGACCCTCTTTATCTGCGCACGCTCGCCCCCGACATCTGCTGCGACTCTTGACACAGCTGAGCAAAGGAGACTATATGTACGCACTGCAAAAACATAGTGCAAAGATACTCTTTTTTTATTATATAAAAAAGACCTTACAGCGGACTTATCAACAATTTATTATATTCTCGCTATCGCACGGGTTACACAGTTACAGAGTTACAGAGTTACAGGGGTGTGTAACTGTGTAACTGTGTAACTCTGTAACTTTTGTAACTCCGTAATTCGTAGAGCCAAAACAAAAAAATTCAAAATTTTAATACGCTCATTATCTGCACATTAGCCGACACATCGAAAAAAAGTTGCCCAAAACTCTTGACAAGGGCATTTTGCTGTATTATATTTGCACCGTATTTCGCAGTCGACAGCGTATCTAACATTTTAATAATCAATATTATTTACATCTGCCATGAATACAAACACCAATAGTGTTGGTAGCGCTCCTGCTATGCCTACCGCACAACACAACAGAGAGTCCAAAGTTGGTATAAATCTACATCAATTATTGGACATCACTTGTGGTAATACCGATAAATCGGAGATGAAAACCGATGCCGAGAAAGAGTTACACGACCAACTTGCGCCAAAATATGACCCTGTTCAGGTGAGGGTAACAATCGAAGAGCAGGCGCTATATCGCTCACTCGAACCTCACCTTGTGGATATTAATCGTGCAATACCTGAGCCGATACCCATATTATCACGCTACGGCTCAACAATTGCCAGCGAGGGCAATATTTCGGCTGTGGTGGGTGCCGCCAAGAGCAAAAAGACTTTTCTCTGTACGGCTCTCGTAGGCGCACTCCTACGCACATCACAAGGCTCTGTGTTCGGCATAACACCCAAGGATATCAAAGTGTTATGGGTTGATACCGAACAGTCGGCAAGCCATGTACAGCGTGTGGTAAAACGCATTTACAGCCTTGCAGGGTGGAACAGCGAGATTAACTACAACAACCTCCGCACCCTCACCTTGCGTGAAATTGAGCCGAAAGAGCGAGCCGAGAAGATGGTCGATGCCATCAAACTATTCAAACCCAAACTTATAGTTATAGATGGCATAAGCGACCTTATGTACAACAGCAACTGCATCGAGGAGAGTGACGCAGTAGTAGGGCAGTTGATGGCACTATCTACGGAGTATAACTGCCACATACTCTGTGTATTGCACACCAACCCCAACAGCGACAAGGCTCGTGGACATATTGGTTCAACCCTGCAACGCAAGGCTGAAACAATGATATATGTACACAAGATTGGCGACTGCTCGGTGGTCGAACCGCAGTTCTGCCGTAACGAGGAGTTTTCGCCGTTTGCCTTCTGCATAACGGAGGAGGGGTTACCCGAAGAGTGCGAGATACCACGCATAAGCGAGAAGGAGAATTGTTGCGTAGCCATTATGCGCAACTTCTTCCCCAACGGAGTAGAGCGCACTGTACTTGTCACCAAGATAGAGGAGGAACTCGGCATAAGTAACAGCAATGCAAAGGTCAAGGTCAGCCGAGCCATCAAGAGTGGCATCTTGGAGTTGCAGGGCAATGGTAATGTAGTGGTTATGCCCGCAACCGAATCGCCACCTACGACCTACAGTTCCATAACAGAAGGGAGGTATTCCGTAGTCTAAGTAGTTACAGAGTTACAGAGTTACAGAGTTACAGAGTTACACGCCCCTGTAACTGTGTAACTCGTGTAACTT
>JAGBCX010000025.1 GCA_017937805.1 Alistipes sp. | reverse complement strand
GTACGCGCTCCGCCTGCAAATGACGACGTAGCAAAGAGCGATATATCGACTCGGAAATATCTATATTGCACTGTTCTACAATGTTTTGCAACTTCGCAATAGCATCTGATACAATTAGCAAAAACTCGGCTCGGAAAGCACTCTCCGAGCCCCTATTGGTAGTGGCTGATACAGCATCAATAACTTCCAATAGGTACTCTGACAAATTGTGCCACCCCTCGACTTTGCGGAAGATAGTTTGCAATAGAGGGGTTGTGCTAATGCTCGATTGTGGCACTTGAAATTGTCTGTGCTTTATTATGTTGGCACGCAATTCCGAGTATTGTGAAGTGGCTATATCGGCGATGTATGGGTGTGTTAGCAAACCATCGACATCAATATGGTAGAATGTATCTTCTCCCGCCTTGTCTATTCGCGCATGCTTCTGCAACTCCAAAAGACGCTCAACGAACGAGTACGCCAAAGTGTTACGAAGGGGATATCCCATCGTAACATTGATGGCAGGAACCTTCACCGTGCTACCCTTCTGCTCCACCTGTTTAACTTTGAATTTTTCGGGTAAGGCATAGAGCAATGGCATCAGCAGATTCTCATCGGTAAGTACAATGGCAGTACTTTTGTCAAGCACTCCTCCACTTTTGGCGGCAATCTTCTCCAATATATCGACAACGCATTGGCACTGAGCAACATTTGAAGATGTCGATATAACATTTACAGATTCAATATTCTTGAAATTGTCGTGGGATATGCCCTCAGATTCGGGTAATGTGGCGATATTTTCTCGAATGAATAAGCCTGCTTCCTGAAACTTGTTGTTCGTGTAGTAGTTGTCGTAATCCCAGTAGAATTCGGCACAGCCACTAAGATGCATCTGCTGTAGTAGCGATTGCTCGCACTTGGAAAGAGCGTTGAAACCTATGAATATATATCGTTTATCGTTTGATATGGAGGTTGCGCCCTGTTTTAAGCGCGCCACCGCCTCGCGATATATCATTCCGGTATAGCCTATGCCCAATCTGCGCAGACTCTCCGTAAACTCCTCGTATATAGCACTCAAGGAACGCCACACCGTTAAAAATTTGGTTTTGGTTTTTGAATTTTCAACAATGTCGTCTGCTTCACCGGTCAAAGTGCGCCAAAAACGATTTATAAGTTCTATCTGCTCAGCGGAGAGATAGCTCATATCCGACTCCAGCTCTTTTAAATCCCGTATATTGGAGAAGAGTTGAGAGGTATTGACCATGTACTTGTCAATCATATCGAAGTCGGCAATTAACACCTCGCCCCAATGATAAAATTCGTCAAAATTTTCGTTGTGATACTTCGAATATATTTTGTACAATTCCGATATAAGACGAAGCCTATCCGCTTTGCGTAATTCGGATAGTTGACCCATCAACTCATCTATAGAGGTGTAGTTGGGCTCCCATATAGGGCGTTTGACTATTTTTGATATCGCTTCAGCGAAGAATAGTCGGGCTCGCTTTGAGGGTAGAACAATGTTTAGCGAAGAGATATCCTCGCCATACTTTTCATAGAGTCGAAGAACAACCTCCTCAATAAAGGTAGCCATGGTGTCAACCCCTCAAATTGATTGCAATTAGTTGATGTTGATGATTTCGCCACCAAAAACAAGGGTGTGGTCGCGAATAATTCTCGGATATCCCTTGTAGAGCAATTTGGCTCCGGTAGACGTTGTTGCTTCCAATCTCTCGGAAACGACGATTCGAACCTCCGATGAGTGGGAGGCTTCGATAATGGTCGATACGGTCGAGAGTTCACTGCAATTGACCTTTGCGGTCGAAACACGCATTGTAAGGTATTTTGTAGAGCCACCAAGAGTCAGTCGGCTGACACCTGTACACTCCACCGCTAAATCGAAGGAGCTGACATCGAGCGAAACAATCGCACCTCCCGATATCGATAGGTCGAACATCTCACTCTCTATGCGGTCTTCGAACTCAGCCTTTGCGTGTGCAATTTTAACATCTCGCAAGGAGTGGTAATAGATGGTTATGTCGGTTACGGTTGTTCGTTTAGGGTCGCTCTTTTCGCTAACGACAAGAACACCCTTTTTGTCGACTTCGAATTTGAATTTTGAAGAGATGTTGCCCTTCGTATCGTAGATTATACGCACCTCCTCGGCGCTATTAACCCTCTTGAACAGGACATTCATCGGACCATCAATCTTGATGCTGTGGAAAGTTGTCAGCCAATCGGTCTTTGGAATAGATACAACCTGCTCAGGTGCAGTGGCTGCGGCTGCAACAACGGTTGAATTTTGTGCAGAAACGCCAAATGCAACAATAGAAAATATGAGTAAAACAAAAAATCTCTTCATGTTGTGCTATATAATATATTTAGGTATGCAAGGTACAACTTTTTTTGCGAATAACCAATTTTTTCATCTTTATTTAGTAACTTTACGAAAAATTTAGGCAAATGGAGAGTTCTGCTACGCAAAAACGCGCTGTAATAGTGCCGGCAAGTGCCGGTTCGGGCAAGACTTATCGTATAGCGCACGAGTATATATATGACGTGTTGCGCAACCGCTACGATGAGCATGGAACTCCCTATTTCGACAAATCATTCTACAAACGCATACTTGCCGTAACATTTACAAACAAGGCGACCGAAGAGATGAAATCTCGCATATTGAAGGAGATTCATCTGCTCGCCTCGGGCCAAAAGAGCGACCATCTGGCAGAACTTATAAAGGAGACAACGCTCGACGAAACAACGCTGCGACAACGTGCAAAAATCGTGCGTTCGTTGATACTTCACGACTATTCCCACTTTACGGTACTTACGAACGACACCTTCTTTCAGCGTATTCTGCGTGCCTTCGTACGAGAGTTGGGAATAGACATAAACTTTACTACCGAATTGGATACGGCACCAATACTTACAAAGAGTGTTGATGCTCTTATCGAGAATATAACGGAGAATAAGGAGTTGCGAAATTGGCTGGAAGAACTTACAGCTGAGCGTATTAGCGATGGCGAACGATGGGATATCCGTAGTGCGATAACCGCATTGAACGGAGAACTATTCAAGGAATCAACGCGCGAAATTATTGCTAAAAGTAGCGATAAAGAGTCGCTCAAAAGGGCGATTAAAAAGTTTTCCGCAGTGGTCGAAGAGCAGCAAAAGAGTCTTATGGCAAAGGGCGCTCACGCCTTGGAACTTATTTCAACGCGAGGATTTTCGCACGATAACTTCAAGTTGAAATTCACCAAGATATTCGAGAAATTTGCCGATGGAACTCTCGACAAACTCACCGATGCCGTTCAGCGACATCTGACCGATACTCCTGAAGAGTGGTTCAATAAAGGCAAGGCAACACCGGAACTGATTCAGCTTGCCGGAGAGTTGCAGGCTCTATTTGTTGAGATGTATAACGACCATCTAAATCTGAAAACGCTCAGCAATACATACCGTATCTTGGCGCGTAACTTCCGAGGTTTTGCTCTGTTGCACGATTTGCAGGAGAAGGTCGAAGATATTTGTCGTGAGGAGAATTCGATGCTCCTATCCGAAACAAAGCATGCCATATCGGGTTTTATTTCGGAGTCGGAGGCTCCATTTATATATGAGAAAGTGGGTAACTACTTCGATAAATTTATGATTGACGAGTTTCAGGATACTTCGTTTAAGGAGTGGAACAATTTTCTGCCATTACTACGAAATGCAATGTCGCAATCGGCTGATACTTCGGTGCTTATAGTGGGTGATGTAAAGCAGTCTATATATCGTTGGCGTGGAGGTGATTGGCGTATTTTGGGCGGAGATGTAGAGCAAAAACTCGCAGATTGCGAGACTCTCCCATTGAGAAATAATTGGCGAAGTTTGCCGAATGTGGTGGAGTTCAACAACTCGCTCTTTTCGTCAATTGTTGAGCGCGAAAATGAGAAGTTAAACGCTCGTCTTGATGGGGCTGGGGCATCGCATCGTATATCGAAGGAGTGTCACTCCGAGCTATACGATACGCTGAAAAAAGCCTACTCGGAACACGAGCAAACCCCTCGCCGCAAACATCTGAATAGTGGCTATGTCGCAATAACTGTTCCGGAGGAGGGTGACGCAGAGGAGAGCAACGATAGCGCAAAGCTGCCACTATATATCGAGCGAATAAAGAGTATTTTGGAGCAGGGATTCTTACCGCGTGACATCACTATTCTTGTCCGCAAAAATAGCGAAGGAATGGAGATTGCTGAGGAGCTACTCCACTATCGCAATACTTTTCCGAAGAGTTTGTGGTTTGAGATTACGACTGAGGAGGCTTTGAGCCTTGCTACGTCACCTGCGGTGAAGCTTATAATCGCCATAATGCGTCTTGCCATCAATCGTAACGATATCACCTCGTTGGTACTCTACAATCATCTTCACAAGCACAATCTTTTTGATTCGGAGTTGAGTGATGATGAGTGTAAGTTCTTGGATTTGATACAGATGATGTCGCCTGAGGAGGCATTTAATCATATTACAATTCGTTACGCCGAGGATTTGCGGGGGCAGACTGCCTATGTTTTGGCACTTCACGAACATATCTCCCGATTCTCTACCGGCAAGGTTGCCGATATCGCCCTTTTTGATAAATGGTGGAAGGAAAAGGGTGAGAGCCTGTCGGTACGTGTTGAACGTAGTGAGCGTGCAATAGAGATTCTTACAATACACAAGGCGAAGGGTTTGGAGAATAAGGTTGTTGTAATACCGCGTTGTTCGTGGTCGTTGGAGCCCCTTGATTCAAGCGGTTATGTATCGAATATTGTATGGTCCAAAGCCGCGCCAAATGAGCATCTCAATGATGTTGGTCCATTCCCGGTATCGTTTAATCGTTCGGTTGGAGAGTCGTTGTTTGCCGATGGATATTTCCGCGAACTTATATACACAGGTGTCGATGCTCTGAATATGCTCTATGTGGCCACTACCCGTGCAAAGGAGCAACTGCATATTTTTATACCGAGCAAGAGTCGTGGCAATACGATAGGCGCCATGTTGTTGGAGCTATATGCTGATAGAATGCAACAAAAAGAGGGTTATCGTCAATATGAGATAGGGCTATTTGATAAGCCTGAGCCTGAGAGCACCGAACAAAAAGTTGGAAGCAACGCGACAGCGACAATAAAGGAGTACAATGTTTCGCCCGTAGATGTTAAACTTCGCACCTCGGCATCTCGATATCTCTCTGATGAGATTGTGAAGCAAACGCCTCGTAGCATGGGTATCCGCCTGCATAGAGCCTTCGAGAGTGCAGTAACCCGTGAAGATATATTTACTGCGCTTGATGATATGTTGTTAGATGGCGAATTAAATCAGGTTGATGTGGCCGATTTGAAGGCTCAAATAACCAATAGTTTAGAGCATAGTGTTGCGAAGGCGTGGTTTGACGGTAACTGGGATAAGATATGTTGCGAACGTAGTATTATATGTGGTGACATTACGGTCAAACGCCCTGACCGAGTTATGATTCGCGGCAATGAGGCGGTGGTTGTAGACTACAAGTTCGGAGAGGAGGATCGTAGGCATAATATGCAAGTTTCGGACTATATGCAAGAGTTGCGAAAGATGGGATTCGACAAAGTTGAAGGATATATCTGGTACATTGTGACGGGAAAGATTGTTCAAATCGATAAATAATAGTTGGTAATTGCTATTTTAGTGCTATCTTTGTGAGATGAAACTCGACTTTTTTGATATAATACCAAGAGAATTTCGTGCAAAGGGGGTGGGCGTTGCGGTCACGGTCTTTGTGCGCGCGCTCTTGAACTTTGTCGGTTTGGCGGCATTACTGCCGATTCTCTATCTGATTTTGGACTCAGAGAGTATGCATTCGAATGCTCTGCTCCATGCGGTATATGAAAAACTCGGTTTTGTTGCGGACAATCACTTTGTTATAGCGGTAGCCGTTGCAGTTGTGGCGTTTATCGTGGTTAAGAATTTGATAAACCTGATGCTCTATCGCGTAGAGCGCGACTATATCTATACGCTCTATCGTCACCTCTCGCGCACTCTGTTTATCGGCTATTTCGCGCAAGGATTGCAGTTTGTTAAGCGCGAAAATTCGGCTATCCTCTCTCGGAATGTAAATGTGGTGTGCTACACCTTTATTACGGGCGTATTGCGACCTATGGCAACACTCGTGAGCGAGATATTGTTGCTATTGATGATATTTTTATCCATAGCGATATACTCCCCTATCGGTGCCGTACTTGCGGTTGCGGTATTTATACCGGTGGCATGGCTCTATTTCGGATTGATGCGTATCCGTCTTGACCGCTATGGCAACGTGGAGAATGAGGCGCAGCGCCGTAAATACCGTGATGTAATCGAAACATTCCGAGGCTATGCCGATGTGGAAATCAATAACGCATTCAAACACAGATTGTCGCTATTCGACCGCGAAATTGATACAATCGTGAAGGTTGGTCGTAAGAATGCAACAATATCAATGCTACCTCAAAATCTTACCGAGACAGGTTTGGTTGTAGGTATGGCTCTGTTGCTTGCCCTTGGTACGACCATGGAAGCGACTGATATGAAGCTACTCTTTGGAGTCTTTGCGGTTGCAGGTTTGCGCCTACTTCCTTCGGCGCGAAATATAATGGGTGCATGGAGCGCATTGCGTTATAATAGATACACTATCGATATTCTCAAAGATACAAAGAACAAGAGTTGTCGCAAGTCGGAGCGTTACACTGCGGAGCGATTGTCGTTTAACGAGGCTATCGAGGTTCGAAATCTCTCGTTTAGATTTGAAAATGGTTCGCGCGATACGCTTCATAACCTCTCGCTTACAATCCGCAAAGGCGAAAAGATTGGCATAAATGGCGAATCCGGTGCAGGCAAGACAACCTTGTTGAATATTCTGCTCGGTTTGTATGTGCCAACCGAGGGAGGAGTCTATGTTGATGGCGTTCAACTCAATGAAGAGTTGCTACGCAAGTGGCAGAATAGCATTGGCTACGTTTCGCAAAATACATTCCTTGCAGATAGCACCATACTTGCAAATATCGCACTTGGCGATGATGAGCGAGATGTAGATATGGCTCAGATTGAGAGGTGTATTGAGGCCTCTTCGTTGTCGGAGTTTATCTCTTCGTTACCAAATGGTGTTCATACGCGCATAGGCGAATGTGGCGCACTTCTTTCGGGAGGACAGCGACAACGAATAGGCATAGCGCGTGCGCTCTATAAACAGGCGGATATTCTCTTCTTTGACGAGGCTACCTCGTCACTCGATAATGCCACAGAGCACTCTATAAATTGCGCTATCGAGGCACTTTCTAACGCAAATAAAGATTTGACAATTGTTGTGGTGGCTCATCGCGATAGTTCGCTAAGTTACTGCGACAGAATAGTAACACTTGATAAAATATAGGACAATATATGGATTATAGTATAGCCGATTTTCTGCTTCGTACCGAGGGCCCACACAGCGATATCGTAGCGTGCGGATTGAGGGGTTTTAAGCCTTTCGAAGTCGAAACCGATTTAGATGCCGAGCCGACCATGTTGTTGCGAATGAACTCGATAACAGATGCTACCGCATACCCTACTACGAAGGTTATTCACTCGTTTGATTTCGAGCAGAATTATGCCTACGGTGAGTTTGCTCGTTACGATGGTGGATATCGTTTTTCGATGACGCGCGAAGATAAGAGCTTTTTGCTCGTTAAAAAAGATGGCTCGAATGTGGTGGATAGCAATCTCGGTCAGTACGAGGAGGCTGATCCATCTCTTGTGCGCTTTGGTATATGGGTGATGTTTGGCCTTATAATGGCCCCATTGCGAGCCATTGCCATACACTCCTCGGTTATAGTAAAAGATGATTGCGGAGTCCTGTGTCTTGGTGAATCGGGAACGGGAAAAAGCACTCATACCCGTCTATGGCGCGAAAATATTGATGGCGCACGACTCTTGAATGACGATAGTCCTATAATTCGTGTGATTGATGGCAAAGCAATTGTGTATGGCTCACCTTGGAGTGGTAAAACGCACTGCTATGTAAATAAATGCGTACCGGTACGCGCCTTGATGCGCCTTTCGCAGGCTCCATACAACAAAATATATCGTCTGCCTGCACTTGCATCAATTGGCGCTATTTTGCCATCGTGCCCTCCGGCTTTTGCTTATGATGCGACACTGCAAGACGAAATTTGCCACACCGTATCAGATATTATATCCAGCACACCGGTCTATCATTTGGAGTGTCTGCCCGATGCGGCTGCCGCACAATTATCCTACTCAACCATATTTGAGCGATAGACGATGAAGAGTGCCCGAGTTATATCCAATCGCGAGTTGTTCTCTATCGTACGCGACACCCTCCTTGAAGGTAAGACCGTGCGCGTTGCCGTAAAAGGCGAGAGTATGCTACCCTTCTTTCGCAGTGGCTCAACGATAACGTTACGCCCTGTGCGCGAGGAGGATATCCGCAAGTATAATGTCGTGATGGCTGATGCGGGCCACGCCTTTGTGGTGCATCGAATAATAGATATCAAGGGAGATGTGGTAACTCTCTTTGGCGATGGGAATATCGTAGGTACAGAGCGTGTGACACGCGATAAAATTTATGGTGTGGTCGATTGCTCGGCTCTGCATATCTTCTTCGCCAAAATTTGGCTATGGCTTCGACCCGTGCGCCGCTATCCACTCGCAATTTTCCGCAGAATAATGTAAAAAAAAGAAAAGAGTGTGTTCAATAAGTTTTTTGAACACACTCTTTTTGTCGGAAGTTGTATAACTCTACTTCTTCTCCTTCAACAAGTCGCGAATCTCGGTGAGAAGAACTTCCTCCTTCGATGGTGCAGGAGGTGCAGGTGGAGTTGCAGGCTTCTCCTCCTCCTTTTTCTTCAAGTGCGAAAGACGAGTCATAAACTTTACCAACAAGAATACGCAGAATGCAAGAATAGTGAAATCTACAACCTGCTGAATAAACGCGCCATAGTTCCAATATACAGGCTCAGATGGCACTGCGCCCTCATTTACAACCGATACTGCGGCATCTTTGAGAGCAGCAAGATTTACCTTCAAGTCCTTGAAATCGACATTGCCAAGCAACATTCCGATTGGTGGCATTAAGATATCGTTTACCAACGATGTAACAATCTTTCCAAAAGCACCACCGATGATAACACCGACTGCCATGTCCATTACATTGCCTTTGAGGGCAAATGTCTTAAATTCCTTCAAAAATCCCATAAGTCTAAGTTTTTATTAAAAAATTGACAATTGACAATTGATAATTGACAATTAAAAGTATTCATTTATTATATTATCCTACGATAAGCAACACCGCATCAGTGGCAACATTCTCACCCTCGGCTACAGCAATCTGCTGAACAGTTCCGTCATAGTCCGAAGTGATGGAATTTTCCATCTTCATAGCCTCCAAAACTACAACCTCATCGCCAGCCTTAACAGTATCGCCCACCTTGACCTTCAACGAGATAACGCGACCAGGAAGCGGAGCAACGACCTTGTTACCTACAACGGCCTTCGGTGCAGCAACCTCTGCTTTCGCTACAACAGGAGCATCGCCCAACTCGATAAGTACCGCATCGGTTGCAACATTCTCTCCCGCAACAACCAAAATCTGCTTCACATATCCCGCAGAGTCCGAAGTGATAGAGTTCTCCATCTTCATCGCCTCCAATACAGCAACCTCCTGACCTACGGCAACAGCATCGCCAACTTTTACCTTAAACTCAATAACTTTACCCGGAAGTGGAGCAACGATGGTGTGACCGGTGATAGGTTGAGCCTTTGGCTCTGCCGCAGGAGCAGCCTCAGCCTTCGCAGGAGCCTCGGCTGCGACCTTTGCCTGATAAGCCTTGGTCTTAACGCCTGTAAGATACGGTTTTGCAACGAGTGGGAACAATTCGAGCAACAACTCCTCCTTCTCGTTCTCTGCCAACTTCACACCGCCTGCCTCAGGCAACTCAGGGTTTGGCTGGTGCTGATACTTCGAAATGTCGTAGTTGCTCTCCTCGCGAACACCGCAAATCTTGAAGCGGAACTCAGGGTCAATCTTTACAGGGGTTGTACCATACTCTCCCTTAACAAGGTTTACGAACTGATTATTCTTTGTTGTGTACATCGGACGACCTGCCTTCAAATCGAGAGCGCAGTTCACAGCTTGTGCGCCTACAATCTGTGATGTAGGGGTTACGAGTGGTGGCAAACCGGCCGAAAGGCGCACCTCAGGAATCAACTCCATAGCCTTAGGCAAGATGTCCTCAGCCTTCAACGCCTGCAACTGTGCAACCATATTCGAGTACATACCTCCAGGAATCTCAGCCTCCTGAACGAGCTTGTTAGGTGAAGGGAAGCCAAAATAAGCCTCAATCTTTTGTGCAGCATCGAGCAGAGTTGCGAAGTCCTCCTTCTGTGCCGCTACAACAGCCTTGTCGAGCAAAGCTTCAACCTCAGCAGGAGTGGCGTCAGTGAGTGGATTGAATGGTTTTGGAGCAGGCTTGTCCTTACCAAATACCGAAACATTCAACTCGGTGCGGATATCCTTCAACTGCTCGTTAATCTTTGCGACAGCCTCCATATTTACGCCCATATCGATACCGAGCTTCTGGCAGAAGAGATATACCAACTCCAATGCAGGAGCACCTGTACCACCTCCAAACCACCAGCAGTTTGTATCCACCACATCAACACCTGCTGCGATAGCGGCATATACCGATGCCAAGCCATAGCCAGGAGTACAGTGAGTGTGGAAATCGACAGGGATACCCGTTGCAGCCTTCAACTTCTTGACGAGCGCGCTCACGCGGTGTGGCGGAATTAGGCCCGACATATCCTTGATAGTAATCATATCGGCACCGAGAGCTGCCAACTCCTTCGCTTTCGACACGAAGTAGTCATCAGTAAATACCGGAGCAGGATTCTTCTTGCCCATTAACTTCTGCCAGAACGATAACTTCGGATACTTAGGGTCAACGGTGTAGCAAACTGCGCAGTCAGCGATACCGCCATACTTCTTTACATATTTGATGGTAGATTTTACATTCTCGACATCGTTCAAGCAGTCGAAGATACGCATAATACCCAATCCACTCTCGATAGAGTTGCGACAGAAGCCCTCTATAATCTCATCGGTATATGGTGCGTAGCCAAAAAGGTTACGACCACGCGAAAGAGCCGTGAGTTTCGATACATCACCAACCTCCTTCTTGATGCTTTCAAGACGATACCAAGGGTTCTCGCCGAGGTAACGCATTACAGAGTTAGGCACTGCACCACCCCACACCTCCATAGCGTAGAAGTGCGCATCTTTATAGTAAGGCAATACACGCTCAATTTCCGCCTGTGTCATACGGGTTGCGAAAGAGGATTGCTGTCCATCTCGCAAAGTCAAATCTCTGATTTTAAGAGTTTTAGCCATAATTGTAAGGTTATTTTGTTGTTTTGTTGTTTTTGTTTTCAATGGTTAATAATAACAAAGTTAAGAAATTTTAGGAGAAAAACAACAAAAAATAGGCAAAAAGTTAAAGAGAAGAGAAAGTTCACGTTATAAAATAGCGGAAAATGTCAACTTTTCAAGTCGTCTTCTTGGCGGTGCGAATAATAATACTGATTGCTATGTACGATGATAGGGCTCGAACGGTCGCAGCAGTTGAGAGGTGACCGAAGCGAGGTTGTTGCAATCGAAGATTGTCGGGTTT
>JAGBCX010000024.1 GCA_017937805.1 Alistipes sp. | reverse complement strand
CCTATCTTTTTTTGAAAAATGTTTTATGCGACAGATTGATAACTGTTTGGGTACTAGCGATAAAAAAATGCCGAGCAATTGCTCGGCATTAGTTTTCCGTTTTCCGTTTTCCGTTTTCAGTTTTAGAGTCTTGCCTTAATCGCTTTGCTCTCCTCCTCGTAACCAGGTTTGTCGAGCAGTGCAAACATATTCTTCTTGTAAGCCTCTACGCCCGGCTGGTTGAACGGATTAACCTCGATAAGGTAGCCGCTGATACCGCAAGCCTTCTCGAAGAAGTAGAGCAATGCGCCGATTGCCTTCTCCTCGATAGCAGGAATCTGAATCAAGAGGTTTGGCACGCCACCGTCAATGTGAGCGAGCTGAACACCCAACTCCGCCATCTTGTTAATCTCGTGCAGACGCTTGCCTGCCAAGAAATTCAAGCCGTCAAGGTTGGCCTCGTCAGCCTCAACCTTAACCTCATGAGCAGGCTTCTCAACCGAGATAATGGTCTCGAACAAGGTGCGCTCACCCTCCTGAATATACTGTCCCATAGAGTGAAGGTCTGCGGTGAAGGTCACTGATGCAGGGAAGATACCCTTGTTCTCCTTACCCTCGCTCTCACCGTAAAGTTGCTTCCACCACTCGTTGATGTTCTGCAACTTAGGCTCGTACGAACCGAGAATCTCAATCTTCTTGCCTGCCTTGTACAGCTCGAAGCGAGTTGCAGCGTATTGTGCTGCGAGGTTGTCGTCAAATGCTACGCCCTCGGCAGTTGCTGCCTCCATAGCCTGCGCTCCTGCAACCAAAGCCTCTATATCTACGCCGCCTACTGCGAGTGGGAGCAAACCAACAGGGGTAAGTACCGAGAAACGACCGCCTACATTGTCAGGAATAACAAATGTCTGGTAACCCTCTTGTGTAGCGAGGGTTTTGAGTGCGCCACGAGCCTGGTCTGTGATAGCCACGATGCGCGACTTTGCCTCCTCCTTGCCATAACGCTTCTCAATCTCCTCCTTGATAATGCGGAAGGCGATAGCAGGCTCGGTGGTGGTGCCCGACTTCGAGATTACGATTGTTGCAATAGAGTGCTCCTTAACGGCTGCCAACAACTCTGCGGTGTAGTCCTCCGAGATATTCTGACCGGCGAATAAAACAACAGGGTTTTCGTGCTTTGCGTGAAGCAACTCGAATGGGTTGCTCATAGCATCGAGAACAGCCTTTGCGCCGAGGTACGAGCCACCGATACCGATGCAGATAACTACGTCAGCCTTCGAGCGCAACGATGCTGCACAAGCGTTGATAGCGTCAATCTGCGCCTTGTCGATAGATGATGGGAGATTTACCCAGCCGAGGAAGTCGTTTCCTGCGCCTTTGCCCGAGTGGAGCAAGGCGTTTGCAGCCAATGCCGACTGCTTCAACTCCTCCGAAAATACGATACCACTCTTGGCGGTATTAAGTTTCAAAAGTGCCATAGTTTTTTATATGTTTTCAATTAAAGATATACTTTACTCAAAAATGATTGTCAAAGGTAATAAAAATTTTGTAAAAAATTGGAAAAGTTATATAACTTTTCACTATCTTTGTCAAGAGTTGCAATTTGGGATAAAATATAGATAAAAATATAATAAAAACTATGGGACTTTTTTCATTGACACAGGAGTTGGCTATCGACCTTGGAACAGCCAATACTCTGATTGTTTACAACGATGAGGTGGTGGTCGATGAGCCATCTGTCGTAGCGGTAAATGTGCAGACCAACCAGTTGGCTGCACTCGGTCGTGAGGCTCAGCCTTATATCGGCCGTACCAATCCAAACTTGCGCACTATTCGCCCATTGAAGGGTGGTGTTATCGCAGACTTCAACGCTACGGAGTTGATGTTGCGCGGTATGATTCGTAAAATCAAGACTCGCAGTTCGCTCTTCTCGCCATCGCTCAAGATGGTTATCTGTATCCCTTCGGGCTCGACAAATGTTGAGATTCGTGCGGTGCGTGACTCGGCAGAGCATGCAGGAGGTCGCGAGGTTGCGATGATTTACGAGCCTATGGCGGCGGCTCTCGGTGCAGGTATTGATGTTGAGGCTCCGGAGGGTAATATGATTATCGACATAGGTGGTGGTACTTCGGAGATTGCTTGTATCTCGTTGGGAGGTATCGTAGTGTCGGAGTCTATCGATATTGCCGGTGATGTCTTCACAAACGATATTATGGAGTATGTTCGCCAGCAACACAGCGTGCGTATTGGTGAGCGTACCGCCGAGGATATAAAGTGTAAGATTGGTGCCGCTATTCCTGAGTTGGAGGAGGAGCCGGAGGATTATGTAGTGACAGGTCCAAGTATGCTCACAGGTCTTCCTCAGACTATTACATTGTCCTATAACGAGATTGCGTACGCACTCGACAAGTCGCTCGTGAAGCTCGATGCAGCACTTATGAAGGTGTTGCAGGAGATGCCTGCCGAGTTGTACACCGATGTTGTTCGCAACGGTATCTATCTCGCAGGTGGTGGTGCTTTGATTAAGGGACTTGACCGCCGTCTTTCGAAGAAGACCGGTATTCCGTTCCATATTGCCGAGGACCCACTGCGTGCAGTAGTTCGCGGAACTAATATCGCACTCAAAAACATCAATCGTTTCTCGTTCCTAATGCGATAAAAATTGTTCTGGTGGGTAAATTTTGCACGAGTGTGTCGGACTCCAAATTCCTCACATAGGTTTACTATGCTGCGGATTTGTCGCCTAACATCGCACAAAATTTCCTCCACCATAAGCAATTTTTAGGGATTTCAGGGATTTCAGAGAGTTTAGGGAAATTAGGAAATATAGGGGTATACAAAGTTTTCCGCTTTCCGTTTTCCGTTTTCCGCTTTCCGTTTATGCAGAAGTTGTTGCTCTTCATACGCAAAACAGGCGTGGCGATAGTCTTTGTTATTTTGGAGATTGTCGCCATTCGCTGTTATGCCTACTCTACGCCATATACGCAGGCGCGTCTGCTTGTGTGGTCGAATAGGGTAGTGGGCTATGTACATTCAACTTTTGCGGGGGTGTCTAACTACTTTACACTGCGCAAGGAGAATATCCGCTTGACAGAGCATATTGCAACGCTCGAAAACCGTATTCGCACACTCGAAGCCTCCGTGCCGGAGGAGAGGGTGCATGTGGAGGGAGTGTTGCAGCGGTATGAGTATCTGCCTGCAAAGGTGATTTCCTCAACGACAAATCGCCGCCGCAACTTTATCACTCTCGATAAAGGTTTCCGAGATGGCGTATCGGCTGATATGGCGGTTATGACGCCCGAAGGGTATGCCATAGGAGTGGTGGTCGATTGCTCGGAGAACTTTGCTGTGGCAAAGACGCTTCTGAATGTCGATTTCCGTATCGGAGGTGTTCTTGCCGAAGATGGTAGCCACGGCTCGGTTGTGTGGGGTGGTGGCGATACGCAGGTTATCGACTTTGTAGAGTTGTCGAAATATGCCAAGGTTAAGGAGGGTGATTTGGTGCGTGCGGCTGGTTTCTCGCACTATTTCCCAAGCGAGGCGGTGATTGGCAATATCGAGAAAGTAGAGTTGGCGGATAACGGAACTTCCTACAATTGTAAGGTGCGCCTTACGGCAGATATGGGACGACTTTTTAATGTGGTATTGGTGCGCAATACGGGTGCAGGTGAGGCGCAATCCCTTGAAGAGAAAACTTATTATTAGTGAGGAGTGAGGAGATAGGAGAGAGTAGTGAGGAGATAGGAGAGAGTAGTGAGTAGTTAAAAATAATTCTCAATTCTTAATTTAGCCAAAAACTATGAGGGCAAGAGTATATACAATGCTAACCTTGGTGGTGCTTTTCGTGCAGGTGTTCGTACTGAACAACCTCTCGATATCGCCACTCGTTGCCCCTATGGTCTATATTATCTTGATTGTGATGATGCCTATCGAGTCGTCACAATGGAAGGTGCTCGGTGTGGGATTGTTGCTCGGTGTTGCGATGGATATAACGATGGGCACGGCGGGATTGAATACCCTCGTTACTCTGCCGATTGCCTTTTTCCGCCGTCCGTTGTTGTATGCGCTGACGGGCTTGTCGCCAATGTCGAAGGAGGAGGGTATCCCTTCGGTAAAGCGACTTGGTATGCGATTTCATCGCTACTTTGTCATTATGATAGTACTCCACTCGTTGTTGTTCTACTTTGCCGAGTGGCTCTCGTTCGATAATTTCGGTATTCTGTTGCTGCGCATCTTGTGCAGTACCCTCTGCTCGTTGGTGCTCGACTACATTATCATCATGCTCTTTATGAAACGCCTGTCGGCATAGGTCTGTTATGAGGGAGGGAGGACTATCACCACGAGCATTGGTGGCTCGTATTATCGTAATCTTCATATTTGCAGTTCTTGCGTTGCGCTTGGGCTATATCCAACTTGTCGATGACCGCTACAACGAACTCTCCGACCGCAACTATCTGCGAAATGTGGTGTTATACCCTCCGCGTGGCGAGATTTATGACCGTAATGGCGAGTTGCTGGCGCAGAACAGACTCTGCTACGATGTTACGATTGTGCGCAAGGATATGCCGAAGTCGGGATTTGATACTACGCGCGTGAGCAACCTTGTCGGCATGTCACGCGAAGCCCTTGTCAAGAAGATTAAGCAGTCGCCATATCGCCGTGAAAGCCGTCTGACGCGCTACCCGATAACCGTAGAGCAGAAACTGCTACTCGATGAGATGAATATCGGGGGCTTCTACACCTCGCAGCGTACCGTGCGACAATATCCACGCAAGATTGGCGGTAACCTCTTGGGTAGCATCAACGAGGTTACAAAGGCTAAAATCGAGAAAGATGACTCCTACGCCGTAGGCGACTATATCGGCATGGAGGGTTTGGAACTCGCCTACGAAGATGTCTTGCGCGGAGAGAAAGGATTGGTGTTGCAGGATATCTACGCTCCACAAGCCGAGCGAAACACCATCTTAAAAGAGCCGGTGGCGGGTAAGTCGATTGTCTGCACGATTGATGCGGAGTTGCAGCAGTTGGCGGAGGAGTTGATGGAGGATAAGGTGGGTGCAGTGGTCGCCATAGAGCCATCTACGGGCGAGATTTTGACGATGGTGTCATCGCCGACATTCAACCCCGATGAACTTGTGATTGGTCGTGAGCGTGGTAACAACTACGCCAAGGAGATACAGAATCCTCGTATGCCGTTGTGGAATCGCGCTGTAAAATCTCGCTATCCGCCGGGCTCGACCTTCAAACTCGTAACCGGACTTATCGGTATGCAGGAGGGTGTCCTACGACCTCACTATATGTATCCGTGCAATATGGGATACCACCTTGGTGGTGAGCATATCGGTTGCCACGAGCATCGCTCACCGCTTGGGTTGCACTACGCCATTGCCACATCGTGTAACGCCTATTTCTGCTATGTTTTTAGAAATATCCTCGAAAATAAGCGCGAATACGAAATCACCAAAGATGGATTTGAGGCGTGGCGCGACTATGTTCTATCGTTTGGCTTTGGTCGCAAACTCGACTCCGACTTCTTGGGCGAGGGTGCGGGGTATATTCCTACACGAGAGTTCTACGACAAACGCTATCGCAAATCGTGGAACGCGCTGACCATACTATCGCTCTCGATTGGTCAGGGTGAGTTGGGTTGTACGCCGTTGCAGATGGCAAACTTGGCTGCGATAGTGGCAAATAGGGGTTACTACTACATTCCGCATATTGTGCGAGAGATTGAGGGGCAGGATTCGCTCGATGCCCGCTTCTATCAGAAGCAATACACAAAGGTTGATACCAAACATTTCGAGCCTATAGTTGAGGGTATGTGGCGAGGTGTGAATAAAGATGGAACTTGCCAGGGAGCATACCTCAAAGGTTTTGATGTTTGCGGTAAGACAGGTACGGCGCAAAACTCGAAGGGCGAGGACCACTCGACATTTATATCGTTTGCACCGCGCAACAATCCGAAGATTGCCATTGTTGTATATGTGGAGCATGGTGGCTTCGGTGCCGAGATGGCAGTACCTATCGCCTCGCTGATAGAGGAGAAATATCTGACCGACACGATAAAGCGACCGCACCTTGTGGAGTATGTCAAGGGGCACAAAATCGCCTATCCGATGTATAGAAAGAAGAGGTAATGGAGTACGGACACAAAAGAAAAGAGTCGTTGTTTGGCAGTGTCGATTGGGTGGCACTGTTGCTCTACCTACTGCTTGTGGCGGTGGGTGTGGTGGCTGTGTTCTCTGCATCGTGGGTTGAGGA
Organism: Alistipes sp.; assembly: GCA_017937805.1. Taxonomy (GTDB): domain Bacteria; phylum Bacteroidota; class Bacteroidia; order Bacteroidales; family Rikenellaceae; genus Alistipes. The sequence continues at coordinate 13,882 of JAGBCX010000024.1, read as the reverse complement.
TAGCGAAAACTTCTTCGCATTCTCTCACAACTATATCAAACAGGTCGTTTGGCTCGGTATATCATTGGTTATAGGTGTGGTGATAATGCTGCTCGACCGTAGTCTGTGGCACAAAATAGCCTACTATCTCTATGCTGTGGCACTATTGGCGTTGGTGGCTACACTCCTCTTTGGTCGTACCGTTAATGGTGCGAAGGCGTGGTTTGAGTTCGGACCGATACGCCTGCAAACCATGGAGTTTGCCAAAATCGCCATCGCCTTGGCTACGGCACGATTGATGAGTGAGTACAGCTTCTCGATATCTTCGTTCAAGAGCCTTGTGAAGGTGGCGTTGTTGCTACTTGTGCCACTTGCAATAACATATCTGCAAAACGATACTGGCTCGGGCTTGGTCTTGTGTTCCTTTATCTTTATGCTCTATCGCGAGGGGTTGAACAAGTGGCTATGCATACCTATTATATTTATAGCGGCACTCTTTCTTTTGTCGTTCCTCTACTCGCCAACGATACTGCTCGTGGCGTTGATATTCGTTTTTACCCTATCGGAGATGTTCGCCAATCGCAATTGGCGACATGGTGTGATATATATAGCCTCTCTATTCTTGACAAGTAGCATGCTTTTTCTTGTGCTGAATGCTCTGCCTGTCGTTTCGGTGGATTACTATATCATACTCCTCTCCACAACTCTGCTTTCGATGGTGGGAGTGTGTGTATATGCCTATCGCACACGCCTGCGCAATATATATATAATGGTATTGCTCTTTGTGGTGTCGGTGATGATTACACCAACATCGAATGCGATGTTTAATGTAATGAAACCACATCAGCAAAACCGTATAAAGACCTTCCTCGGTATTACCGATGATGCTTCGCTTAACTACAATGTGCGCCAATCGAAGATTGCTATCGGCTCAGGCGGATTTTTCGGCAAGGGCTATCTGCAAGGCTCGCATATACGCTACGGCTTGGTGCCAGAAAAGCATACCGACTTTATCTTCTGCACCATAGGCGAGGAGTTCGGCTTCTTGGGGGCATTTGTGGTGTTGATGTTGCTTCTGGCGTTTATCTTCCGCCTGATGCGCATGGGCGATAACCAGCGAGAAACCTTCGGGCGAGTCTACTGCTACATTGTAGCCTCCATACTGCTGTTTCACACCCTGATAAATGTGGGTATGACCATAGGCATCGTTCCTGTAATGGGTATTCCGCTTCCTCTTATATCATACGGAGGCTCTTCGTTGCTCGCCTTCTCGATAATGATATTTATAGCGTTTGCTTTCGATGCGCAGACAAATCGTGTTGATTAGGTGTTTAGGGTTTACTGAACTCCTACCGTTGTCGTGGCGCAGGCGAGAATAGGGATAATGGGGGTAATAGGGATAATAGGGGTGCGCTGAAAGTTTTTAACTACTATCTCCTCACTCCTCATTCCTCACTCCTCGTAGTAAAGGCTATCCATCAGGGCATCAATTTCGCGGCGCTCCTTTTTGGTTGGGCGGCCCGTACCACGCTCGCGAAATACGAAGATTGTTTCGCGAGGTTTGTTCAGCTTATCCAATTCGCTCTGAGGTGTGGTGTCGATGCAGTAGTCGGGAACTTTTGCTGCCGGTTGGCGATTAACAACCAAATCTTTCACAAGGTAGGTGTATGTTACAAGCGTACGTTTTACGCTTATCCTATCCCCCACCTTCACTTCGCGTGATGGCTTGGCGTAGGCATCATTTACAAGAACGCGATTGTTACGTACGGCATCTGCCGCATCGCTACGTGTCTTGAAGATACGTACTGCCCACAAATATTTATCGAGTCTTACCTCCATCTCTTAGATATGTTTATTATTTGGTTGTTGCGATGGTGGTACAAGCGTACCTTGTTCCACTTGGCGGCTGATACTTAAAATTATACCTATAGCTATCGAGGCGCAGAACATTCCCGTACGACCTTGTGTGAGGAATGGCAGGTTTTGGCCCGTTTCGGGCAAGAAACCTATGGTTACACCAATATGCAGAAACCCTTGGCTTGTTATAAGCAGGGCCAATCCCACAGCAAGTAATCCGGCATAGAGCCATTCGCACTTCTCGAATATTCGCAACGCGCGGAAGAAGAGCCATAGATAGAGAAGGACAATCACGAATGAGAGCAACAGACCGAACTCCTCAACCACAATAGCGAAGAGGTAGTCGCTTTCGGGGTGAGTAAGGCGTGCGCGCATGACACTACGACCTGCACCTACGCCGAACAAACCGCCGTTATGAATTGCCATACACGACCTGTCCGAATCGGAGTATTTGTCTTGCAGACTAACGTATACCTGCTCCGTTTTTGCCTTGTCGCGTCTTCCAAAACGCTCCGTAACTCGCTGAATAACAACTCCGCCACGACCTATGGTAAAGATAATCAGCAGGCCCGTTACGGCGGCCACGATGGTTAGTTTTACCAACTCTTGCCAGCGTATTCCGGCAATAAAGAGTATGACAATCGATAAGATGTAGAGGTGTATTGCCGATGAGGTGTGAGCCGGAAGTATTGCCATGCATGAGAGAGCAATAGGCAACACTATCGGAAAAATCTCATCGAAGATTATATCTCGCTCTTGTCGCGAGCCCCACTTTCGTATATCGAAGGTTGAAGGCAAGAGGTGTATCTGCTTGATGCGGTGATGTTTGGCCGATAGACGTGCCGCAAGGAGCATAATGGTGCCGATTTTCAGCAACTCCGAAGGCTGAAAACGGAAGAATCCGAGGTCGAGCCATCGGTGGGCATCGTTTGTTGCATCTCCAAAGAAATATGCGGCAATGGTCATCAGTAGGGCACTACCATAGGCGAAAGTTGTTATTTTTCTCAGGAACTTTGCACCCATAAAGTAGCAAGCGAACAACAGTAGAGCCGACAGACAGAGCGTTACGATATGTTTCTGCAGATAGTTGCCCATACCTGCAATACCGCCTTTAAATCCGAGTTGCGAGGTTGCCGAATAGACCACTACCATCGAAATAGCGAAGAACATCGCCACGATAACCCACAACACGCGGTCGCCCGGCAATAGTTTGCGCTTTGCAAGTATCGAAGGTACCTCCTGCACCTCCTGTTCCACCTCTCTATTCTCGTACTCCTTCATTGAAGACTATTTATTAAGTATATTCTCTGTTATCCACTGCTTAAACTCCCTGCCACGATGTTCGTAACTCTTGAAGAGGTCGAAACTTGCGCACGCCGGCGAGAGCAATACCGTGTCGCCTTTGCGTGCCGAGCGAACAACTGCCTGCATCGCATCTTCAAAGGTGTGGCATGAGATAATATTTGGCACAATGTCTGCAAACGACTCTTCAAGACGCTTGTTATCCACGCCCATACATATCATTGTGTGTACCTTCTTTCGTGCAAGGTCGAAGAGTGGGGCATAACTTGCACCCTTATCCGTACCGCCCACAATCCATACCGTTGGGCGTGTCATGCTTTCGAGGGCATACCATGCCGAATCGACATTTGTGGCTTTCGAGTCGTTGATATACTCGATGCCGTTCTTTGTTCCCACAGGCTCTAAGCGGTGCTCGATAGCGGCAAAGTCATACAACGATTTCTCAATCTGCTCAGGCTCAACACCCGCTGCAAGGGTTGCCAAAACCGCTGCCATAGCGTTGTAGGTGTTGTGCTTGCCCTTGATTTGCAGTCGCGATATATCTATCGTTAGTGAATTTTCGCCAACTTTTGCCACGAACTTCTCCCCCTCGGCAGGGTGAGCATCGCCCGACTTGCTCGTAATGTAGTTGTCAATCATAAATGGCAACTCCTTCGCCTTAATCTCGCACTCTTCGAGTTGGCGCAAGATGGTTTCGTCATCTGCCGAGTAGACAAAATAGTCGCTCGTAGTTTGGTTTTGTGTGATGCGCATCTTCGACTGCGCATACTTCTCGAATGAGTAGTCGTAGCGGTCGAGATGGTCGGGTGTGATATTCATCAATACGCCAATATCCGCTTTGAAACGGAACATACCATCGAGTTGGAACGAACTCAACTCCAAGACATACCAATCGTACTCAGCGGTAGCCACCGAGTAGGCAAACGACTCGCCGATATTACCGCCAAGAGCCACATTCGCCCCGCTATCCTTCATGATTTTGTAGATAAGCGAGGTTGTTGTGGTCTTGCCGTTGCTACCCGTGATGCAGATTGTCTTCGCCTTGCCCATATAGCGACAAGCGAACTCCATCTCCGAGATTACCGGCACACCCTTCTCGCGCAGAGCCTTTACGATAGGGGCTTTGTCGGGAATACCCGGCGACTTGATAACCTCCGAGGCGGTCAATATGCGCTCCACCGAGTGTCTACCCTCCTCGTACTCCACGCCCCACTCGTCGAGTCGCTCGCGATAGCGAGGTGCAATTACACCCATATCCGAGAGCAGAACATCGAAGCCCTGCTTCTTGGCGAGTATTGCCGAGCCGTAGCCACTGATACCGCCACCCAAGACTGCTATAAACTTTCGTGCCATCGTCTATCGGATTTTGAGGGTTACGAGGGTAAGTGCCGCAAGGATAATCGACACAATCATAAATCGTATCATAATCTTCGTTTCGAAGATGCCTTTTTTCTGGTAGTGATGGTGGATAGGCGACATAAGGAATACTCTGCGACCTTCGACATACTTGCGTTTGGTATATTTGAAGTAGCCCCTCTGCACCATTACCGATACCGCCTCCACGAGGAATACACCGCAGAGCAGTGGCAGAAGCAACTCCTTGCGGATACACAACGCCATAACTGCGATAATTCCGCCAACGGCGAGTGAGCCCGTATCGCCCATAAAAATCTGCGCAGGGAAGGAGTTGTACCACAAGAAGCCTATCAGCGCACCCAACATCGCTGCACCGAAGACCATCAACTCTCCGCTATTCGGGATATACATAATGTTGAGGTAGTCGGCATAGATGATATTACCCGAGAGGTATGCCAGCACCGCCAACACACCCACAATAGGTATTGACACACCCGTAAGCAAGCCGTCTAATCCGTCAGTAAGGTTTGCTCCATTCGATACCGCCGTAATAACGAATATCGCAACCAATACATATAGCACCCACGACAACAACTCGTTTCCTCCGACAAACCAACTATAATCCAACTCGTTATCTTTGAGGAACGGAATAGTGGTCTTGGTGGTCTTTATCACATCTTCGCTCAGGCGAATCTGCTGTGCGGAGGTGATAATTGTTTCGCCCGTCTTTTCATCTATGATGCTCTGCTCGACAGGTACGGTGGTATGCTCACGAATTACAATATCCTCCGAGAAGCACATCACTGTTCCTACGATAAGTCCAAGACCTACCTGACCTACAATCTTAAACTTGCCTTGCAAGCCCTCCTTGTTATGGCGAAAGACCTTGATATAGTCATCGAGAAATCCGATAACACCGCACCAAAGCGTAGCCACGAGGAGTAGTATGGTGTAGATATTGTCCAAGCGGGCAAAGAGCAGTACCGGTACAACGATAGCGAGCAAAATTATAATACCGCCCATCGTTGGTGTTCCTTTTTTTGCGAGTTGTCCCTCCAAACCGAGGTCACGAATATCCTCGCCAATCTGATGGCGTTGCAATGCTCGGATAATACTCTTACCGCAGAAGATGACGATAAGCAGTGCGGTAACAACTGCTGCTACCGAACGGAATGAGATGTAGCGCATCATGCCCGAACCCGGCAGGTCAATAATGCTGTTTAAGTAGTCAAAAAAGTGATATAACATAATTAAAATTCAAAATGCAAAATTCAAAATGCAAAATTCAAAATGCAAAATTAAAGTTGGGTTATCTGTTAAATTGGTTGAAGAACTCCTTAACAACCTCCTTGTCGTTGAAGTGGTGTTTTTCGGTGCCGATGATTTGGTAATCTTCGTGTCCTTTACCTGCCAACAAGATAATATCGCGTGGCTCCGCCAACATCACGGCGGTCTTTATCGCTTCGTGGCGGTCGGTGATTTTTAGGTATTTGTCGCCTGACTCAACACCCGCCTCCATCTCGCGGATAATATCCTCCGGATTTTCGGTGCGAGGGTTATCCGAGGTGAAAATCGCAATATCTGCCATCTTCGCCGCCATACCTCCCATTACAGGGCGTTTGGTCTTATCTCTATCACCACCGCAACCGCAAACGATAATCAGTCGCTGACCACTTTGGCGCAGTTCGTCAATGGTATTGATGATGTTTTCGAGCGCATCGGGCGTATGGGCAAAATCGACCACTGCCGTAGTGCCGTCTTTGGCAATCACAGTCTCGAAACGACCACTTACAGGTCGCAACATACTCAAATGCTCCAACACAACATCTTTGTCGAAGCCGAGCAATACGGCGGCACCATAGACCGTCAAGAGGTTGTAAGCGTTAAATCTTCCGAGGAACTGCACCCACACCTCCTTGTTGTCGATGCGCAGCTCCATACCCTCCGCCAACATCTCCACGACCTTAGCACGGAAGTCTGCCATCTTCTGCAACGAGAGGGTGTAGCGTGACGCCTTCGTATTCTGCAACATCACCTCGCCATTGCGGTCATCGCAATTAACGAGTGCAAAAGCCGACTTTGGCAGTGCATCGAAGAAGGACTTTTTCGCGCGGATATACTCGGCAAAAGTCTTGTGGTAGTCCAAGTGTTCGTGAGTTATGTTGGTAAAAAGTCCGCCCACAAAGCGCAAACCTCCGATGCGGTGTTGCACTATGGCGTGCGAGGAGCACTCCATAAAGCAGTATTCGCACCCCTCATCGACCATCTCGCGCATCATGGCATTCAGGCGAATGGCATCGGGTGTAGTGTGAGTCGAAACAATCTCCCTCGCGCCAACCTTATAGACTACCGTAGAGATAAGTCCTGCTTTGTAGCCCATTGACTGTACCAAATCGTAAAGAAGGGTGGCAATCGTGGTTTTGCCGTTTGTGCCCGTAACGCCCACAACCTTCAATTCGTGCGATGGGTTGCCGTAGAAGTTCGATGCGATAATGCCCATTGCCACATTGGTATCTTCGACCACAACAAATGTGCAGTCGGCATCGGCAACCTCGGTTGGTATGTATTGGCATACGACCGCAACAGCTCCGCCCTCTATCGCCTTTGCGATAAAGTTGTGTCCATCGACCGCTGTACCTGCAACGGCAAAGAAGCAGCCCCCCTCGCCTACGGTGCGCGAGTCGTAGGTCAATCCTGCGACCTCTACCTTGTCACTGCCCGACAATGCGGAGTATGTAACACCTTGTAGTAACTCTTTCAGTATCATTTCAGTGTAATTGTTATTCGTTTGTTTGTGTTAGCGACTGCGGTATTTGGCGAAATGCTCTGCTTTACGACCTTGCCATAGCCGACAATATCGACCGCCAAACCACTCTTTTCGAGGAGATACAAGGCATCATCAAGTCCCATACCTATAACATTCGGCACACCGCCCTCTCGTGTTTCGAGCGTTGAGATTTGCAGTTTGCCCTCCTCGCCTACCGAGCCTTTGCCCCAGCCGTGACGACTCTCGGTAACATATTTGTCGCCATACTCGGAGACCACCTTGCGCATCTTGTCGATATTGCCACCCTTGATGTTTGATGCGTTGTACTTACCTTTGGCAACCACTTCGGCATATTGACGGTCGCGATTGTGGAGGAATGTTGCCACCTGCTTCTGCACCGGACCCGTAAGGCTTGCACCGTAGTAGAATTTACCCGTCTGTCGCTTGGTGAATATGGCAGTCATAATGGTATAACGAGGATTGTCGGCAGGGAGATATGTTACCATCGAGCCGTAATAGTAGCCATCGCCTCGCTTGTAGCGTACTCCGTTGATTTCGGAATCCACTTGTGCGGTTCCCGTCTTTGCTCCGGTGCGGAACGAACACTTTTTCTCGCCGAAGAACTCGGCTGCCGTACCCGTAAGCGACACCTCCTCCATAAAGGAGCGCAGGGTGTCGATGGTGCTTTTCGAACAGATCTGCTCCTCGATAACTCGCACGGGTGCTTCGCTCACCACCTTGCCATCTCGCTCGGTGCGCAAAATAAGGCGTGGCGCAACCATTCGACCATTGTTCGCTACGGCATTATATAGTGCGATGGTGTGTAGCGGAGTAATCTCCAAGCCGTAACCATACGCCATGTTTACAAGGGCGTTGTAGCGAGAGTGGTGCTTGTTGTTGAGGTGAGGTAGCGGCTTCTTTCGCGCACCCATCTCCTCCAAGCCGACAGTCTCGTGCAGATGCAGTTTGCGACAGAAGTCCGAAAATTCGACAGGTTTATTGCCAAACCTATCGAATACAGCCTTCGTAAAATAGACATTTGCCGACTCGGAAAATGCTCTGCGCATATCAATCACACCGCCCGTTTCGCGTGATATGGCGTGCGAGTCCTGCACATTTGCACCCTTTTTGCCTCCAACCCTTACACGCTTACCCAACTCGGAGTTATACTCCTTAGAAGTTGGTACGCCATGTTCGAGAAGTGCCATTGTCGATACGAGTTTGAAGGTCGAACCAGGATTTACGGGTATGCCGATAGCGTAGTTCTGCTCCTCGACACACTCCGAGCCGTTGCGTTTTAGGTTGGCCATGGCAAGAATGTCGCCCGTGGCACACTCCATAACGATAGTGGTTCCCCATATCGCATTCTGTGCCAATAGCTGCTCTCGCAGAGCGTGGTCCGCCATATCCTGAACATCAATATCGAGTGTCGTAACAACGTCATAACCATTCTGTGGCTCTATGTTGTTTTTGTCGGTCACGCGAGTGTTATAGCCCGGAGATATGGTCTGCATAAGTTGTCTTCCATCATGGCCGGCAAGCGTATCGCGCAGTGCATACTCAATACCATAGGAGCGATGATGCTCCAAACGACCTATTGTTCGCAAAGCAATATTTCCCTGCGGATAGACGCGATAGTCGTGGTCTTCGGTGCGGTATGTCGAACCAAGGCCACTGCGCAGCAGAGGAAAGTTTCGTATTTCGTGCCATTCGTTGATATCTACATCGCGGAACAAACGGCGCGTAATGTGTTTTCGATAGGTCACGACCTCCTTGGTTACTCTCTTCTCCTGCTTCCAGAATTGATACCATTTAGGGCTCTTTACCTCGGTTACGGTTTGTTGTTTTATGGCCGCTTTTCGATACTTTATCAACTCCTCATAGTACTCTTTTGAAGAGCGGTCGCCAAAATAGGCAGCAAGTTTGCGGGCCAAGGTGTCGGCATTTTTGCGATATTGCTTGAAGTTGTCAAAACGTTGACTACCAAAGTCAATCAGCAATGTTTTTCGTGTTATTGATGTAGCCAGAACTTCGCCATTGCGCGAATATATCGAGCCACGATGAGCCGGCACAACCTCCGTCGAGAGGATAGAGGCGTTGTACATCTCGTCAAACCCGCGAGAGACCTCGCCATTAAACATTACAAAAACGAGGATATAGAACAAAAAGAATACTACTATACCCGTAAAAGTTAGGTGTAGTATCTTTATTCGCCTTGCGATGTCCTTTTTGAGTTTATATCGTTGTTCGTCCATAATGTGTGGCTACTTCACTATTTTTGGCTGACTCTTTGGGTCCTCAATCTCTATACCTCGCTCCTTCAACTTGCGCAGTATGGCCGAGTGCGAAGAGTGCTTGTAGCACTCCTCCGAGGTGCGAATGGCCTGTTCCTTCAGTAAAACCACCTCTTTCTCGAGTTGGTTGTATCGTAAATCTCGTTGCAAGGCTCCGAAAATCGTAGCGATACTTGCGAAAAATATGACGCCTAATATTGTCAGCAGAGTATAGACTCGCTCTACCTCTTCTGCCAATAATATATCACCCGTAATAACGCTGTTTATCCACATGATCCAACGAGGGCGCTTGGCCTTTTTCTCCTCCAAGGTCTGTTGCTCCTCCTCTCGCGCAATATCCTCGGCTATGTCGGCATCGGCAGCACCTGTCTGTACGCGCCTTATCTCGGTACGTACCATGCGGCGCAAAGTCTCCTGTGCTTCGCGCTCGGCAATCTCCTCTTGCGAGTCGGTGAAGTATTCGCTCTCGTGGTACTCGGTCATTCCTCTAAATTTTTATCGCTGCACGCAACTTTGCCGAGCGTGAGCGCGAGTTTGCCTCCAACTCCTCAGCGGTTGGGACTATCGGTTTTCGGGTTATAATCTCGAATGGCGTGGTGGCACGACCAAAAAAGTCCTTCTCCACCTTGCCCTCGAAGTTACCACTGCGCATAAAGTTCTTTACAAGGCGGTCCTCCAACGAATGGTACGATATAACCACTAATCGCCCACCCGGCTTCAGTACCTTTAACGCCTGCTCCAACGCCATTTTTAGAGCCTCCATCTCGCCATTGACCTCGATGCGCAATGCCTGAAACAACTTTGTAAGAAATTTCGCTTCATCTTTCTTTGGGGTACAAGGGGCAACTGCCTTCACAAGTTGTGCGGTGGTCTTAATCTCCTCGTTTGCTCTTGCTCGTGCTATGCAGGCGGCAATCTTCCATGTGGTATCCAACTCTCCATACTGCGAGAATATCTGCGCCAACTCCTCCTCCGAGTAGCTATTTACAATATCTGCCGCGGTGCGACCTCCTCGCTGATTCATTCGCATATCGAGTGGAGCATCTCCTCGGAACGAGAAACCTCGCTCTTTGGCGTCAAAGTGATGCGATGAAACGCCCAAATCTGCCAAGATGCCATCAACTTCCGTTACGCCACGCAGACGCAATGCCGAACGAAGAAATCGGAAGTTGCTCTCCACAAAATGAAAATGTTCATCATCGGGAGCATTTGCCAACGTGTCGCGGTCTTGGTCGAAAGAGTACAATGCACCGCCCTCGCCCAAATGTTCGAGTATGCGGCGAGTGTGACCACCTCCACCGAAGGTCAAATCGACGTATGTTCCGTTGCTCTTGATGTCGAGTAGCTCAACTGACTCTTCGAGCAAAACCGGTGTGTGATATGATGACATATTTGGCAATATTTATATTGCCACAAAGTTAGATAAATAAACGGAAAACGGAAAGCGTAAAACGGAAAACTTTTAATTTAGTGAGGAGTGAGGAGATAGGAGTGAGGAGATAGTAGATAGTAGATAGGAGTGAGGAGATAGTAGATAGTAGATAGGAGTGAGTAGTTAAAACTTTCAGCGCACCCTATTATCCCTATTGCCCCTATAACCCCTATTATCGTTGCGCCTTGACAACCCTCGGAGTTCCCGATACCCCCCCCTATGGTTAGTTATTAAAAAATTTAATAAATTATAATTTTAAACCATTTTGGCTATTTTGGTTATGATTTTTGCGAATTTTCTAAATTTTTCTAAAAAAATATCACAAAAAATTTGGAGGTATTAAAAAAAGCCGTATCTTTGCAGTACAAATCGTGGGGTTCTCCCACTTGCTCATTAACCTAACTAACCTAATGTCAGGTGTCCGAAAATGTTTCCCAAGCATTTTCGGACACCATTCTTTTAAAAATAGTTCTGATGAGTTGTTTTTTTTGCGCGAGTCTGCTGAACTCTGAGCGTGGTCACGGCGCAACGATAATAGGGGTTATAGGGGCAATAGGGGTAATAGGGTGCGCTGAAAGTTTTTAACTCCTCACTCCTATCTCCGCACTCCTATCTCCTCACTAATTAAAATCTCTCCTCTCTCAGTTGCTCTATTTTGGATTGTATTGCTCGTTGTAGACTGCATATCCCATATCTGTTCCCACTTGGAACTCGGTTTGGGTATATTCGTTGCCCCATCTATCTTTTGCTACTACCATTATATCACTATCGGCATAGGTAGAACTCAATTGATACTTCCACATTGTGTGACACTCGTGGAAGCGGTTGTCGTGTATATTACCCAAGTATCCACACAATACACCTGTTGTCCAGTAGTCGCGACCAGACTCGGTGTCGGCAGGGGCTCGCTTCGGATCATCATAGGTAAATGAGCCAATCAGATCCCCCCAAGCAGGTTTGTTGTTGTATGGATTGAGTGAGGTCATATCTCCTAGTTTTCTAACTCGCAGACCAGTCGTCTTATTGTATGTCCACACTTCAACTGTCCACCAAGGGTCCGAACTGAAAATGTTTGCCAAAATAGTATTGCTATCGTATGGGAATTGGTAGTAACCCTTTGTGCCATTCTTGTTGGCATCTCCCTCAGGAATTGCAGCACCCGTAATGTCGCCACCGCGGTGTAGGCGGATTTGGTAATCTTCGCTATTCATGCCATAAGGGTAGCCCTTGTGAATGGACTTGGCCATTTTACCATTCTCAAACTTAATAACTCCATAGCCACTTGGTGCTCCGTCGCAATTCAGGTTGGCATTGTCGCCATAGCCTGTTCCGTGTGCCGATGACCAACTCTGCTCAAACACCTTGTGTCCGGTACCTTTCTTGACATGGTCGTAACATTCGCGGAAGTGGAGGTGGCCCGACATTACATACTGTTCATCAAACTGATCTAAGAGAGTGAGTGTTTCGTCCAAGAACTTGCATGATTCGTATGTTTTTCCCTTGTTGAAAATAGGAATATGGACACAAAGTATAACCGTTTTATCCTTCGATACGCAAGCCAAATCTTGCTGCAACCATTTGTATTGCTCCTCAGAGAATGCAGTGTTGGTATTGTCTCCGGCCGCGCTAACATTGGTTTTCCATAGCATGTTTCGCATACTCACGATGTGTACATCTCCGCGATTAAACGAGTAGTTGATAGGGCCAAAACACTCCTCGAATACTCTCTGAATTTTGAGGTTGAAGGTGCTGCTTCGCTCGTCAGGGAACGCTGGCTTGATTGTGGAGAAGTAGCAGTTGTCGTGGTTACCAAAGCACGAGAAGATAGGTATTCCTGTGACTTTTGCCGAGAGCGCATCTCGCATCTCATTGAAAAGATGCTCGTTGTTTTTTGATGACGGTGAATATACTACATCTCCGAGAGTTATGCCATAACAAGGTATTCCGACACTTTGTGAGTAGTTCTTGATTTCAGGCGAAGCCTGCGCCTTGAAGCGCTTAACCGACTCTGATGCACCCACCTGTGTGTCAGCAAGTAAGAGCAACGCAAACTCCTTCTCTACTCCGCCCTGCAACTTCTTGAACGCAAAGTTGTACTCTCGCTTATTAGCCTCGTATTTTTGGAAATAGCAAGGTCTTCCATACTCGTCAATTGGTACCTTTACATCAGATGGCAATGAACAGAAAATATACCACGCATCACGGGTGACACCACTGAGTTCGTAGTACCCGTTTTCATCAGTTGTAACAACCTGAAAACCATCACTTACCGCTACATTTGCAATTGGCGAGCCATCAGAGTAGCGAACATAACCGCTAAGGTTCTTGTAGTAGATTGTAAATTCGTCCTCCTCAACAGGTAACATCTCCAAGCTAACTGATGCCTGCTCTTTGTAGGTAATTGGCTTAAATTCGCGAACAATACCCTTCGAAAGTGGTGCATTTGGTGCCCAATTTGCAACCATCTTTTTGCCTGAAGCCTCCACAAACTCAATGGTGCAAGTTCCAATATGGATAGCAGGTAAAGTGATAAACAGATCTCTTGCTGTCGATGTCGAAAGCGCGAAGTTTGCGGGAAGGGTGTAGGTTACGATGTTGCTACAACCCTCTGTTGCAGAGATTGTTGCATTTTCGCAATCAACCGCAAATTCACCAGCGATTTTATTGCTAGAAGTGATAACCACCTTCTCCAAAACAACTCCATCATACGAGGTTTTAATCGGTATGCGCAATGTTGCAGCAAGGTGCGACAATACAATTTTATCGCCTCTATTTTTCGTATAACCGCACATCGGAGCATATCCCGCAGCGAAAGTTCCCTCTGCGTAGGTTTGTTCGCTTTGGAACTCAACAACGGGTTGCGAATCTGTTGTTGATGCACAATATGGGTAGGTG
>JAGBCX010000023.1 GCA_017937805.1 Alistipes sp. | reverse complement strand
TGGTGATGCGATACTTTACTACTAAGTGCTTGAACCACACCATATATGTAGCAGATACGCATGCTCCTATAAAGATAAGGATATTGCCAAGCAGCTTCGATTTGGCGTGAGTGTCGCTATTGCTTGTTGCAATAATGGCGATAGCTCCTGCCATACCGAGTAGTAAACCAAGTATCTTCTGCTTGCTCAATCTCTCTAATCCCACCAATACCGACAATATTAGCACCATCAGTGGTGTTATAGTGCTGATTATCGAGCCGTCAATGGGCGAGGTCTGCGAGAGTCCGAACATAAGACACATTTTTCGGACTATTCCAATCAATATCGCTGCTCCAACTATTTTAAGTCGGTCGGCAGGCTCTACTCGTTCCCTCGTCTCCCACAGCAGTGGCATTAGTGACCACAACGCCGCTACCACCAATGATGCAGAGATCATTGCAATAGGCGAGATATAGCGCCCAAGCACAAGATTGTATAGCGGAAAGTCGCACGCCCAGACAATGTTGCATAGGAGTAGCGATAGGTGTGCCGATGTGCTGTTCATCTTAATCATAACACTCTTCAAAGGGCAAAAAATATACCTATTTTTACTCTCTCCCTATAATCCTTAAAATTCCGAAACTCTAAACTTTTATATTCTAATTCTTAATTTTTAATTCTTAATTCTCAATTTTATTCGTATCTTTGCATCGTTGGAGATGTTAATGAAATAACACAAAATTATAAATCACTTAAAAACAGAAAGTTATGTTCGCAATTGACAATTACGACTTTTCGGGCAAGCGCGCGATTATCCGCGTGGATTTCAATGTACCTCTCAATGGCGAGGGACAGGTAACTGACGACACTCGTATTCGTGCCGCTATTCCAACCATCAAGAAGGTGTTGGAGAAGGGTGGTGCCGTAATCCTTATGTCGCACCTCGGTCGTCCAAAGAAGAATCCGGATCCAAAGTTCTCGTTGGAGCAGATTATCCCTGCTATCGAGGCTCGTTTGGGCGAGAAGGTGATGTTCGCAGGTGACTGCATGGGCGAGAAGGCTGCCGAGATGGCTGCTGCTTTGAAGCCGGGTGAGGTTATGTTGCTCGAGAACCTCCGTTTCTACGCTGAGGAGGAGGGTAAGCCTCGTGGCTTGGCTGAGGACGCTACCGATGAGGAGAAGAAGGCTGCTAAGAAGGCTCTCAAAGAGGGACCACAGAAGGAGTTCGTAAAGAAGCTCGCTTCGTATGCAGACTGCTACATCAACGATGCATTCGGTACTGCACACCGCGCTCACTCGTCGACTGCTCTTATTGCCGAGTACTTCCCACACGACAAGATGTTCGGCTACGTTATGGAGAACGAGTTGAAGGCTATCGATGGTATGATGCAGAACCCACAGCGTCCATTCGTGGCTATCGTTGGTGGTTCGAAGGTTTCGACCAAGATTACCATTATCGAGACTTTGATGGAGAAGGTTGACAAGATTATCATCGGTGGTGGTATGACCTACACCTTCGCAGGTGCTCTTGGTGGCAACGTTGGTAAGTCAATCTGCGAGCCTGATATGTTCCCTGTGGCTCTCGATATCCTTGCAAAGGCTAAGGCAAAGGGCATCGAGTTCGTAATGTCGCCTGATGCTCTCGTAGCAGACGCTTTCGGTGAGGAGGCTAACACAAAGAGTGCTCCTGTAAAGGATATCCCTGCTGAGTGGGAGGGTGTCGACATCTCTGAGGAGGGTAAGAAGCTCTTCCGTGAGGAGATCTTGAAGTGCAAGACTATCCTCTGGAACGGCCCTGTTGGCGTATTCGAGATTAACAAGTTCTCTACCGGTTCGCGTGCCGTTGCTGAGGCTATCGCAGAGGCTACTCAGGAGCATGGAGCTTACTCACTTATCGGTGGTGGCGACTCTGTAGCTTGTATCAACAAGTTCGGTCTTGCTGACAAGGTATCGTATGTTTCGACCGGTGGTGGCGCACTTCTCGAGTATATCGAGGGTAAGGAGTTGCCGGGAGTTGCTGCAATCCGCAAGTAAAATTTCTTGTGATAAGCCGCAATCTGCGGCACATTCCTAAAAGTAAAGACCTTCGGGCTGTACGTCTTGTACTATCCCGAAGGCCTTTCTTTTGTAATGCACCACATCTCACGACTTCTGACAAGAAATGGAGTATTATGTGAAATTTTTAATTTTTAATTCTGCATTTCTCTTACTCCTTCATCACCTTGTTTTGGTGGTTGATGCTCTCGACATGAATTGCATCGAGGAGTGTCTGTAGGAACTCTATGCTGAGTCCCAGCGATACGCTTCGGGCCAAGGTGCGTTCAGCAATACTCTCCCAACGCAACGACTGCAAAATACGGACATTGTTATCTCGCTTGATGCGACCAATACTCTCCGCTACGCTCATACGTTCGGCCAATAGTTGTAGAATCTCGCCATCGAGTGAGTCAATCTGGTCACGCAAACTCATCAAGGTTGTTTGATAGGATTGCGAAGAGGATTCGCCCTCTCGCCACTTAATACTGTCCAAAAGTTCTGCAAGAGCCTGAGGTGTCAGTTGTTGCTTTGCATCGCTCAATGCCACATCGGGATTTATATGACTCTCAATCATAAATCCGTCATAATTGAGGTCGGCCGCTTGTTGAGATATATCCTTGATGTAGGCCCTATTTCCGCAGATATGTGAAGGGTCGCAAATTATGGGTAGTTCGGGCATACGCCGGCGCATTTCGAGTGCTAAATGCCACATTGGGGCATTACGCAGGTCACCGGTACCATAGCCCGAAAAACCTCGGTGTATAAGTCCGATATTCTTCACTCCGCAAGCCAAGAGTCGCTCCACGCCACCGCACCACAACTCTACATCGCCACTCATAGGGTTTTTGACATAGACCATCTTCTCTGTTCCGCGCAAAGCCTCGGCAACATCTTGCATTGAGAATGGGTTGGAGGTTGTGCGTGCGCCAATCCAAAAGATGTCAATGTCGTGTTGCATAGCACTCTCAACATGCTTTGCGTTGGCAACTTCGATTGCAAGAGGTAGTCCTGTCTCCTTTCGCGCCTCTACAAGCCAAGGCAATGCATCTGCGCCAACACCTTCAAAGGTGTTGGGTTTGGTGCGAGGTTTCCATACTCCTGCACGTAAAATATCGACTTTGCCCGTTGCGGCAAGGGCTTTTGCGGTAGCGAGAACCTGCTCTTTACTCTCGGCGCTACATGGTCCTGCAATAATAAGAGGTCTTTTCTGCTCCATAATATTATTGTTTGTCTATCAGTATAGACGGCAATATCTTCAAAAGGTTAATTCGATTTTCAAATAAAATTATTCGCCTATAATAAATATGGTAGGACGTTTGTTTATTTCGGGTAGTCCTATTTTGCGCCACTCGGCAATGGTGGCAGTGCGGATATACTCCTCTTTTGATGTTATGTCGCAAGCGATGCACAACTTTGTTTGTGCCCCGCACGAAGCGATAATCTGCTCCGCCAACTTGATGTTGCGGTAGGGTGCCTCTATAAATAGTTGCGATTGATGTTCGCCCGTAGCGCGGCTCTCCAAACGCTTAATTGCACGAGTGCGCTCCGGCTCTTTTACGGGGAGATAGCCGTTGAAAGCAAAGGATTGACCACTCAATCCCGAAGCCATCACAGCCATAATAATCGAAGAAGGGCCCACCAATGGCACTACGCGAATATCGGCGCGATGACACGCTTCGACAACGAGTTGTCCGGGGTCTGCAACAGCGGGAACACCTGCTTCTGAGATAACACCTGCCGAGCGACCGGCCTTGATTTTGGCTACCATACGCTCCACATCGCGTGGTGAGGTGGTATGTTCGCTCAACTCATCGAACTCCAACTCGTCAATCTTGCCCGACAATCCTGCTTTCGAGAGGAAGCGACGTGCCGAACGGAGATTTTCGACAATGAAGTAGTCAAGCGAGGTGATAACCGCACGATTTCCTTCGGGGGTTACATCGTATGGCAATGTATCCTCAGAAATGGGACAAGGTATAAGATAGAGTGTGCCAGCCATGCTACTCATTTATATAGATTCGCTTTACTCGTTTTGCCACCGAGGTAAGAACCTCGTAAGGTATTGTGCCAAGCACAGCCGCCATATCGGCAGCGGTGTTACCCTTCTCGGCAGAGAATATCTCGACAATATCACCCTCCTCGACACCTTCGATGTTGGTGATATCTATCATACAACTATCCATGCAGATATTACCTACCGTTTTTGCTCGTTTGCCCGCTACAATCATCTCCCACGCACCATTTCCGAGGTGGCGGTTCAAGCCATCGGCATAGCCGACAGGAATGGTGGCGATACGGCTCTCTTTCTCTATTTTACCGTTGCGACCATATCCCACGGTGTCGTCCTTGTGGAGGGTGCGAATCTGTACTATGCGAGTGCGGAGTGTCGAAACAGGCTCCAATGCCTCGCCTGCGGTTGTCGAAAAACCGTAAAGACCAATTCCGAGTCGGCACATATCGAAGCGAGCCTCTTCGAATCGCAACATCGCCTCCGAAGCCGCAGCATGGCGCAGTGGGCGGTACGGCAACGACTCCATAATGGCGGTGCTGATATGGTCGAACTCCGCGATTTGTTGATGCGAAAAATTATCTTGTGCAGTATCGTCTGCTACGCAAAGATGGGTAAAAATCGAGGTCACACGCACACTCTGAGCCACCTGTGCAAGATTTTTGCATAGGTTCGTAATATCCTCTTTCGCAAAGCCGAGGCGGTGCATTCCGCTATCAATTTTCAGATGTATAGGGTAGTTGCGCTCGCCGGCACGCTCCACCGCCTGCACAAACGATGCGAGCGAACGGAACGAGTATATTTCGGGCTCCAACGAGTGGGCAATCATCATGTCGAAACTTGCATCATCGGCATTTAGCACCACGATAGGCATCGTGATACCTCCCTCTCGTAACGCCACACCCTCATCGGCAAATGCCACTGCGAGATACGCCACGCCCTGCTTTTGTAACATTTGCGCAACCTCGGTTTCTCCCGCTCCATAACTCGAAGCCTTAACCATAGCCACAAGGCGTGTCGATGTGCCTATCTGCGAACGGAAGTAGTTGATGTTGCGAGCCATAGCCTGCAAATTAACCTCCAAAACGGTAGTGTGGCTATGTTGCTCCAAGCGGTGTGAAATTCGCTCCAAGCGGCTGGCACGATTTCCCTTTATCAATACGGCGCAGTTGGCGATATCCAATTTGGCGATATTCGATAAAAGCTCCTCTGCCGATGCAAAGAAGAGTGCGCTATCGCCAAACTCACTACGCGCCTTCATCAACCCATCACCAATGCCTACAAATGTATCTACGCCCGCTTCGCGCACCATATGCAAAACTTTTGCATAGATGTTTTCATCGCCACTTTGCAGAATATCCGAGAGGATAAGCACCTTTTTGCGACCTCCTGCTACCGAGCGAAGGTGGTCAAGCGCAATGGATAGCGAATTGAGGTCTGCGCTATACGAATCGTCAATAATTATCGAATTGTCGATACCCTGCTTAACCTCCAAACGCATAGCTACGGGTTGCAACTGCGTGAAGTCGGGCATCTCATACCCCATTTCGGCAAAAAATGCTGCGACAATCTCAGCGTTGTGTTGAGAGGCCTTGTCGGTCATCTGTGGCACTTGTGCCGTAGTGGCGGCATCGACAAGGTTTCGATTGTCAAAT
The DNA here is from genome assembly GCA_017937805.1 of Alistipes sp. Classification (GTDB taxonomy): domain Bacteria; phylum Bacteroidota; class Bacteroidia; order Bacteroidales; family Rikenellaceae; genus Alistipes. The sequence continues at coordinate 28,271 of JAGBCX010000023.1, read as the reverse complement.
CGCTTTTCGACAACCTCTGCCAACTGAATGTATGCCGAGTGGTATATTATATCGGCTGCTGTCTGCGCCAAGAGAACTTTCTCGTCAATCTTCTCCTCCAAAGAGGAAAATCCCTGCTCGTGGGCATCGCCTATCGAGGTGAAAATCACCATGTCGGGAGCAATCATCTTGTAGAGTCGCTCCATCTCTCCCTTTTGCGATATTCCCGCCTCGATAATCGCCACATCGTACGAGTTCTCCAACATCAGGAGCGACAACGCCACTCCCAACTGCGAGTTGTAACTGCGTGGCGAACGGAAAATCTTTGCATCGTGCGGTGCGCACTGCGCAATCCACTCCTTAACGGTGGTCTTGCCGTTTGAGCCCGTAATACCTACTACCGTACCTCTAAATTGGTTGCGGTGATGCGTTGCTAAAGCCTGCAATGCTGTCAGTGAATTTTCAACTACAATAGCACCACAACCCTCTGCAAGGTCGATTTCGCGCTCCACCATAAAAGCCTTGATACCTCGCTCTGCGACCTCTGCGATATGGTCGTGAGCATCGTGATTAACGCCCTGCATCGCCACAAAAAGGGTGTCGTGCGTCAGGGCGTACGAACGACTGTCGGTAGCCACTGATGCAACCTCCAAGTCGCACCCTGCAAGGCGACCTCCGACAATTTGTGCTATTTCCGATAGGTGATATCTCATTGCTTACTCCTTGAAAGTTACTATTGTTATGCCTGAGCCTCCTCTGTCAGGGTGGTCATCTACGGCACTCGCCACTTGTGGTAACGAGCGAAGATAACGGCGCACCTCCTCTTTTAAGGCTCCGGTGCCCTTGCCGTGCAGAATGGTTACACTACTAACGCCCACCATAAGTGCATCATCGACCAAGGTTTGCACCCTCTCCAATGCCTCCATAACACGCTCGCCACGAATATCTATCGAGGAGGTGAAGTTGAGTCGGCGTTGCGATATATCGGCAGAAATCACTGTGCGAGGCGTTTCGGGGCGTGTTGCTCGCTTGTACTCCGCCGAGGAGATAACCTCCAAACGGGACACCTCGACCGTCGTCAAAATAGCACCGAAGGCCACTTGTGCCCTCTTGCCACGAATCTCCTTCACTACACCCACGCCATTCTGCCCCATAAGGCGCACCTTTGCTCCGACCTCCAATGGCAGAGCCTTTTTTGTAGGTTGCGCAACCTCTTGTTTAGGCTCGGCAGGGTTGTTTTTGCGCTCCTCACGCCTCTGCTGACGGCGGCGAAGTCGCTCCATTTCACGCTCTATGCGCTCATTTGCCTCGGAGTTATCCGCCTCAATCTCCTCGCGGAACTCCTCGAACTCTCGGCGTAACCACTTGGTCTGCTCTTTCTCGGCTTGCGCCTCGCGGATACCCTTAATAGTATTCTCGATTTGGCGATTAGCCTCGGCAACCAACTCTTTGGCTTGTGCCTTCGCCTCGTGGATAATGCGGTTGCGCTCCTCGCGAATATTCGATAGTTTTTCGCTCAGCACCTGCTCCATCTCCTCGACCTTGCGGTCGGTTTGGCGTATGCGCTCACGCTTCTGTGCCCAATAGTGCTTGTCACGAGCCACCTCGCGCAACTGCTTTTCGAGGTCTATATGCTCCGAGCCGGCTATCTCTTTTGCAGAGGCTATAATATCCTCCGGAAGGCCAATCTTGCGAGCAATCTCTATCGCGAACGAACTACCCGGCTTACCACACTCCAAGCGGAACAGAGGGCGGATATTCTGCACATCGAACATCATCGCTCCGTTCGATACGCCTTCGTGATTTGAAGCGTAGTATTTGATATTGGAGTAGTGGGTGGTGATAACGCCATAGCAACCACTTGCCACCAACTTTTCGAGTATCGCCTCGGCAATGGCTGAGCCTATTACGGGCTCCGTTCCCGAGCCAAACTCGTCAATCAAAACCATCGTCTTTGCATCTGCCCCTGCCACCATCGCCTTCATATTCAAGAGGTACGAAGAGTAGGTCGAGAGGTCGTTGTCGATGGATTGTTCGTCACCGATGTTTATATAAATCTTGCTGAATATAGGCAGTTCGCTAACCTCTGATGCAGTAATCGGATAGCCACATTGGAACATATACTGCAACAGACCTATTGTTTTGAGGCACACCGACTTTCCTCCCGCATTTGGTCCGGAAATAACCATTATTCGTTGCTCAGCATCGAGTTTGGCATCAAGCGGAACGATAACGCGCTTTTGGCGTTTGAGTGACTGCGCCAATAGAGGGTGTTTTGCCGTGCGGAGCACCAAGCGTTCATCATCTGATATTATTGGTCGCCCTGCGCCATTCTCGATAGCCCAACGAGCCTTGGCGCGTACCATATCGACCACCGCCATAAACTCCTCGGTGCGCTCTACATCTTTGATGTCGGTGCGTACCACATCGGTAAAGGCGGTCAATATGCGTACAATCTCCCTGCGCTCCTCGTACTCCAACTCGCGCAGCATATTGTTCAACTCCACAACCTCGGCAGGCTCGACATAGAAGGTCTTGCCCGTAGCCGACTCATCGTGGATAAAGCCGTTGAGTTTGCGCTTGTTTGCTGCCGTAACGGGAATTACGGCACGACCTTCGCGAATCGAAATCGAAGCATCGCTCTCGACTATACCACTCGACTTTGCCGACTGTAAAATCGCTTGCAGTCGCTTCGATACTTGTCCCTCGTGGCGGCGTATCTGCGCCCTGATTTGGCGTAACTCCTCCGATGCACCATCACGAACAACCCCCTTGTCGTCAATAATGCGGCGAATATCCGCAACGATATTCCACAACGCCTTGACAGGTTTTGCAAGTGCGGTGAGAGTGGAATACTGCTCGGCATTGCTCCTATGCAAGAACTGCACAAAGTCGCCAGCTGAAATCAAAGCCTTGCCCAACTGCACAACCTCTGCGACCTCCAAAAATGTACCCTCGACCTTTGCCTTCTCGACAATCTCGGCAATGTCGTAGAACTCGTCAGTCGGAGCCTCACGCTCGGAGAGGAGAATTTGACGCATCTCCTCGGCGAGGGCGTGTCGGTGTTCTATCTCTTTGCGAATAGCGGTAAATCCCTCGCTTTTGAGCAGTTCGCGAGCGTGTTGCATCGTACACAATGCAACAACCTGCTCTCGAATGGTCGTAAAACCAATCTTCGCCTCGAAGTTATTGGGGTAGATTACCGTTTTCATTTTTTGTTTTCCGAACCCCTGCCCTTATCAAGGCGCAACCTAAATAGGGGTTATAGGGGCAATAGGGGTTATAGGGAGCGCCTTAGGTTTTAATTTCCCGCTCTTAACTCTCCTTCGTCTATTTATTTGCCTTTCTCTTCGCTTTGTCGGCAGCCTTTGCAGCCTTGTCAGCCTGCTTCTCCTCGTAGGTTTTCTTACCAAATACGGTTACATTGATATAACGCTTCGGATTCTCCTTCAAGTCGGCCAACAATGCCGACAAGTTCTGAGATGCCTGAGCCAACTCCTTGTACAACTTCTCGTCAGACACGAGGTTGCCGATAGAGCCGTTGCCGCTGTTAATCTTTGCCAACAAGGTATTGACCTCTGCAATTGCCTGCGCCAACTTCTCGCCACTCTGCTGCTCGTTCAAGGCGTGAGTTACCGAGTTGATGTCGGTGATAATGCTATCCAACTTCGCACCATTCTGGTTGAGCGTAGCGCAGAAACCATCAATATTGCCGATGATGTTCGATTTCTTCAAATCAGCCATAACTGCGTTGAGGCTTGCGATACTCTTTGTGAGGTTTTTCGAGTTGTCGTCAATAAGACTATCAACACCCGAAACGGTCTGGTTGAGGTTGTCGAGCAAGGTCGCAACGCGCACCTTGATATCACCCAACTCGTTTGCCAAAGTGTCGAACATATCGAGAGTTACACCCGTCTGGATAGAGTCACCATTTTTGAGATATTCGGCAGCCTCGCCAAGTTTAATCTCGATAGACTTTCCGCCCATCAAACCTGCGCTGAACATCATCGCCTTCGAGTCGGTCGGAATGTTGTAATCTTTGCTTACAGAGAGATTTACATCTACGCCACCCTGCTCTTTGTTCAACTCTATACTCGTAACCTGACCAACTTTTACGCCGTTAATAACTATGGCAGCAGCATCTTGCAAGCCATTAACCTGCTCGTAGTGAGCCGTATAGTTGCGAGTGCGTCCGAATACGTCAAGACCACTCAAAAAACGGATACCGGCCCATGCACATAAGAGTATCACGACCGAATAGATTCCAATTTTTACCTCTTTTCTCATCTTTGAAATATTTTTATGTTACACATCTATTTTTCAAACGTTATGATGAATGCCTGCGGAAAATCCTTGCGCACCGCCTCGATATGCCTTTGTGCAGTGGCCTTGTCGGAGAAATCTCCGTAGCAGTACTTGTATTTCAAAGTGCTTCCACTCTCCAATATCCAAACCTTACCTCGCAGACTCTTTAATTCGGGGTGTGTGGTCGGAATCTTTTTTACACTCGCCATCAGTTGAATGGCATAACGCTTAACCGAATGTTGAGCCTTTGCTTTTGGCTTCGCGCTCTCCTTAACCGGCTCCTTTGTCTGCTCCTTTGTCTGAACTTTTGGCTGTTGCGGAGCGATAGGTTGCGCGGTCGTAGCACCATCGATTAGCAGCGCGCGATTTACATTCTCTACATATCTCTTTATGGCTCTGAAGATAGCCCCTGCAATCTCCTTTTGCCCCTTTTCGGAGGTGATGTGCTTCAAATCGGCAGGATTGGACATAAAGCCAATCTCGGTCAATACGCTCGGCATATCTGTTGCGTAGAGGACTTTCAGAGGTTGTTTGCGAACACCTCGGTTGTTGTAACCGAGCTTCACATACTCTTCTTGAATAAGGCGTGCCATCATCTCGCTATACTCTCCGTAGGTGAATTGCAGATTTTGAATGTAGGCGCGAACTATTGTCGCGGTCTTTTGGTCGGACATATCGAGCAATTCCTCCTTGTTGTTGAGGTAGAGTGCGTTCTGATTTACTCGCTGCTCCATCGAAGTCTCGCCCATAATCAGGGTTTCGACACCTCGCACTTCACTATTGCGGTGAGCGTTGGAGTGTATCGAGATAAAGAGGTCGCCATTGTGCTTGTGGGCAATGTCGGCACGAGCCTGCAAATCCTCCGAGAGAACGGTCGAGAAGTGCTTGTCAACGGTGCGAGTCTGCACAACCTTTATATTTGGCAGGTTTTTTTCTATTAACGCACCAAGTTTGAGCGCAACTTGCAGATTGATATCCTTTTCAGCGATGCCGTTGTAGCCTGCGCCGGGAAAGCGAGAACCTCCATGACCGGCATCAATGACAATAACTTTTACACCCTGCGCAACATTTTCTGCTCCAAATCCGTTGTTAGGGAGTAGCAGTGCAAATGTGGTCATCAGCGATACTAAAAGTATGTGCAAAGGTCGAAAGTTGGCCATAAAGTTTGTCATATACACTTTTTTCACTATCTTTACGCGCCGAAAAAACGCGTACCTGTGCGTATGAGCGAGGTTTTTTAGGCGTTTTTGCCGACTTGTCGGCAAAGGTACGAAAAATTTTGGAATTTTTGAAACATTTTAGGCTGAAATATCTGGTTTTGTCGGTTGTCGCCTTGGCGATAGCTCATGTTGTGCTTGGCTCTGCCACTCCGAGGCCACTCTCGGAGCAGGTGCTGGAACAGGCCCGCAAGAGCGATTCCATTGCACCCGTCATAAAGCCTGTGGCTGACGACTCCAAACCAAGAAATAGTCGAATAACCCGAAGCTCTCGTCGTTCAAGACGGTTGAGCGACTCCGTTTTGTCGCAATCACAATCGCAACCGCAACGCGACACCCTTGCTCCATTGCCGGTGCGTGATACAATATCGAAACCGGATAGTCTTGCCACCAATCCTATGTTGCAGAGCGACTCTACTGCAAACAAGAAGAGTGGCTCGATGATAGAGCAGATTATCACCGGAAAGAATACCGATTCGCTCTACTATGATGTGCTGAACAAGAAGGTCCATATTTACAATCAGGGAAATGTAAACTACGAGAATATGGGTTTGCAGGCCGATTATATGCAGATAGATATGGCAACCAAGGAGATATATGCGTACGGAAAGGCTGATACAGTTGAGGGCCAGCCTAAAAATACACATCCGGTCTTCAAAGAGGGCGGTTCTTCCTATACTATGGATACCATAACCTACAACTTTGGATCGAAAAAGGCGTTTATTCAGGGCGTAGCAACTCAGGAGGGTGATGGTTGGCTGGTCGGCGGACAGATTAAGAAGATGCCGGATAACTCAATCAATATTCGTCATGGTAAATATACCACTTGTGACCATACGGATAATCCTCACTTCTACCTCGCCATGACCAAGGCGAAAGTTATTCCGGGCAAGAAGATTATTACGGGTCCGGCCTATTTGGTTATGCACGATGTACCAATCTACTTTGCTTGTATTCCGGAGGGATTCTTCCCCGTAAATCTCGGACCGAAGTCGGGTTTGTTGATGCCGTCATACGGAGAAGATGCCTCGCGAGGATTCTTTATCCGAGGTTTGGGCTACTACTTCATTTTGAGCAAACACATCGACCTTGCCCTCACGGGAGGCTTCTATACTCTCGGCTCGTGGGAGGTGAATGCTTCATCTCGCTATGTCAAGCGATATAAGTATAACGGAAGTGTAAACTTCGATTTCTCGGCGATAAAGACGGGTGATAAGGGCGAAGCAGACTACATTAAGCAGAACAACTTCCGTTTGACATGGACACACTCGCAAGACCCTAAGGCAAATCCGGGTTCGACATTCTCGGCATCGGTAAACCTCTCGTCAAGTGGTTATTCGAAATACTCGGCAACAACACTTAACGACATTCTTGCCACTCAAACCAACTCCTCTATCTCGTATGCGAAGAGTTGGGCCGGTACTCCATTCTCGCTCTCGATGAACTTGTCGGTGTCGCAGAACTCTCAAACCAAACAGTTGGCTGTAACCCTGCCTAATATCGTGTTCAACGTGGCGCGAGTCTATCCATTCAAACGCAAGGAGGCTATGGGTAAGCAGCGTTGGTACGAGAAGATTGGTTTTACCTATTCGGCAAAGCTTACAAACTCTGTGTCGTCTCCCGAGAAGGACATCTTCACACTGCAGACATTGAAAAATATGCGTAATGGTGTGGAGCACACACTACCTGTGTCAACTTCGATAAATCTCTTCAAATATATCAACATCTCTCCTTCATTCAACTACTCGGAGCGTTGGTATTTCTCGCGTCAGAAGCAGGTGTGGGATCCTGAGCAGAACAAAACATTGACTCTCGATCCGGAGTATGGATTCTACCGTATCTACAACTATAACGCCTCTATTTCGGCAAACACCACAATCTATGGAATGTGGCAAATGAAGAGTAAAACGGCAAAAGTACAGGCGGTACGCCACACCATAACACCGCAAATCGGATTTTCGTATGCTCCCGATTTCAGCCAGCAGAAATATGGCTTCTACGAAACGGTGCAGACCGACTCTCTCGGTAGTTACAAGGTCTATTCACCATACTCTAATCAGCCGTATGGAGTGCCGGGTTCGGGACAGCAGGCAAACTTGAACTTCTCGCTCTCGCAGTCACTCGAAATGAAGGTTTTGAGTAAGCGTGATACTTCGGGTGTGAAGAAGGTTAAACTTATTGACGAGATACGTATCAGTGGTTCGTATAACTTCCTTGCCGATTCGCTCGGTTTGTCGAATTTGCCTATTTCGTTCCGTACCACCATATACGGCAACTTTGGTTTGAACCTCTCGCTTACACTCGACCCTTACGAGGTTACACCACAAGGTGTGCGTATCAACAAGTTGATGATTAAGCGAGGACGACTCGGTCGTGTTACAAGTACAGGTTGGAGTTTTGGTTATACGTTCAAGTCGCGACAGGATAAGTCGACTCCTGCGGCCAACGATATCAACTCCATACCTCCGGAGTACTTCAACCCATTCTCCGATCCTTATGGATTGATGGACCCTACGTTGCGAAGGCACTATATGGCGAGTTCGTACTACGATTTCTCGATACCTTGGAACATCGGATTTAACTATGTCATAAGTTACGGAATATCCTATACGAACAACGGCACTACGGGCTACAAGAAGAATGTGTCGCAGACGATAGGTTTCAATGGTAGTGTCAATCTGACGCCGAAGACGGGTATTACATTTACTTCGGGATTTGATATTCAGAATCGAAAGTTGACTACCACTTCCATCTCCATAACGCGAGATTTGCACTGTTGGCAGATGTCGTTCGTGTGGATTCCGTTCGGCATGCACCGCAGTTGGAGTTTCAATATTGGAGTTAAGGCGGCTTCGCTTGCCGACTTGAAGTACGATAAGAGCCAATCGATGTACGATAACCTCTTCTAACGGGTGGGTTGAAACGGTACATCTTTTGCGTTATTACTATAGCAGAGAACGATAAAATTTAGAGATATGACAAAGAAACAAGCAGATAATCAGGTTGTTGAAGAGAAAGAAGGGTTTGTAGATGGTGAGGGCTACCCTAATTGTGAGGGAGAGCCATGTGCCAATATGGCAGAGGAGTCGAAAGACGAGACTGACACAGTGGCAGAGGAACAGGCAGAGGAGCAGACCGTAGAGGAGGCTCCAAAGGCTGAGGAGACCGATTGGAAAGATAAGTATCTACGCCTACAAGCCGAGTTTGACAATTTCCGCAAGCGTACTTTGCGCGAGAAGATGGCTCTTATCGAGTCGGGTGGTAGCGATGTTTGGAAGGCTATTTTGCCTGTGCTTGACGATATGGAGCGCGCTATTGCTGCATCGGAAAAGAGCGAGGACCTTACGGCGTTGCGCGAGGGCGAAAAACTTATCTACAACAAGTTTGTCGACATTATGCGACAGAAGGGTGTTGTGGAGATTGAGGCAAAAGAGAAGGAGTTTGATGCCGATTTGCACGAGGCGGTGGCACGATTTGCTGCAGGCGAGGAGAAGTCGGGCAAGGTTATAGATGTTGTACAACGTGGCTATAAGCAGGGCGAGCAGGTGCTTCGTTACGCAAAGGTTGTTGTAGGCGAATAGAACGGAAAACTGAAAACTGAAAACGGAAAACGGACCGCTGCGATTAAGTCGAGAGCAGAGGCTGCTTGCAGACTATGCCGAGACGGAGCAGTGAAAAGCCCACGCAGTGGGATTAAAACGGAAAACTAAAAAGCTAATGGCTAATTGCCAATGGCTAACGGCTAAATAATATGGCAGAAAAGAGAGATTACTACGAGGTGTTAGGCGTTGAGAAGAACGCCAATGCCGATGAGATAAAAAAGGCCTATCGTAAGGCGGCTATCAAGTACCACCCTGACAAAAATCCGGGCGACAAGGAGGCTGAGGAGAAGTTCAAGGAGGCTGCCGAGGCGTACGATGTATTGTCGAACGAGGAGAAGCGCGCTCGTTACGACCGATTCGGTCATGCAGGAATGTCGGGTGCCGGTGGAGCAGGAGGCTTTGGCGGTGGTTTTGGCGGCGGAGGATTCACGATGGAGGATATCTTCTCGCAGTTTGGCGACATCTTTGGCGGTCACTTTGGTGGTGGCTTTGGCGGCGGTTTCGGCGGTGGTGCGCGCGGTGGTCACACCGTTAATCGTGGCTCAGATATTCGAGTGCGTATTAAACTCACACTTGCCGAGATTGCCAACGGCACAACCAAGAAGATAAAGGTCAATAAGTACATCGCTTGCGACAAGTGTGGTGGCAGTGGAGCAAAAGATGCTTCGTCATACTCAACCTGCTCAAATTGTGGTGGCTCAGGATATGTTGTGACGGTGCAAAACACCTTCTTTGGCCGTATGCAGTCGCAGTCGGTTTGTCCAACATGTGGCGGAGATGGTAAGATTATCACCGCGAAGTGCGACAAGTGCGGTGGTGAAGGCTGTGTTCGTGATTCGGAGGTTATCGAGATAAATGTACCGGCAGGCGTTGGTGAGGGTATGGCTCTCACGGTGTCGGGCAAGGGTAATGCAGCTCGTCATGGCGGTATCAATGGCGACTTGATTGTCGTTATCGAGGAGGAGCATGATGCCGAACTTATGCGTGATGGTAATAACCTTATTCACAACCTCAATATTACGGTTGCTACGGCAATTCTTGGTGGTGAGGTTGAGGTGCCGACCATCGAGGGCAAGGCGAAGATTAAAATTGCCGCAGGAACACACGCCGGTAAGGTGTTGCGTCTGCGTGGCAAGGGCTTGCCTGATGTAAATGGCTATGGCAGAGGAGATATTATGGTTGTGGTGGATATCACTATCCCTACATCGCTCACCTCCGAGGAGAAGGAGTTGGTCAAGAAGTTGGCCGACAAACCTCACTTCAAGGAGGCGGAGAGTGTCGAAAACCAGAATATATTCGAGCGAATGAAAAACTTTTTTCGATAAGTGAGTAGTGAGTAGAGAGTAGTGAGTAGTTGAAAAAGATAATTCTCAATTCTTAATTCTCAACTCTTAATTGAAAAAGAACTATGGGATTATTTTCACCTGTAAAGAAGCACGCCAATAAGTTTCGCTATATTCCGCGTTACTACGATCCTGAGAAGGAGCGCCGTGAGCAGCGCCGCCGAGAACTGCACGGAACATCTTCCGAGCAGGAGGGGCAGGAGTATCAGCCGGGGCAGTATATCCGCACGCAGCGCGATGCAAGGCGTGCAGCAAAGAGCAGCAACGAGGGTGGTCGCAAGACACCTTCGATGATGTTTTTGATGCTCTTTGCGGTGCTGGTGATAATTATCTATATGCTCTATCCGCGAATTGTGGAGGCTTTCTCGACGGCTCGCACTTCGCCAGAGGAGCAGGCGCAGCAGGAGATAGAGGAGTTCAACCCATACACACCAATTACGATAGTACCAAACGATTATAAGGAGGAGTAGAGGTGGCAGATTGCATTAAGTTACTACCCGAAATTGTTGCAAACCAAATCAAGGCAGGCGAGGTTGTCGAATCCCCTTCATCGGTGGTGAAGGAGATGATGGAGAATGCCATAGACGCAGGTGCTACGGAGGTTACCGTAAACTATGTAAATGGCGGTCGCGACCTTGTGCAGATTATCGACAATGGTCGAGGTATGTCGCCCGTAGATGCGCGTATGGCGTTTGAGTGCCATGCAACAAGCAAGATTACATCGCTTGACGACATCTACGCTCTGCATACATTCGGTTTTCGTGGCGAGGCTCTGTCCTCCATATCGGCAGTGTCGCAGGTGGAGTTGATAACCCGTCAGGCAGATTGCGAGGTGGGTACTCAGACCATCATAAATGGTGGTGAGTTCGTGTCGCAAACCCCTACGGCAGCACCTGTCGGCTCGCAATTTTTGGTACGCAACCTCTTCTATAACACTCCTGCACGAAGAAAGTTTATAAATAGCAAGGAGTCATCATTGTCTTCGGATATTAAGCGCGAATTTCGCCGTGTGGCACTCTGTCACCCCGAGGTGGCGTGTACGCTTTTAAACAATAGCGCACCAATATATTCTCTGCCCGAATCTTCGCTCGTGGAGCGTATTGTGGGCATTATGGGCAACGCCACAAGACGCAACTTGTTGGAGGTCGATGTCGAGACGACCATCGCCAAGGTCAAGGGCTATGTCGGTCGCCCCGAAACGGCTCGTAACAATTCGAGTGAGCAGTATATGTTCGTGAATGGAAGATTTTTCCGTTCGCCATATCTTAATAAGGCGGTTACAAAGGCGTACGAGAAACTTATTCCCGAAAAGGGTTATCCATCGTTCTTCCTCTATATAGAGGTCGATGCGGAGCGTGTCGATGTCAATGTTCACGCCCAAAAGACTGAGGTTAAGTTTGCTGACAACGAGGCGTTGTGGCAGATTCTGAATGCCGCAGTACGCGAAACGCTCGCCAAGAATGGCGCAATGCCGCTGATAGACTTTGAGGCGGAGGAGGTGGTTGATATTCCCGTTGCAACAATGGGTGTGCGATATGCCGAGCCTCGTGCCACGACAAAGGATAACTACAACCCTTTTGCCGAGAACTATGAGTCGGTGGAGAGTGGTGCTTCGGCTGCGAGCAGTGAGTGGTCGGCAATACCGAAACTATCTTCGGAGTTCGATGTTGCAACATCGGCAGAGTTTGGTGTTGGTCAAAAGGCGACAGATACCGATTTTGACTACTTTGAGTCGAGTGATGGCGAGGAGCAGTCGTTGGGATTGGATATCGCAAGCCGAGAAGAGCCGCTGAATATCTCGCTCTGCGGAGGTCGATATGCCGTTGTGACATTCGTATCGAAGATTGTGCTTGTGGATTTGCAGAGAGCGCATGAAAGGTTGCTCTATAACCACTATGCAACATCTTTGCATAGCGGTCATTCGGTGTCGCAACAACTGCTTTTCCCTGAGTTGCTCACCTTGACTGAGGAGGAGTTTGACCTCTTGGAGGAGTATGCCGTAGATTTCGCTGCTCTTGGTTTTGATATCAAGGCTCGTGAGGGCAACACGGTGGAGGTATTCGGTATACCTGCCGATGTAAGTACCGAGCAGCTCGACCGTGCTGTTTACGACCTGTTGCAGAGCCTTAAACTGCCGCAGTCGGCTGTGGAGTTGCGCCGTAATGCGCTGGCGCAAACTTTGGCACATAGTGCTACGGTCGGTGCAGTTCGCTTTACACAGGAGGAGGCAGAGCGACTCACCATTCAGATTTTGGCGGCAAATGAGAGCTATACACCGGCTGGCAAGCGCATCATCACCTCGCTTGGTGTGTCGGATATCAAAAATATGTTAGAGTAAATTGTTTCTATGAACCCCTATTTCAAGACACCCCCTGTGGTGCAAAACCTTATAATTGCCAACTGTGTAATATACTTGGCAATGTCGTTGATTCCTGCCGTAAATCACTTCTGCGCGGAGTATCTGCAATTGTGGTGGGTGGGTGCGCCATACTTCCATAGTTACCAATTCGTAACCTATATGTTCCTGCACGGAGGCTTCGGACACCTCTTCTCGAATATGTTTGCGTTGTGGATGTTCGGTCGCACGTTGGAGTATGAACTCGGCTCGAAGCGTTTTCTTACCTACTATATGGTCTGCGGTATTGGTGCAGCCCTGTTGCAGATGGGTATTGCAGCCCTTACGGGTGAGATATATTTCCGCTTGGTGGGTGCTTCGGGTGCCGTTATGGGATTGTTGCTCGCCTTTGGCGTTATGCACCCTAACAATCAGATATACATCATGCCGCTTCCTTTCCCGATTAAGGCGAAATGGTTTGTCGTGGGCTACGCTGTGTTGGAGATAGCCCTCGGCTGGTCGGGTGTGAATACGGGTATTGCCCACTTTGCCCATGTAGGCGGTATGTTGTGGGGTTTGGCACTACTCTTCTGGTGGCGCAAGCGAGGTAAAATATTCTTCTAAAGATTATGGCGGAGTACTACTCAAATAGTATAAGTCGCAAGAAAAGACGCAAGAGCAAAGTGTATAGCGGAAAGACACTTGCTCTGTTTCTGCTTGATACGATAGTATCTCTCGCTATGGTATTGTTGGTATTTTGTACTGTCGCTACTATTGTATGTCAATACATATCACCCGAAAAGAGTGGAGTGTTGTCGGTTGTGGCATTAGGCGCTCCGATAATCTATCTGCTCGATATTGTGGTGATGTTATATTGGATAGTGCGCTGGCGATGGTATCGAGCTTCGGTGATGATTGTTACGGTGGTGTTGGGACTATTCTATCTGTCGCGATACTACAAATTGGACTTGGAGCGTAAGTACGATACTTCGTATAGCGAACGTCGATATACGAAGGTTCTGTCGTACAATGTTCTTGAGGGTAAAGATGACGGATTGATACAATATATAAATAAGCACAACCCCGATATACTCTGTTTGCAGGAGATGTCGGGAAGAGCTAATCTTGCTGTTTTGTGTGAAAAGTATAAATCGACAAAGGCTGAGAACGATGTAGCAGGTAATCAAATCTTCTCCCGTTACAAGATTTTGCGCAGTGGCACAGTAGATGGCGTTGCTCGCAATGGTTGTGTCTGGGCAGATTTGAAGATAAAAGATGATACGGTCAGGGTTGTGAGCCTTCATCTGCAATCGACCTCTATACGCCAGGAGGATACGCAGTTCCTCGAAAAACACGAATACCTCCGCGACAAGGAGCGCGAAGAGAAGTTGCGCAGTATCGTGGAGCGACTTGTTGACAATAATCGCAAGCGTGCTTTGCAGGCAGATGCAATTGCTGCATTTTTAGAGAAATCACCATACAAGACGATTGTTTGTGGCGATTTTAATGATGTGCCTCTATCCTACACCTATAATCGTATTGCTCGCGGTTTTAACGACACATTCTCAAAAATGGCCGATGGATTTGTCTATACCTACGATACAAAGTATCGTCTGTTGCGAATAGACAATATATTGGTCTCCCCTTCGATTGAGACAATCTCCTATGAGGTCGATAACGATGTGAAGTTGTCGGACCACTATCCTGTTGTGGCACGCCTCAAAATAGATGCAGATAGATAGTCCGAAGGCTCTTCGTAAAATATTTTCATAGAGAAATACAACATATTCTAAAAATTTGATTATCTTTGTACAGATACAGTTAGCTTGTTCGAAGATAACCAAACTTGATATAACTATGAAAGTTGTAATTAAAACGAGTCGTGAGGAGTATGATTCTCCAAAAATCTCCGTTATGAGTATTCGTGCAGAGCGAGGTTTTGCCGGTAGTGGCACCGAAGGGGGCATGTATGTAGATGATATGCGCGAAGTAGAAGATACTTGGGACTAATATTAACGATAATACAACTAACTCAGTTATGAAGCGTATCTCATACATATCTCTTGTTGTGGTGCTATTGTCGATTTGCGGTTGTGAAAGCGCAGAGTCGGAGGTGGTGCTTCCTCAGTCGGGAACAACAACTATAACCGTAGGCATTAAGCAGACTAAAACCTCGTTAGGAGCCTCGGAGAATGGTGTTCGTAAAATATTGTGGTCGAGTGGCGACCGCATAGTGGCTAATGGAGAGGTTTCGGACGAGGCGGTTTTGGCCCCTGAGAATAGTGGTGTTGCCACTTTCAATTTTGGTTCGGAGCTTCCTTACCCTCTAAATATTCTCTATCCTGCATCATTCTATAAAGATGCGACAACTGTAACCCTGCCGGCTATTCAGGAGGCCGGAGAGGCATCGTTCGCAACAAATACTCTTCCAATGGCGACAAGTGTCACTGCAAAGGGGGATATTGTCAAGTTGAGTCACCTTGCAGGTGTTATACATCTTAGATTGAAGGCCGAAAAGGGGGCAAAACCTACCAGAAATAACGAAGTTCGCAAAATCGAGTTCTGGGGTAATGACAAGGAGCAGGTTTCGGGAGATTTTACCATTGACTACAATAGTGTAACACTCACTCCTACGAGTCAGAAACAATCTGATGAAGAGGTCGCTGTTCGTGTTACGGGAACCCTTACTTTGGAGGAGTATTCCGATATATTCATTGTTGTTCCGGCACAGGAGTATAAGAGTGGATTTACGGTGCGCGTAATCAATAGTGCCGGACACTATATGGACAAGAAGAAGAGTTCGGGTGTTACAATCGCTAATGGCGATATATTGAAGATGCCTGAGATGGAGTATATCCCTACCGGTACGCTTATAAATGCGGAGTTGTAATTTGACATATTTCGAAATTTCCAAATAATAAAAAAACTACAAACATTATGAAAAAACTATTTTTGACACTACTTCTGTTTGGTGCCACATGTGTGGTTTCTGCTCAAACTGCCAAAACGGTAATTGTTCCTCGTCCGATGGAGGCTACCGCTGTAAAGGGCTCTTATACGGTAACAGCTAAGAGCGTGGTTGCAGCTACCGATGCAGAGTTGGTGCGCCCTGCGGAGTTGTTCGTGGAGTATGTAGAGAAGGACTTGGGTGCAAAGCTCAATGTTAAGCAGGCAGAGAAAGGTGGCATCATCTTGTCGCTCGACAAGTCGCTTGCAACCGAGGAGTACACCTTGCATGTTTCGTCTAAGGGAGTAAAGATTGTTGGAGGTACACCGGCAGCTGTATTCTACGGCTTGCAGAGCCTTCGCCAGCTTATCTCGGCAGGCGAGGTGACCAAGAAGGGTATCGCATTGGAGGGTGTGTTGGTTAAGGATAAGCCGTTGCTCGGACACCGTGGTTCGATGCTCGATGTGTGCCGTTACTTCTACACCGTAGCAGAGGTTAAGCGCTACATCGATATTATGGCAATCCACAAGCTCAACCGTTTCCACTGGCACTTGACCGACGACCAGGGCTGGCGTATCGAGATTAAGAAGTATCCAAACCTTATCAAGGTTGGTTCTTGGCGTAAGGAGACTATCATGGGCCACAATCGCCAATCGAAGGTTTATGATGCAACCCCTCATGGTGGTTACTACACACAGGAGGAGATTAAGGATATCGTGAAGTATGCAGCAGAGCGTTATATCGAGGTTATTCCGGAGATTGATATGCCTGGTCACATGGTGGCAGCTGTGGCTTCGTACCCATATCTCGGTTGTCGTGGCGAGAAGTTGGAGGTTCGTACCCGTTGGAGCATCAGCAAAGATGTTCTCTGCATCGGCAAGGAGAGTACCTTCGAGTTTATCGAGGGTGTTTTGTCGGAGGTTGTAGAGCTCTTCCCATCGCAGTATATCCACTATGGAGGCGATGAGGCTCCACGCGTTCGTTGGAAGGAGTGCCCACACTGCCAGAAGCGTATTGCTGACGAGGGCTTGAAGGACGAGAATGAGTTGCAGAGCTACTTTATGCACCGTGTTGAGAAGTTCCTCGCAAAGCATAACCGCAAGGTTATCGGTTGGGACGAGATTATCTACGGCGGTATCAATAAGAGTGCTACCATTATGTTGTGGAACGACAGGAACCGCGCACAGGCTATTTCGCTTGGCAACGATGTAATCCTCACGCCGAAGTACTACTGCTATATGGACTACTATCAGACCAAGCGTCCATTTTCGAACAAGGAGGGCTTGATGATTCACCAGAATCGTATTCTCACTCTTCGCAAGGCTTATAGCCTCGATCCATACGAGGGATTGAAGCCGTCGGAGTATGGCCGTATCAAAGGTGTTCAGGCAAACCTTTGGACCGAGTATATCCCTAACTTCGAGGAGGTGCAGACCAATCTCTTGCCTCGTATGGCTGCTACGGCCGAGGTGGGTTGGACCATTGGTGAGCGCAACTTCGATGACTTTGCTCGTCGTATCCACCACTTGCGTAAGCTCTACGACAAGAATGGTATCATCTATGCACCATACTTCTTCGATGGCGTAGATGAGATAGAGTAGTTGTTTAGAGTTTAAGAATGGATTTCAAACTCGTATCGGACTATGCGCCGATGGGCGATCAGCCCGAGGCGATAGATAAGTTGGTGGCACACCTCAAAAAGGGTGTGCCAACTGCTACTTTGCACGGTGTTACAGGCTCGGGTAAAACCTTCACGATGGCAAATGTCATCGCCCAACTCAACCGTCCGGTACTTGTTTTGAGCCATAATAAAACTCTTGCAGCGCAGCTATATAGCGAGTTTAAGAGTTTCTTCCCCGATAATGCGGTCGAATACTTTGTGTCGTACTACGACTACTATCAACCCGAGGCATATATCCCCTCGACCGATACCTATATCGAAAAAGACCTCGCCATAAACGCCGAGATTGACCGCATGCGTCTTTCGGCGACCTACTCGTTGCTGTCGGGTAGGCGCGATGTTATTGTCGTGGCGAGTGTTTCGTGCATCTATGGCATCGGCAATCCTGCCGACTTCCACAGTACGATGATACAGTTGAAGGTGGGAGATGTTATGGCGATGAAACACCTTATGTATCGCCTTGTAGAGATTTTATATACCCGTGTTGAGGGCGATTTGGAACCTTCGACCTTCCGTGTTAAGGGCGATACGATTACCATTCGCTCCTCGGTGGGCAACCATTGCTATCGCTTAACATTCTTCGATGACGAAATTGAAGATATCTCGCGCATTGATGCCGAAACGGGACAACGACTTGATGGTTTAGAGAGTGTAAATATCTATCCAGCGAACCTCTTTGTTCCAAGTAAGCAACGAGTGGAGCAGGCAATTATGCAGATTGAGTATGACCTTGAGAAGCAGATAGAGTTCTTTACCAAAGAGGGACGCGATGTTGAGGCAAAGCGCATCGAGCAGCGCGTAAATTACGACCTCGAAATGATTAAGGAGTTGGGCTATTGTTCGGGTATCGAGAACTACTCTCGCTACTTCGATGGTCGCTCTCCGGGCATGCGCCCATTCTGTCTTTTGGATTACTTTCCCGAAGATGCTCTATTTATTATAGATGAGAGCCACGTTACCGTTCCGCAGGTACGCGGAATGTTTGGAGGAGATCGTTCGCGTAAGGAGAATCTGGTGGAGTATGGCTTTCGATTGCCTGCGGCTCGTGACAATCGCCCATTGCGATTTGAGGAGTTTGAGGCGATGGTGGGGCAGACGATATATGTGAGTGCTACACCGGCTTCGTACGAGCTTGCTCGAAGCGAAGATAGCGTTGTCGAGCAGTTTATTCGCCCTACGGGCATTATAGACCCTGCGTTGAAGGTTGTTGATTCGACACATCAAATAGACCGATTGATGGAGGATATCGAGGAGTGCGTAAAGCGTGGCGAGAAGATGATTGTTACGACCATCTCGAAGCGTATGTGCGAAGAGGTGTCGGCATATCTTGAGAAGATGGGCGTGCGAAGTCGTTACATTCACTCCGACCTCGATACTTTGGAGCGAGTGCAGATTTTGGAGGATATGCACGCCGACCTGTTCGATGTGCTGTGTGGTGTAAATCTTTTGAGAGAGGGTATAGACCTACCTGAGGTGTCGCAGGTGTCGATTTTCGATGCAGACAAGAATGGCTACTTGCGAAATTATACCGCAATGACTCAGGTTGCAGGCCGCGCGGCTCGTCATGCTCAGGGTAGAGTGGTGCTTTATGGCTCGACATGTACTGAGGCTATGCGTCGTACAGTCGAAGATAGCAATCGCCGCCGCGAAAAGCAGATTCGCTACAACATAGAACACGGAATTGTGCCTCGTCAGGCGAAACGAAATACCGCACAACCGAGCCCGTTACTCGATATGGGAGCAGAGGGAGCGGGTGTATTGACAGACACGAAAGCCCTATATAATACAACGGTGGCACCCGAGCGATATGTTGCCGACAACTCAGCCCACTACGGCGAAAATATCGACTCTCTTATTGAGCAGGCGCGTAACGATATGGAGCGTGCGGCCAAGTCTTTGGACTTTATGGCTGCGGCACGCTATTGTGACAGAATGTACGAGTTGCAACAGATCAAAGAGGAGCAACTTCAGTATCGGAGATAGTTGAGGTTTTTATTAGAGAGTAGTGAGTAGAGAGTAGTTAAAAAACTTAAAGCGCACCCTTACTAGCCGTTAATAGCCTTTAATAACCCTTACTTAGGTTGCGCCTTGACCACGCTCAGAGTTCGCAAAACAAAAAAAGCAGACCGAAGTCTGCTTTTTTTTGTGCCTTTGAAGGTCCTACTTGCCCAATCCCATCTGGTCAATCAGTGCCTTGGTTTGAGGCTTATGGCCACGGAATGCAACGTAGAGGTCCATTGGGTGCTCCTTGCCACCCGATTCAAGCAGAGTGCGGAACTTTGCAGCGGTAGCCTTGTCGAAGATACCATTCTCGGTGAAGAGCGAGTATCCGTCAGCAGCCAACACCTCTGCCCACTTATATCCGTAGTAACCTGCGGCATAACCTCCCGAGAAGAGGTGTCCGAAGGTTGGCGACATTGCTGTACCCTCTACAACCGGCAAAATCTGCGAAGGAGCCATAGCCTTCTTCTCGAACTCAATGATGCTACCCTCGTAAGAGGCCTTGATTGTATGCCAAGCCATATCGGTCATGCCAAACGATACCTGACGAACATTTGCGTATGCAGCCAAGTAGTTCTTAGCGGCAATAATCTTCTCGATTAACTCAGCCGGCATAGTCTCGCCCGTCTGGTAGTGTTTAGCCCAGAGGTCGAGGTACTCCTTCTCGTAAGCCCAATTTTCGAGAATCTGCGATGGCAACTCCACAAAGTCACGGAATACATTTGTGCCATTCAACGAGCCGTGCTTACCCTTTGCCAACATTCCGTGGCAAGCGTGGCCGAACTCGTGTAGGAAGGTTGTAAACTCGTCAAATGTGATGAGTGACGGAGTGGTTTCGGTTGGCTTGGTGAAGTTCATTACAAGCGATACCAATGGTCGAATATCGCCCTCTGCACCGCGGAACTCGGTCATCCACGCTCCGGCACGCTTCGAGTCGCGAGGGAAGAAGTCGAGATAGAGAATTGCCAAATGTTTTCCATTCTCCTCCGATACTTCATACACAGCAACGTCTTCATGGTACTTTGCCACACCCTCAGCCGGCTTGAATTGCAAGCCATAGAGTTTATTGGCAAGCATAAATACAGCCTGCTTAACATTTTCGAGTTCGAGGTATGGTTTTACCGCCTCATCGCTTACGGCATACTTCTCGTTCTTGTATTTTTCGCTATAATATGCCCAATCCCAAGGTTGAATATCTCCATTGAAGCCGAGCGAGTGAGCATACTCGTTGATTGTCTGATAATCCTTGTCGGCATACTCCTTGGTCTGCGAAAGCAACTCTGCGAGGAACGAATTTACCGTCTCGGTCTTCTCGGCCATACGATTATCGAGTACATAATCTGCATAACACTCATAGCCCAGAAGGTTTGCAATCTTCAAACGCAAGTCGGTAATCTTGCGGATATTCTCGGTGTTGTCGAACTTACCACCGATAGCGCAAGTGCTACGAGCCTTGTAGAGTTTCTCCTTCAAATCACGCTGTGAAGAGTAGGTTACGAATGGAACATAGCTTGGAGCCTTCAAAGTTACGGTCCAACCCTTTTGACCACGAGCCTTTGCCTCCATAGCCAAGCCCTCTTTTACGAAGTCAGGCAACTCCTCAACCTGCTTTGCCGACTTGATGTTGAGCGAGAAGGCGTTGTTTGCCGCCAACGAGTTTTGACCAAACTGCAAGGTGAGTTGAGACAACTCCGAAGAGTATTGACGATACAACTCCTTCTCTGCATCGGCAAGGTTTGCACCGCTACGCACGAAACTCTTGTAGGTGTTTTCGAGCAACTTCTTGTCCTCCTTTGTGAGGAATAGGCCCGGGTTGTCGTTAACCTCCTTTACTCGCTTGAACAACTCAGGGTTGAGTGATACATCGTTGCCGAGTTCGGTCAATTTTGGTTGTACACGCATTGCAATATCCTGCAACTCCGGCGATGTATTGCACTCCAAGATGTTGAAGAATACAGAGGAGATGCGGTCGAGTAATTCGCCCTGCTTTTCGAGAGCAAGAATGGTGTTTTTAAATGTAGGTTTTGCAGGGTTGTTCACAATGGCATCAATCTCTGCACGACTCACTGCGATAGCGGTTTCAAACGCCGGCTCGTAGTCCGAAATCGAGATTTTGTCGAATGGTGGTGTAGCATGAGGGGTGTCCCACTCGGCTAACAACGGATTGTTGGTGTCAATCTCGGGCAGCTGCACCTTTGGCATATCATCGCCTGCGCAAGCTCCGAGAAGTGCTGATACGGTCATGATTAAAAATAGTTTTTTCATAGAATTATACATTAATTGGTTTCTGCATTATTCAAATTTTCATCCTCTTCGGTTGGTTCGGGCTCTACCCATAAACCACGAGCCTTGAGTAGTGGCTCGCGACTTGGCTCGGCTCCTCGGAACTCGCGATAGAGCGACATTCCGTCACGCTTGCCACCGCTTGACAGTAATTTACGGAACGTTTGCGCTGTTCGGCGGTTGAATATATCGCCTGTCTCTGCAAAAGCAGCAAAGGCGTCTTTATCTAAAACCTCTGCCCAAGTGTAGAAGTAGTATCCCGAAGAGTAACCACCTGCGAATATGTGAGCAAAGTATGGAAGACGATAGCGAGGCTCAATCTCCGAAATCATCTTGCGCTTCTCGTAGAGGGCGTTATACTCAAAGGAGTCAATATCCAATTTCTCGTACTTTGTGAGCGAGTGAATATCCAAATCGACAAGGGCTGCAGCCAACAATTCGGTAGTCATAAATCCTTGGTTGAATTGTGCGCTACGACGAATCTTCCCGATAAGGTTGTTGTTTATAATGGTGTTGTTGCGATAGTGAACAGCATAGGTCTTTAAGAGCTCCTCCTCCAATGCCCAATTCTCCATAATCTGCGATGGAAGCTCTACGAAATCGCCCTCAACATCGAGCAAACCATTATAAGGAACATCGGAGAAGAGGAAGTGGAGTGCGTGGCCAAACTCGTGGAAGAGAGTTGTAACCTCATCTATCGAGAGCAGTGCCGGAGTGTTGCCCGAAGGGCGTGTAAAGTTGCACACAATACTTGCGATAGGGGTTATGCGCTTTCCGTTGCGGTCGTAGCCGGGACGGCGGAAGTATCCACACCATGCGCCCTGCGATTTACTTGCACGTGGGTGGAAGTCGAAATATAGAACTCCGAGATGCGAGCCATCACTATCGAGCACCTCGTATGCTGAGGCCTCGTTATGATACTGTGGCACTACGATAGGTCTAAATGTTAAGCCATAGAGGCGATTTGCGAGGTTGAAAGCTCCTTGACGCACATTGTCGAGTGCAAAATATGGAGAGATCATCTCCTCGTTAAGACTATATTTCTGCTTGCGAACCTTCTCGGCATAGTACCACCAATCCCACGACTCGAACTTGGCATCGCTCTCGGTGTAGTCACGCTTAAACATCTTCTCCATCTCGGCCAACTCCTCCTTTGCCTTCTCGTTTGCCGAGGTGAAGATCTCTTCGAGCAGAGCATATACTGCCTCAGGCGAGCCTGCCATCTGCTCCGAGATAACATAATCGGAGTACGATTTATAGCCCAACAAGTTCGCCTTTTCGATGCGCAAACGCACCATATCGTTGATTATCTCCTTGTTGTCGTGGCTGTTTTCGTTGTTGCCACGATTGAGGTATGCCTTGTAAATCTTCTCGCGCAATTCACGATTTTGCGAGTAGGTCAAAAACGGAATAAGACTTGGCTTGTGGAGTGTAAAGATGTATCTATTTTCGTTGTCGCCATCTTTCGCAGCATCACGCACTGCTTTTGGCAGTTCGCTTACCTCCTTGGCTTTGAGTTCCAACTCGAAATCGTTGGTTTCGGCAAGCAGGTTGTTGTCGAACTTCACCGAGAGAAGCGACAACTCCTCGTTTATCTTTTGCAGACGCTCCTTCTGCTCCTTGTTGAGCAATGCACCTTGGCGCACAGCACCGTCGTACATCTTCTCGGTAAGACGAATCTGCTCTGCTGTGAGATCAGTGCTGTTGCGCTTGTCGTAGACAACCTTTATGCGCTTGAACAACTCCTCGTTCATCGAGATAGCATCGTAGTGAGCAGCTAATCGAGGCATAATATCCTCCTGTATCTCCTGCATCTCCTCGCTGTTCATTGCAGCGCACATCATGCCGAACAACTCCGATATGTTTGTCAGCAATATGCCCGAACGGTCCAATTCGAGAATCGTATTGTCGAAGGTTGGCTCCTCCTTGTTGGCGAGAATAGCTGCAATCTCCTCATTGTGGAGCGACATCGCATATTTGAAGGCCGGTTTGTAGTGCTTTGCTTCGATTTTGTCGAATGGTGGTACTCCGTATGGAGTGTCAAATTCAGCAAGGAGAGGATTACCCTCCTTTTGCACCTGCTTCGAGCAGAAAGTGGTGTTAAGTGCAATCATAAGTAGTGATAATACAAATAGTATGCGCTTCATTTCAATAAATTTTACTAATTTTGCTACGCAAAGATAATACTTTTTCAATCGTTATGCAACTATTCTACGCCGCAGAGTTCACTGCACCCGAATATATCCTCTCCGAGGAGGAGTCGCGCCACGCCGTTAAGGTGTTGCGTTTGAGCGATGGCGATACCCTCCATATCACCGATGGTCGAGGCTCGCTCTATCGTTGCGAGGTGGTGTCGGCACATCAGAAACACTGCCTTGTGCGTGTGGTTGAACACTTCGAGGAGTTTGAAAAATTGCCCTATCGCCTGACTATGGCGGTTGCGCCTACTAAGAATATCGACCGCTACGAGTGGTTTTTGGAAAAGGCAACAGAGATTGGCGTTGCGGAGTTTATTCCTTTGCTGAGCGAACATAGCGAGCGCAAGGTTATCAAGACGGAGCGCGAGGAGAAGGTCATAACGGCAGCCGTAAAGCAGTCATTGAAGGCGTATCACCCTGTGTTGGCGGAGATTACGTCATTTAACAAGGTGGTATGCAAAAATTTTGCAGGGCGTAAATTTATTGCCCATTGTGGCGATGCAGTAAAGGAGAAAAAGTATCTCGCTTCGACTCTGCACAAGGGCGAAGATGCTCTGATTTTGATAGGTCCTGAGGGTGATTTTTCGCCTGAGGAGGTGCAGTTGGCTGTGGCAAACGGCTTCGAGGAGATAACCCTCGGCACCCAGCGATTCCGCACCGAGACCGCAGCGGTTGTGGCGGTGGATATGGTTTCGATAGTGAATAATTTGTAAGGTTTACCCCGAAAATGTTGCTGAAACTCTTTACAACATTCTTCAAAATAGGTCTTTTCAGCTTTGGCGGAGGTTTTGCGATGATACCGCTTATTCAGCGCGAAGTTATCGAACGCCACAAGTGGATTGATAACAAAGATTTTGTCGATATGCTCGTCTTGGCGCAATCGACACCCGGCCCTATTGCCGTAAATACGGCGGTCTTTGTCGGCTATAAAACGGCAGGCATAGCGGGTGCTGTGGCGGCAACGCTCGGCACGGTGCTGCCATCGTTTATTGTGATTTTGCTCTTGGCTCTCTTCTTTGCCGAGGTGCGCGAAAATCGCTATGTCGATGCAGCCTTTCGTGCAATGCGACCTGCGGTTGTGGCTCTGATTGTCGCTCCATTGATGGGACTTGTCAAGGGTATGAAGTGGTATCTTCTCGCTACTGCGGTTGCGGTGGCGGTGCTTGTGTGGTACTTCGGGTTTTCACCAATGTACCTTATTGCAGGCGGTGTTGCAGTGGGTATCGCTATGGCAGTTTATAACGGCAGAAAGGGGGTGCAGCTATGATTTACTTGCAGTTGTTTTTCTCCTACTTGAAGATAGGCTTCTTCGGCTTTGGTGGTGGCTATGCGATGTTGTCGCTTATCCAAAACGAGATTGTCGAGCAGCGAGGTTGGATTACCGCCACGCAGTTTGCCGATATTGTTGCTGTGTCGCAGATTACACCCGGACCAATAGCCATCAACTCGGCAACCTATATAGGTTATACCGTAGCGGGCATAGGTGGCTCGGTGGTTGCGACCTTTGCAGTCTGCTTGCCATCGCTGACGCTGATGCTGTTCTTGACAAGATTCTTCCTTCGCCACCGCGACAATCGCTATATTCAGACCGTTGTCAAGGCGGTAACTCCGATTGTTGTCGGAATGATCGCCTCGGCGGCGTTGTTGATGATGTTCCCTCGCACGGGTGCAAACGAAAACTTTACAGATGTGTGGTCGTGGGCGCTATTTGCCGCCTGTATGTACGGCTCGTATCGCAAAGTAAATCCGATATTGATGATTATCCTCTCGGCAGTTGCGGGCGTAGTTATTTACGCCCTTGTGCCGATGATGTGCTGAAAATAGAAATAAAAGAAACCCAAACCAATTTATGACCAACCCAAACGACATTTTAATCAAAGAGGTAAAATCGAAGCGCGACCTGCGCCGTTTTGTGCAGTTCGGAATAGACCTCTACAAGGGTAACCCCTACTACTGTCCGCCAATATTTTTTGACGAGATAAACACCTTCAACCCGAAGGGAAATCCCGCACTCGAAGTGTGTGAGTATGTGATATATATGGCCTATCGCAACGGCGAGGTCGTTGGTCGTATCGTAGGAATTGTAAACCACCGTGCCAACGAGGCTTGGGGCGTTAAGAAGTGTCGCTTCGGGTGGTTCGACTTCGTAGATGACTACGAGGTTTTCAAGTCGCTTATCAATGCTGTTGCCGAGTGGGGCAGGGAGAGGGGTATGACCTGCCTGAATGGACCTGTCGGCTTTACCGATTTCGACCACCAAGGTCTGCTGATTGAGGGTTTTAACTATAATGCCCCTATGGCGAGCCTATACACTCACCCATACTATATGGCGCACTATGAGCGTTATGGGCTATGCAAGGAGGCGGATTGGATAGAGTACCAGATTACTCCGCCTGCGGAGGCTCCTGAAAAGATGAAACGTGTAGCGCAAATTGTTGAGAGTCGCTACGGACTACATGTCGTAAAGGTTAAAAATTCGAGAGAGTTGAAGAAGAGATATGGCTACACCTATTTCGATGTTCTCGACTCGGCATATCAAAAGTTGTATAACTATCAACCGATGACACCGCGCCAGAAGCAGTACTATTGCAAGATGTATTTCCCGATTCTCAACTTCGATTTTGTGACGATGGTTGCCAACGAGAAAGATGAGATTATTGCCGTGGGTTTGGGTATGCCATCGCTCTCGAAGGCGTTGCGTAAATGCCGAGGTCGTATGTTCCCGTTCGGGTGGTATTATCTTATCAAAGCGTTGAGGGCGAAGAAGATGACAGATTTCGACCTACTGCTTATTGCTGTGCGTCCCGACTATCAGGACAAGGGCGTTACTGCCCTAATCTTTGATGAGATGACGCCACACTTCGTAAAATATGGTATTCAACGAGTTGAGACGACCGCAATTCTTGAAACCAACCATAAGAGTCTTGCCAACTTTGCCGATTTCGACCATATTCAGCATAAACGCCGTAGGGCATTTTCCAAAGCAATATAGAAGTTGTATTAAATTATAGGTAGCAACAAGGATAATGCGCCAAAGAGAAATGCTGTGGCGATAAGAACAAGAAATATTGTTCCCAAACAGCCGAACGAGTATCCCAAACAGCCATATTTAGGCTCTGCACCTGCGGGCAGTGGGTTTGAGATAAGGGCGGCAATCAAGCCGATAAGCGGTGTGAAGAGTACCGATATAATAAATGTCCAGCCGAAGCCGATATTACGGCGACTACCCAAGAGTCCTACCAATACATCGAGCAGTATTCCCGATGCCAAACCAAAAATTGCAATTCCCCACATACTCTTAATCCTTAATAGTTTTCCGTTTTCCGTTTTCCGTTTTCCGTTCCATTCGATAGAATGTTCCAAACGGCAGCTCTTTGCCAGCTCGGTCCGAGAAGTACAACTCGCCAAACTCCTCCTTTGCCGGTGCGCCGAACATCTGATGCACAAGAGTTCGGGCAATGGTCGAAGATAGGCCCATCGAGTACAAATTCAACACCAAGAAGCCATCTTCGGCAAGCAACTCGGCACACGCCTCCAACATCTCGGCAATATTCTGCTCCAATACCCACTTCTCGCCATTCGCACCGCGACCATAAGCCGGAGGGTCCAAAATTATGCCATCGTAGCGGTTGCCGCGGCGGACCTCACGCTGAACAAATTTCAGCGCATCTTCCACTATCCAACGCACACCCTCAATGCCACTTGACTCCATATTCTCGCGCGACCAAGTAACCACCTGCTTCACCGAATCAACATGTGTTACCTCTGCCCCTGCCGCCGCGGCAGCAAGGGTTGCACCACCCGTGTAGGCAAACAGGTTTAATACTTTCGGCTTTCCTTCGTGGGAGGGCTTTTCGATTTTTGCACGGCAAGTATCGTATATAAAGTTCCAATTTGCCGCCTGCTCGGGGAAGATGCCTATATGTTTGAAGGCTGTGCAAGCAAGTCGCATAGTGAGATGCATCGCCTTATAGTCGTAGCGAATGTTCCAGCGGTCGCGCATCTGTGGCTTGTTGCGCCACTCGCCACGCTCCTCACTGCGGTCGGTGCGGAGGAATGAGGCATCGGCAAGGCGTTGCCACTCGCGCTCATCGAGCGACTTGCGCCATACAGCTTGTGGCTCAGGTCGGCGCAGTGTGTAGCGACCAAATCGCTCTAACTTCTCGCCCTCACCCGAGTCAATCAACTCGTAATCCTTAAAGTTTGGTGTTAAGTTCATAACTTATCTGCTTTCTTTCGGCAAAGATAATAAAAAGACGAGAGATGAAAGACGAAAGACGAGAGATTTTTTTGCTCAATCGAAAATAAATTTTTACATTTGTAGTGCAATCGCATTGATTGCAGACATAATTACGCAGAAAGTGTAAGTTTATTCTTGGA
>JAGBCX010000022.1 GCA_017937805.1 Alistipes sp. | reverse complement strand
TTTCCTAAATTCCCTAAATTCCCTAAATTCTCTAACGCCCCTAACTTCTTTAATAAAGGTAAATTTTATTCGATTTCATATTTACGAAGCGATTTACTACAGGCAGAGTGCATATCACCGCAACAATAACACCAAGCGCAACGATTGTGGCCGCGAAAAATCCAGCCTCTTCCCATCGCGGAAAGGCCCCGAGTCCGGGTACTACATAATCGAGTGCATAGAGTGCTCCACCGAGCAGTAGAGAGGCGATAATGCCTGCCAAAAATCCCTGCAAAGCGCTACGACCAACAAATGGGCGTATAATAAACCATTTTGTAGCTCCCACAGCCTTCAAGGTGTTTATCAATTCGCGTTGCGAATAGACGGCAAGACGAACGGTGTTGTTCAACAAGACGAACGACACAATGAGTAATGCACCCCCAAACACCACCATTATAAACTGCATGACATCGAGAGACGAGTGCATCTCCTCGATAAAGTTTTGCGGATATGTAACGTGGGCAACGCCTTCAATTTTGCGAGCCTCGTCTGCAAATCTCTCCAAGCCCTCTTTGTTAGACGACAACGCCGAGAGCGTTACATCGTAACTATCCGGCAGAGGATTTTCACCCAAGATACCCTCGATATCCACAGCAAATACCCGCTTAAACTCTTCGTCTGCCAATTTTTCCTCTTTCGATACGAATTTCAGCGAAGCGACCATATCGCTCTCGGCAAGGCGTACCGCCACGCTATCACGCTCTGCTTCGGATAGGCTCTCTTTCAACTCCACAATCATTGTTACGCTTTCGCGCATACGTTTTGTGGTTGTGAAGAGATTGGCCATAATAAAGCCTATTGCTCCGAGCAGGAACAACACAAGTGTCATGCTTACTGTCGAAGTGACGTACGAAAAGCGTACTCTACGCGATATATTTCTTTTTGCAGTTGCCATAACATTTCAAAATTGCAGGTATTACGAGTGCGAAGATAATCAAAATTGAGCAAATAAGCGTTATTGCCTCAGCCAATCCCCAATTTGGAGCGCGGAATCGCCACTCTACGGTGTGTGTACCCTCCGGCAACACCATTGCACGAAGGAGATAATCGGCACGGAACGAATCACATGGCACACCATCGAGATACGCCTGCCAACCCTTGTCGTAGTATATCTCTGAAAATACCGTTACGCCCGTACCTCCCGTGAGAGTGTATTCGTAGAGAAGGCGATTTGGTCTATACTCCGTCAACTCTATTACTCCATCGCCTTCAATCTGTGGTCGAGGTGCGCCAACTTCGGCAACGGCGGTGGTGCGGAGGTCGATTTGTCCCAAAGCAGCCAACTCCTCGTTTGCGCTCTCGACAATCTCTATATTTTTCACAAACCACGCAGCCCCATAAGCCGAAGGTCGCTCCACGACACCATTTTTTGTTATAAGGTATTTGGTATTGAGCATGTCGAGTACTGCTCCATTGCCATTGGACAGATAGTAGTCTATCAAATCCTGATAACGCCCCATCTTTGCACCATGATAACCTCCGATAGAGCGATGGAACATCGAGGTTGTCGCATCGTTAAATGGCGAAACCGTCAAGTTAAAGACTCTGTAACCCAACTCTTTGTCGGCCATGATTTGTTTGTCGGCTTCGCTGGGGCGAATTTCGGTCATTCGTTTTGCTACGAATTTTTCGTGAGGGAGATAGCGCAGGTTTATTGGGAGAATATCCGCAACAACGAGTATTGCCAATAGGGCCAATGCCCCTATTCGCCACTTTTTGTCAATACGCAGAGCCGCAAGCAGAATGCCTGCTGCCAAGAGGATATATACGAGTGAGCGCCATGAGTCGGAGGCGAGAATCGAGGCGCGCTCGGCAGCCATAGCCTCTGCCGTACGATAACCAAGTTCGGAGTGCATACCGCGTGCGATATATGAGTCGCCATTCTCCATACCCTCCAACATGTAGCGGAACTGTTCGCTCATCATCTCACCATCTTCCTCTTGCCCGAAGTCGAACATCGAAGAGCCTGCAACAGCAAAAATCAAACAGATGCCGGCCGTGATACCGGCTGCGACAGCAATGGCGCGAGTGAGATATTTTTTATCTTCCCACCTCTTGTAGAGTTGCCACAAAGCTATGCCCGCCAAGAGAGGAAGGCTCCACTCTACAACCACCAAAGCGGTGGAGACGGCTCGGAATTTGTTGTACAGAGGCAAGAGGTTGAAGCATAGCTCCGTAAACCACATTGCATGGTATCCCCACGACATGAAAATCGCAAAAATAGTTGCGGCCAGAATCCACCATCTATCGCGTTGCTCTGCCAATATCAATCCGAGTAGAGCAAGGAAGATTATAATTGCACCTATATAGGTCGGTCCTGCGGTATAGGGTTGTTCTCCCCAATATGTTGGTAGTTGTTGTGCCACTCGTTTATCCACTCCAATCTCATCAAACACTTGGGCCACTTCACCGTTGCGAGAGAATGTTGCTCCCGAATCACCACCCATAAAGTCGGGAATAAGCATATTCCAACTCTCCGCAATGCCGTAACTCCACGCTGTGGCATAGTCAATATCCAAACCTTTGCGCTCGCCCTCAGCAGCCAAAGCACTACCACCTCGCGTAGTGTCGGAGGTGTGTTGCATGGTGTAATAAAGCGGTGCAAAGTTCGCTCCGAGGGCCAAAATTGCCGCCCCAACCAATACAGCAGCACGCTGTGCAAAACTTTTGCACACCCTATTTTTTATCGCAAAAACAGCCTCAGAAACGAAGAGTGCTGCGGCGACCAAGACAAAGTAGTATGTTATTTGTGGGTGATTTGCGCCAGCCTCCAACGAAGCAAAAAGAGCCGTTAAAGCGCCACCTATCCACATATTCTGTCGCAGGGTGTAGTGTATGGCTCCGAGCATTGCAGGGGCATATACCAAAGCCCACATCTTGGTAATGTGTCCGGCTCCGATAATCAGGAAGAAGTAGGTTGAAAGTCCGTATGCCAAGCCGACAACGATGCCTATCCAAGCCGACATTCCCATCAGCAAGGTCATAACAAAGGCGGATAACATTGCGAAGAATACCATCGAAGCGGGAGCCGCAAAGAGCGACTGCACCCAATCGACCGTACGCTTAATGATTTGTGCCGGATACTTTATGTTGATTTGGTATGCGGGCATACCCGAGAACATTGCACCGGTCCATTGAGGGTCCTCGTCAAACTCGGCTCTACACTCGCGGATATCGCGACTCATTCCATCGAATTGACGAATGTCGTGCTGAGGAAGTACGCGCCCCTCCAATTGGGGTGCAAACCCGATGATTGACACTACGCCAAAAACCAAAACGGCTACTATTGTAGGTAGCGATTTGCCCAATATTTTTTTGAAATTCTCCATGATAATCTCTAAAATAACGCTCAAAGTTAGAAAAAATTTCCATTTTTGGGGCAAATCTATCGAAAATTCACTATCTTTGTTCGAGTATTGGACTTTTATGACTACAACATTAGACCAAATTCGTCAGCCAATAGTGGGTAATATCGAGGAGTTCGAATCCTTTGTTCGCAAGAATTTCAGCGAAACAAAGGGTACACTCATTGGCGATATGCTCGAATATGTCCTCTCTTCGCGAGGTAAGGGTTTGCGCCCTGTGGTGGTTATGCTTGCAGCGGGAGCAACCTCTGCTACGGGCAACTTTGGCAAACGAACCTTGTTGGCGGCAATGTTGGTCGAGATGATACATGTCGCTTCGCTTATCCACGATGATGTTATCGATGAGTCAAATCTGCGCCGAGGTCAAGCCTCGGTGAATGCCCGTTGGCAGTCGCGCAACGCGGTAATTATTGGCGACTATATCCTCGCGCGAAATATGAATATAGGTCTGCAAAGCGGACAATACGACCTGCTTACACATATTATAGGTGCAATGTCTTCACTTTGCGAGGGAGAGCTGATTCAGAGCGACCATGCCTCGAAGTTGGATACCTCGCGCGAAAACTATCTTGATATAATATATAAAAAGACTGCATCGTTATTTGAGGTGTGTGGCTCGGTGGGAGCAATCTCGGTGGGAGCTTCACGCGAGAAGGTTCGGGCGATGGGAACATTCGGAAATATGCTCGGAATGGCGTTCCAAATCGTAGATGATATTCTCGACTTTGTACCAAATAACAATACGGGCAAACCTGCGGCAAACGATTTGCGTGAGCGCAAGATAACACTTCCGTTGATTGAGGTGTTGGAGCGAGTGTCGGAGGAGGAGAAGGCGGAGATTATGCATCACCTGCCTCTTTGTGCCGAGAGCGAGGAGAGTATAGAGTATATTCAGGGAAAGGTTGCAGAGTATAACGGTGTGGAACTTGCACGAGAAACAGTGCAGGCTTACCTGCAACGCGCAATGTCGGCGTTATCGGTCTGCGAAGAGAGCGACTACCGCAACTCGCTACTTGCCCTTTGCGAATATGTTGTAGAACGAGATAGATAAACAGGAAAAACCAAAGATTATACAAACTCTTTTTAACCAATAAAAACTAAAAATTTATGACACAAAAACAAAATTCGAATGTGCCGGCGATTATCGTGTGCATCTTGCTCTTCGGTATGATTTCGTTCGTCACAAACTTGGCATCGCCAATGGGCGATATTCTTAAAAATCAGTTCCATGTAGCGAACTGGATGGGTACTCTTGGTGTGTTGTGCAACTTTATTGCATACGCTGTTATGGGTATTCCTGCCGGTAACCTTTTGCAGAAGAAGGGTTACAAATTCACCGCTTTGATGGCTGTTGTTGTTGGTTTCACCGGTGTTGGTATTCAGACAATTGCAGGTCTTTTGGAGGGCAACCTCGCATTCGGTGTATACTTGCTCGGTGCTTTCGTAGCAGGTTTCTCGATGTGTATGCTCAACACCGTTGTTAACCCTATGTTGAACAAGCTCGGTGGCGGTGGTAACCGTGGTAACCAGCTCGTTCAGGTGGGTGGCTCGTTCAACTCGTTGATGGGTACAGCCGTTATCTTCTTGACAGGTGTATTCGTACCAAGCATCGTTGATGCAAAGATTAGCCAAGTATTCCCGTTGATGTATATCGCATTGGCAATCTTCGCATTGGCATTTGTGGTTATCCTCTTGACCAAGATTCCTGAGAATCCTGCTGTTGAGGCTAAGGTAGAGGAGAAGTCGCAGTATGGCCCAATGTCGTTCCGTCACTTCGTACTCGGAGCCGTTGCAATCTTCATCTATGTAGGTGTTGAGGTAGGTATTCCAAACGTATTGCAGAAGTGGTTGCAGAATGGCGGTTTGCAGGTAGAGTCGGGTGCTGAGGCTATCGCAGGAACCGTTACTGCAACATATTGGTTGCTTATGCTCGTAGGTCGTCTTTTGGGTGCTGCTCTCGGAGCAAAGGTATCGGCAAAGTCGATGCTTACAGCTGTTTCGGCAGTAGGTTTGTGCCTTGTTTTGGGCGCTATCTTCCTCTCGCCTGAGAGCGTTGTAAACCTACCTGTATTCAAAGGTACAGCTGGTTTCGGCTTGGCTGAGGTTCCTGTAAATGCAGCATTGCTCGTATTGTGCGGTCTTTGCACTTCGGTTATGTGGGGTGGTATCTTCAACCTTGCAGTTGAGGGCTTGGGTAAGTACACCGAGAAGGCTTCGGGTATCTTTATGGCACTCGTTTGCGGTGGTGGTATTCTTCCATTCTTGCAGAACGCAGTTGTTGACTGGACAGGTAGCTACCTCGTAAGCTATTGGGTAATCGTTGCCGGTCTTGCATTCTTGCTCTTCTACGCATTGGTGGGCTCGAAGAATGTAAACAAGGATATCAAGGTTGACTAATTCAAGTCAATAGTGCAAAAAATAGGCGAGAGGTTAACTCTCGCCTATTTCTTTTTGCTTAATACCGACTAATAGTTTTCAGCCTTAATCTCGAAGTAAGCTTGTGGGTGTGCGCATACAGGGCAAACCTCTGGTGCCTGCTTGCCAACTACGATGTGACCGCAGTTCGAGCACTGCCAAATCATATCGCCCTCACGCGAGAATACCAAGCCGCCCTCAACATTCTCCAAGAGTTTGAGGTAACGCTCCTCGTGCTCCTTCTCGATCTTTGCTACACCCTCGAAGAGGTTTGCGATGTGGTCGAAGCCCTCCTCGCGAGCCTCCTTAGCGAAGGTTGCGTACATATCGGTCCACTCGTAGTTCTCGCCCTCAGCTGCGTGCTTCAAGTTGGTTGCGGTGTCGCCGATGCCGCCGAGCAACTTAAACCAAATCTTTGCATGCTCCTTCTCGTTGTTTGCAGTCTCCTCAAACAACTTTGCAATCTGAACATAACCATCTTTCTTTGCCTTCGATGCAAAGTAAGTGTACTTGTTGCGAGCCTGCGACTCACCTGCAAATGCAGTCCACAAATTCTGCTCTGTCTTCGAGCCCTTCAAATTTTTCATAGTCTGTGTTGTATTTAAATGTTAGTTTTTCGTGTTTGCCACTGCGAAGATAGAATAATTTTTCATTTCGTGCAAATACAATTTTCTTATGTAGGCATAAATTTCGCTTATAGGGAGGGGTGTTAGATGTGTTTAGGGGATTTTTCTCAAAAAATGTTCTATTTGGGCGAAAGAGTCAAAAGTTAAGTTTTTTTGCACAATTTTTTCTCTGCCACCACCGTTTTTGGAACGAAGATTGCACAACAATCTATCAGCTGCGGTGATAACTGCACGCCGCAGTGAGGTTTCTTCATTTATTTAAGTTTGGGTTAGTAGAGAAACTCGCAATGAGTTTCGAGGTAAGAGGTCGTTGTGAAACGCCCTCTTATTTTTTGTCTATTTGCGAGTTTCTCTCCTTTCAACCTGTGGCGGTGTGGCAGACTTATCTGCTTTCGGCTGTTGTTTGCTGTCGCAAATAATTGTCTTTGTCAAACGATTGTCTTTGAAAATAAATTTTCAGACATCGTTCGCCAAACCCAACAATCTTCGATTGTACCGCCTTTTGCTTGGTCTGCTCTCGGCTTCTGCCGTCGTTAGTAGAGGGGTTGTTGGGAAAGTTCTCAGTTTTCCGTTTTCCGTTTTCCGTTGGTCTCGCTCCTGCGGTCGTTAGTAGAGGGGCAGTGGAAAAAGTTTTCCGTTTTCCGCTTTAATCCTGCTTTGCAGGCTTTTCCTCCTTCGCACCTCGGCATAGTGTGCAAGCACCCTCTGCCCTCGGTTTGTCGTCGGTTCCGTTTTCCGTTTTCCGTTTTCCGTTTTCCGTTTGTCTTTTGGTTTCGAGGTAAGAGGTTGCCCGGAAACGTCCTCTTATTTTTATACTAATAGTATAATTTTCTACAATTTGATGCGTTGTATATCGGAAATTTGGTTGTAACTTTGCGACCGATATAGAATGAAAACAAATTAAACTCTTAACACGGTTATGATTACAAATATTACCGATACAATCCGTTATATAGGTGTCGATGACAACGATATCGACCTCTTCGAGAGTCAATATATCGTGCCAAATGGTATATCGTACAACTCGTACCTTATCTTTGACGACAAAATCGCCATTATGGATACCGTAGATGCCCGTAAGAGCGAGGAGTGGTGGCAGAATCTCCGCGAGGCCCTTGCAGGTCGCACACCCGACTATCTCGTTGTGCATCACATGGAGCCCGACCACGCAGGCAATATCGCCAAAGTGGTTGCCGAGTACCCCGAAATTAAACTCGTGGCTTCGGCACGTGCGATAGATATGATGCCGCAATTTTTCGAGAATACCGATTTTACAGGTCGTACGATAGCGGTTAAGGAGGGCGATACTCTTTCGTTAGGTGCACACACGCTAACCTTTATGATGGCGCCGATGGTGCATTGGCCTGAGGTTATGGTGTCGTACGATGCGCTCGATAAGGTGGTCTTCTCGGCTGATGGCTTCGGTAAATTCGGAGCGTTGTCGCACGAGGAGGATTGGGCTTGCGAGGCTCGTCGCTACTACTTTAATATATGCGGCAAGTATGGCGCACCGGTGCAGGCATTGTTAAAGAAGTTGGCTACGCTCGATGTGGCTATAATTTGTCCACTTCACGGACCTATCCTCACCGAAAATCTCGGCTACTACATAGGTCTTTACGACTGTTGGAGCCGCTACGATGTGGAGAGCGAGGGAGTTTTCATTGCATACGCTTCGATACATGGTGGCACAGCAAAGGCGGCGCACAAATTGGCGGAGATTCTGCGCGAGAAGGGAGCAAAGAAGGTTGCGATGGCAGACCTTACGCGCGACGATATGGCAGAAGCTATCGAAGATGCATTTCGTTATGGAAAGATGGTTGTGGCAGCGGCATCGTACGATGGAGATGTCTTTACACCGATGCACTGCTTCCTGCACAAGTTGGGCACGAAGGGCTACCGCAATCGCCGTGTAGCGATTGTTGAGAATGGCTCGTGGGCACCATGTGCAGGTCGTGTGATGAAGAGTATGCTCGAGCAGATGTCGGGCGTGGAGATTGTGGGCGATATGGTAACAATCCGTTCAACGATGAAGCAGGGTGATATACCAGCCATCGAAGCCCTTGCCGATGCGATATTGGCGTAGATATTCAACGATATTTGTGAAAATCACTACTATTAGGGATTGACCAACTTGAAAATTTGTAGTTACTTTGTGGCGTAATTTGTAGGTAATGGCAGTTGAAGCAAGGAAATATCTGCTTTTGGGGCTTTCGTTGCTCTTTTCGTGGGTGGTTTATGCCAACGAAAACGAGCCGAAGATAGACACCCTTATAGCGGTGGACCGTGTGCAGATAACAGCCATAAAACAGGGCTCCGAATTGCGGCGCGAGGCTGTTGCGGCATCGGTTTTGAGTGGTCGAAATCTCGAAATGGGGGGTGTGTCTGCGGTAAAAGATGTAATGACGGAGGTGCCAAATCTCTTTATGCCCGACTATGGTTCGCGCACCACATCTTCAATCTATGTTCGTGGTATGGGTACGCGCATAGACCAGCCTGTTGTGGGCATGACGGTCGATAATGTGCAGTTGGCAGATAAAAATCTCTACGACACCGAATTGCAGGATATTGAGCGTATCGAGTTTTTGCGTGGTCCGCAGGCAACACTCTATGGTCGCAATACGATGGGGGGAGTGATAAATGTCTATACACTCTCGCCTTTGACCTATCAGGGAGTTCGTCTGCGTGCTGATTACGGTTCGCGCAACTCATTCCGTGTGGCGGCTTCGAGTTATAACAAGTTGGGTGAAAAGTTTGGCTTCTCGGTATCGGCACAATATGCACGTCACGATGGCTATTGGCAAAACTTGTATAGCAACTCGCTTTGCGACAAGGAGGATAGTGGCAATTTCCGTACAAAATTTCAATACCGTGAAGGTGCTTTAAGCATAGATAACACTCTTGCATTTTCGATGGTGGCGCAGGGTGGCTATCCCTACGAATATATAGGCTCTCCCAACCCCGACAAACACCGCGAGGAGTTGGTGGGCAAGATATGCTATAACGAGCCATCGACTTACGACCGTATTGCTGTAAGTGACGGATTGAGTGTGCGTTATGACTTTGGAAAATTCTCGTTGGCGAGCATCACTTCATATCAGTATATGAACGACAAGATGCACATCGACAACGATTTTCTTCCGGAATACTACTTTACGCTCGAACAGCGCAAACAACAGCATCACATTGCCGAGGATTTTGTCCTACGTTCGAAGGAAGAGGGTATATATCGTTGGTTGGTCGGAGTAAATGGGTTCTTCAAGAGGGAGCAGATGCAGGCTCCGGTAACGTTTGGTACCACAGGAATTCAAAAGATGATTCTTGACAACATCAACGCCTATGCACCCTACGATGGCGTATATCGTTGGGGCGATTTGGAGGGTAATGGAGCAGATGAACTACTGCTTGATAGCCGTTTTACAACCCACGACAGCGGCGTTGCGGCCTATCATCGTAGCGAGGTCTATCTTGGTCGTTGGCGTTTGGCATTGGGGTTACGTTTAGATTACGAGTTGGTGCAGATGCTCTACCGTACCACGGCCGACACCTGCTACTCCTTCTATCCCGATAATGCATCGGAACGCTCCGATTATACGCCGATAAAGATTGATAATAGCGACCTTTTGTCGCGCGGTTTTTTGGAGTTTTTACCCTCATTTTCGGTGTCAGTGGATTTGGATTCTGCCGGACGCAATATGCTCTATCTCTCAGCATCAAAGGGCTACAAGGCAGGAGGTTTCAATACACAGATGTTTTCGGAGGTGTTGCAACGAAAACTTAAAGACGAGATGGGCCTGACGCAGGAGATAGATGTTGATGAGTTGTGTGCTTATGAGCCCGAACATAGCTATAATGTGGAGTTTGGCGGACACTTCGGTACGGCCGATGGCACATTTACGGCCGATGCATCGCTCTTTTATATTGAGTGTCTTAATCAGCAACTTACCATATTTCCTGACGAGAATAGCACGGGCAGAATGATGACTAATGCCGGTCGTACTCGCTCGTTTGGCGCAGAGGCTTCGGCTGCGGTGCGATTGGCAAAAACGCTGGTTTTGAGTGGTTCGTATGGCTATACAAATGCCAAATTTAAGCAATTTGTGTCGGGCGGAGTAAATTATGCCGGCAATTATATACCATATGCTCCAAAAAATTCGTTATCTTTGCGCTTGAAGCAGACCGTTCCGTTTAGTTCGCGTTGGATTGACCGTATGATTTTGGGCGTGGGTGTTACGGGTGCGGGCCGAATATATTGGAGTGAGGCGAATGATATTTCGCAACCATTCTACACATTGTTGGACGCATCGGTGCGTTTCGAGGGCGAGAAGTGGGCGGTTGACATTTGGTGCAAGAATGCTACGAATACGCGCTACAATGTGTTCTATTTCGAGTCTATGGGTAACCGCTTTTTGCAGCGAGGAAGACCAATGACGGGTGGTGTGCGAGTTATGGTTAATATATTGTAATTAGGAATATGAAAAAGCTCTTAATATTAGTGGTAAGCCTACTTGTTTTTGCCACTTCGTGTTTGAAAGATGGTGCCAACTCACCTTCCTCTTCGTCATCGTATGAAGGCTCAATAACGGTAACAGACCTTGATACCGGCGAGGTTACATATTCGGAGGATAAGGCATCGATTGTGGTATCCATACCGCAAAGTGAGAATAAAATCATGGATATTATGTTCAAAGGGATTAAGTTTGACAAACTGATGCCTCTGCGATTAAATATTAAAGTTGCCGATATACCTTTTAATACCACCGTGTCGGAAGATGACACCGCCGTTAATTTTGTTTTCGATGCTGCGAATATTATCCCTACGGTTGGAGATGTGCCATACAAGAAGTACAAGATTGACCGTATTTGGGGCTGTTTGGGCAAGCAGGTAGATGTTATGTTCGAGATGTGGTCAAAAAGTAAAAGGGTTCATTTTTCCACCGTAAAGAGCGATGGCGGTTCGTCGAATACAGGAGAGTAAATAGGTAGAAACAGATAAAAATGGAGAAGACTATGAAGGCTGAGTACAAACCCTATGTAGAGGAACTTATCGAGTTGGCTATCAAGGAGGATATTGGCGATGGCGATCACACTTCGTTGTGCTGTATCCCTGCCGAGGAGCGCGGACGTATGCGCCTGCTGTGCAAGCAGGAGGGCATTATTGCAGGCATAGAAGTTGCAAAGATGGTAACCGAGCGATTGGACTCGGAGGTTAAGTTCGAGCAGATATTGAACGATGGCGACCGAGTTAAGGTTGGTGATGTGGCGTTCTATGTCGAGGGTAATTTGCAGTCGTTGTTGCGTGCTGAGCGTATTCTGCTCAATATTATGCAGCGAATGAGTGGCGTGGCAACACAGACTGCCGTATATGCCGACCGTATCGCTGACCTCCATACCAAAGTCCTCGATACCCGCAAGACCACACCGGGTATGCGCGTTTTGGAGAAGATGGCGGTAAAGATGGGCGGTGGCGAGAATCACCGTATCGGTCTTTTCGATATGATACTTTTGAAGGACAACCATATCGACTTTGCCGGAGGTGTTGCGAAAGCGGTAACGGGCGCAAAGGAGTACTTGAAGGCGAAGGGCAAGAATATCCCTATCGAGTGCGAAGTGCGCTCGTTGGAGGACATTCAAGAGGTCTTTGCTGCGGGAGGAGTCGATAGAATTATGTTCGACAACTTCTCGGTGGAGCAGACTCGTGAGGCGGTGGCTTTGGTTGCAGGTCGTTGCGAAACAGAGTCGAGTGGCGGTATTACTCTCGAAACCCTGCGCGACTATGCCGAAACGGGCGTAGATTTTATCTCGGTAGGAGCTTTGACTCACCAGATTAAGTCGCTCGATATGTCGCTTAAAGCGTGCTAATGATAGAAAATCAACATATTGACTTTCACCCCGTAACAGTGGCCGACAAGCCACTGTTCGAGTATTATATGCTCTCGTCTGAGGAGCAGAATTGCGACCTCAATTTTGCCAATATATTCTGTTGGAGCGACACCTATCATACCGAAATTGCCGAGGTGGACAATTCTCTTGTTATACGCTTTGATAATGGTGGCACAAAATGCTATATGCAACCTTTTTGCATAGGGGATAAAGCGTTGATTATCGAGCGATTGCGACAAGACGCCTTCTCGCAGCGTGTGCCGTTACGCCTCTATGGTTTGTCGCACGAATGGCGCAAATTTTTGGAGGATAACTACCCTTCGGAGTTCGCTTTCGATACACCGAGAGCCCTTTGTGACTATATCTATCGCACCGAGGATTTGGCTCACCTGCAAGGACGCAAATATCAACCAAAACGCAACCATATAAACCACTTTGTCGCTCGTAATGATTGGTATGCCAAACCTCTCTCGAAGGCGAATATCAAAGATTGTATTGCTCTGAACAAGAAGTGGCTGCAAGGGCGTGAAGTGGGCGAAATGGAACAAGCCGAGCAACAAGCATTGCATCGTGCATTCGATAATTTCGATGCGCTTGGTTTGCGGGGGTTGGTGTTGTATGCCAATGGTGCGCCTGTGGCATTTTCGTATGGTACACCGATAACTCGCAAGACCTTCTGTGTTCATGTCGAAAAGTACGACAGCGAGGTGCAGGGGGCAGCAACGATGATAAACCGCCTGATGGCACAGTCGCTTGAAGAGGAGTTCGAGTTCATAAATCGCGAAGATGACCTCGGCTTGGAGGGGTTGCGATTTGCAAAGATGTCGTACTATCCGACCACTTTGCTTGATAAAATCTCGGCGCTACATTTGACTATTGAGCAGCGCGAGATGAGGGCGATGTGGCATGATATTTTTGGAGATGAAATCCACGAAATAGACTCTTTTCTGATAAACCATAGCGATGCTATCCCTCTCATTCACAAGGAGAATGACGAGGTTGTTTCGATGCTCTATATTGTGCCGTTGCAGATGGTGTGCAAAAAAGTTGCATACATATATGCCGTAGCCACAAAGCCCGAATATCGTGGTCGTGGTATAGCCTCAAAGTTGCTTAACGAGGCGTTGCAACTTATTAAGGATAGTGGAAGGTTCGATATGGCGGCACTTATCCCGAGTAGTACCGAATCGAAACGATTGTACGAGCGATTGGGCTTTGAGGATACACAAATGCCGATGGAGTTCCCGGCAAACGACTACCTTGGCACCGGCTCTGTTCCGCACGACCTTGCAATGACAATAACGCTCAAATAAAAACGACCGAAGCACAACAAAATCGCTTCGGTCGTTCTCTATAAATTCTCAATCCCTATTTCTCAATCTGCTTTGCAAGTTCCTCTGCACGGGCGAGAGCAAGGTCGATATGGTCAAGAACATTCTCCTTGCCTATTTTGCTGAGAATACCTGCACGGTCAATAGCCTGATATACCTTCTTGTTTACACCCGACAGAATAACTATCTGTCCCGCCTTCAGCGCAGCTTCGATAAAGATTTCGAGGTTGTGTAAGCCGGTTGAGTCGATGAACGACACCTTGCGCATACGCACGATGCGAATATGTGCAGATTTGTGATTTGCGGTCAACTCCTCGAACTTTGTTGCCACACCGAAGAAGAACGGACCGTCAATTTCGTAGACCTCAACACCCTGCGGGATAGCGAGTTGAACATCGCCCTCCTCGCCGTCATGGTGCAACTCCATCTCATCGCGCAAAACCGAGATATTCGATGTCTCCATAATTCGGCGAACGAAGAGTACTACCGCCAAAATCAAACCCACCTCGATAGCGATTGTGAGGTCGAAGATGATTGTGAGCAACATCGTGGTAAAGAGAATTGCGATATCCGAGCGCGACTGACGGCACATCGAACGGATAGTGCGCCAACCACTCATATTGTACGATACCATAATCAGCACACCAGCCAAGCAAGGCATCGGAATAGCACCTACCAAGCCTCCTAAGAAGAGCAACACAAGCAACAAAACAATGGTGTGAACTATGCCCGCAACAGGGGTGCGACCTCCGTTGTTGATATTTGCCATTGTTCGTG
This sequence comes from Alistipes sp., assembly GCA_017937805.1. Lineage (GTDB taxonomy): Bacteria > Bacteroidota > Bacteroidia > Bacteroidales > Rikenellaceae > Alistipes. The sequence continues at coordinate 15,034 of JAGBCX010000022.1, read as the reverse complement.
CGATGGCTCCCGTAGCAGGAATACCGCCGAAGAATGGAACTACAATATTTGCCAAGCCCTGCGCCATCAACTCGGTGTTGGAGTTGTGGCGTGAGCCGATAACACCGTCAGAAACCATTGCTGAGAGTAGCGACTCGATAGCACCCAACATTGCAATTGTAAAGGCGGTAGGCAACAATGCCTGAATGGTACTCCATAGTGGCTCGTCGCCAAGCGAAGGAATACGGAATGATGGCAATCCCGAAGGGAGTTCGTACAAATCGCCAATAGTCGCTACGGGGTGAATACCTGTAAAGTGTTCCAAAGCCCAGCAGAATGCGGTCATAACAACGATAGCGAGCAACGAGCCAGGAATTTTCTTCGAGATATAAGGCGTTCCTACGATAATCAAAATCGAAGCCAAGCCAATGCCCAATGCCCACCAATTTGTGTTGCCGAGATTTGAGAAATAACACTTCCACTTCTCGATAAAGTTTGCCGGAACATCCTCGATACCGAGTCCGAGCAGGTCGTTAATCTGTGTCGAGAAGATTGTTACAGCAATACCTGCGGTGAATCCCACAATGATAGGGTAAGGCATAAACTTGATGATTGTGCCGAGTTTGAATACTCCCATCAACACCAACATAATACCCGCCATAATGGTCGCAATAGCCAAACCTCCGACACCGAACTGCTGGATAATGCCGTAGATGATGACGATAAAAGCTCCCGTAGGGCCACCAATCTGCACGCGCGAGCCACCGAGTGCCGATACAATAAATCCGGCAATAATTGCCGTTACAAGTCCTTCGGTAGGGCCTACGCCCGATGCGATACCGAATGCGATGGCAAGGGGTATCGCCACAATGCCCACAATGATACCCGCCATAATATCCTTCATAAACTTTGCGCGGTCGTAGTGGCGCAAAGTGTAGAATATTTTCGGGTCAAAATCGATAGAAAATTTTGGTTTCATCACTTATAAACCTTAAAATATTTTAACCTAATAGGTCGCAAAGGTATGGCAAAAACAGATATTTTGTACCAAATAGCCGAAAATTATTTTCTTAATCTTTTTGTGAAAGAGTGCTAAGCCTGTGGAAAACAGGTGTTTGTATATTGGCATGTTGCAACTGGAAAATAGTTTAAAATAGATGTTAAAATATTCTATTTTTCATAAAAAAAGTATACCTTTGCGGCAAGTAAAGGTGTAGTATATTGAATGTAGCTTGAGTACATTTAATATTTTCTTGATTTTGTCGAGGAGCGCAAGGAGTTAGGTTGGTGTCAAAATGTAGAGTCATAGTAGTAACTTTTGCTCTGCTAATATTTTCTTTTGCAGGTGCGCAGAATGCCGAGGAAACCCTCGGTACTCCTTTTGTCGTGCGCGCGCAGTCGAGCGCACACCTTTTGTCGTGCGCGCGCAGTCGAGCGCACACCACGCGCACGAAATCACAATCGGCTTTGCCAACAACAGTTCACGTCTTAATGCCTCATACGGCGAAAATGCTGTCGCTTTTCGTGAGGTAGAGGATTTTATGCGCATTCTGTTGCAGGGTGAGTGTGGTACGCGTGCCATTGTTATTCATGGAGCAGCATCGCCACTCGGTCGCGAGGAGTACAACAAGCAATTGGCACTGCGCCGTGCTGAGGCTGTGCGTGACTTTCTGCACACCATTGAGGGTAGCGACCGCATCAAGATACACGCCATCTCTGATGGAGAGGATTGGGAGAGTTTCTCTCGTAGTATTCTCGAAAACTACAATCGCCCAAATCGTGATAAGGTTGTAGAGATAATTCGCTCCGACCGTAAGCACGATGAAAAGGAGGAGATGTTGCGACACGTAGATGCCAATGGTGAGACATTTCGGGTACTTGTGTCGCAGCACATGGCAAGTGCGCGAAATGCTGCCGTTATACGTATTATCGAGATTGCAGATCTGACACCAAAACTCACTCCTCTTGCTCTCGGAGTTCAGATTACACCTCCTGCACTGCTTCTTTCGGAGCGCGATAAGGTGTGGCGAGCAGAACAACCCATAGCCCTCACCTCCGATATAGATTTGAGTAGTAACAAGGGTGTTGTTATAGATAGCATGGCACTGAAGAGTGTCACCAAACCACAAAAAGACACATTGCAAGTTGTTGCAGAGCGCAAGCCTGTTGTGGCGGTGCGCTCAAATCTGTTGGTTCCGGCACTGAATGTGGGTGTTGAGGTGCCTATCGGAACCAATTGGTCGGTGGCTGCCGACTACTACTTCCCGTGGATATGGCCTAAGAAAGATAACAAGAACTGCTTTGAGTTTTTGGGTTGGGGTATTGAGGGGCGTTATTGGTTTGGTCGCAACCGCACACTGCTTGACCGCCTGCAAGGTCATTCGCTTGGCCTCTATGGCTATATGGGCTATTACGATTTCGAACGCAATTTCCAAGGACACCAAGGAGAGTTTGTAAATGTTGGTCTTGATTACACCTACGCTATGGCGGTGGGCAAGAAACGGGCTGTGCATTTCGAGTTTTCGATAGGTGTGGGCTACATCTATTCGCAGGCGAGAAAATACTCCGTTATTGAGGAGTGTGGACCTCTGATTAGCGAGAAGAGAACCAAGAAGATTGGATTCTTTGGACCAACAAAGGCGAATATCTCGCTGGTGGTGCCTATTTTCCAAAAAGTTAAACCTAACGACAAGGGGGCAAAGCGATGAGTAGAGTGAAATACATACTGCTGGTCGCATTGACGGCTCTGTTGTCGGTGGCGTGTGAGCGCCGCCCGATGGACGAGGAGTATCTCAAAGTCTATCTCGACCTGCATATCGACAAGAACATCACCAACTACGAGTTTGTCGATCCGGGGCTGATGCGTGTGGTATTCTTTGATGCTGTGTCAAAGGAGTATTTAAGCCACGACTTCGTGTCAAGCAGTGGTGGATACATCTTTGCACCATACGGCGATGTTGATATGGTGGTCTATAACCTCGAAGCGGGCGAAACCTATATTCGTAATCAATACTCGTGGTTTGGTATGGAGGCATATACCGATGAGATTAACGATGTGCAGCGAAGCCGATTTACACGATACCTGCAATCTCGAGGTAATACTCGCCCTTCGTATGATGATATCCGCCTGACTCCGGGACACCTCTTTGTGGCGCAAGAGCACAATGTCCATATCCCACAACATATCACCAACGACGTGTTCGTAATCACAACTACGGCAAAGACCGTGGTCGAGAGTTGGACAATCGAGATAAATGGCGTTACGGGCCTGGAGTGGGTAGGCTCGGTATCTATGATGATATCGGGACAGGTAGGAACACACTTTGTTGCAATGGGCAAAGATTCAACAGAGCCTATGGCCCTCTATTTCGATGTTGTGAGCGCACAGCGCCGAAGTGCAATCTTGACGACTCGCTTCGAAACCTTCGGTCGTGAAACCACAAGTGGCGATGCAGCACTGTTGAGTATCCTCTTTACCGACAAGGAGGGACACCCTTACATGAGCAACTTCGATGTGTCGGACCAGATGATTGACAATCCGGAGCGAAAAATTGTGATAAATGCCGATATAAACATTCCAAAGCCGGAGGTCGGTGGAGGATTTATGCCGGAGGTAGAGGATTGGGAAGAGTATGAGTATGATATAGATATTTAGTTGATAACGGAAAACGGAAAGCGGAAAACTGAAAGCGGAAAACGGAGAGCTGAGAGCTGAGAACTGAGAACTGAGAGCTAAGAGCTGAGAACTGAGAGCTGAGAGCTGAGAACTGAGAGCTGAGAACTGAGAGCTGAGAGCTGAGAACTTAGAGCGCACTCCTTAAACTCCCTAAATTCCTTAAACTCCTTAACAAGGTTTGCGCCTTGACAAGTTTGAGAGTTCGGAAAACTGAAACTGAAAACAAACATAAAACCTTAAAAAACAGAGAGACAAAAAACAAAAACAGTTAAACAATTTTTACAAACAACAAATTTTTACTATTTTTAAACCAAATTATTTATTAACATTCAAAAACTTTTAAGTTATGAAAAAGATCTTTTTATTTGCTGTGGCAGCGATGGTATCGTTGAGCAGTTGTGTTCAAACCGAAGAGGTTTACACTGGTGGAATGCAGGAGCTGGTTTTCAAGTCGGCTGTAACGCGTGGAATTATCCAGAGTCAGGTGGACTTCAATTATCCAATTGCAGTAACTGCCGTTTGGGACGATCCGGAAGATGGTAGTGATAAGTACAAACTCCGTTTCGACAATGCAAAGTTTGTCTACGATAACGACCTCACAAGTTGGCGTGGTGAGACTCCATACTACTGGCCAAATGGTGGTAATGTAGATTTCCTCGGATTCTGTCCATACCCAAATTCGGCTGTTTATACCTCTAACATCAACGCTACAACCGGTAGAATTGAAAACATTGTTGTTTCGTCTATTTCGAACAACATCAAGGACCAGCACGATGTCCTTTATAGCGACCTTCTTACGGTTGCTGCTCCAAAGACTGACCCTCAGCCAATGACCTTCCATCACGCATTGACTCAGGTTAATCTCGAGTTCTTGAAGTCGGAGTCAGCAGCTGAGGTTGTGCTCAACTCGGTAAGATTGGAGCAGGTTCCATTTGTTGGAACTTTGACCATTACCCCACACGATGGCGCAGAGAGCGATGCAGAGTGGAGTAATGTTAATGTTTACGAGAATCGTTTCTTCTTGAAGGGCCCTGCGGCTACTGGCATTGAGGACTTTGAGTTGGCAGCGACTCTTACACACGACACTCCATACTCGCCTATGCCTCTTCTCATCATTCCTATGGACCACCAGACAAGCATGGTTATCACCTATACCGTGAATGGTCACAAGGAGACTAAGACCGTTGACCTCTCGGCTTATGGCGCATGGGAGATGGGTAAGAAGTATACCTACAAGTTCAGTGTTAACATCAACGAGATTCTCTTCGACTGCACAGTTTATGATTGGGATTCGGTAGATGTACACAGTGGCAATCAAATTGTTATCTAATCTCTCCACAACACTAATCCGTAGGGGCTTGACCGCCCCTGCGGGTACTATTAAACAAAAATCAAAAATCTATGATGCGTAAAGGCTGGGTGGTAGTTTTGACTTTGTTGGTTTTGGTCGGTTGCGAAAAGCCAAAGCCTGCGGAGGAGGCGCACGAAATCTGTGTAACCTCGCAAATACCTTCTCGTTCGATTATCGAAGGGGAGGAGGGGTTGCGTGAGCATGAGATAAAGCTATTTGGCTCCTATACCCTTGATGGCTACGCGGCCCGCCTATTTGATGCCGAGCGATTATACTACAACACCGAATTGCCGGGTTGGGATTACGATAATACGCAGTATTGGATTTCGAAAGCGCTGTATCATTTCTGTGCAGTATGTCCCTATGTTGCGCCTTGCACCTTCTCTGATATTGGAGAGGTATCCATTGCCGGTTACGAAGGCTCGACAGGCGGTCCCGATTTGTTGTATGCATCGACAAAGCGCAATCTTGCCGAGAATGAGGATTTTTCGACTGTGCTTTTGCAATTTAATCACGCCTGTGCAGCGATACAGTTCAATCTGATAAATGCATCGAATGCAACCGTGACAGATGTACGCAATATACGGCTTGTGGGCCTGCACAATAGAGGTGACCTTACGTTTAATACCGAAGGTTTGGTTTCGTGGGTGTTGGATAGCTCGACAGTGAGTTCGACTGCATCATCGCAACCATTTGGAGGAACATGTATTCTACCAAATGGCGGATTGTCGGTGAATTTGAATGTAAAACATTCGCTATACGACAATGGTGCAATTTTGGTGTTGCCACAAACAATCTACAAAACACCTGTTACGCTCCATTTGGAATATATTAAAGAGGGTGATGCCGAGTATGCTATTCGCGATATCGAACTCGGAATGTTGGGCGGTGCTACTCCTACGGAGTGGAAATCGGGCGAGAAGTATGAGTATAATATGACCATTACCGACAATACCATTACAACCGAAGTGCGTGTTGTCGATTGGATTGACCATTATGTTGATTTGTAGGAGGAGATTCACTATGAGGAGAGAATTTACCATATTGCTTATGACATTATTGCTGCTATCGGGCTGCGAGAGTAGCGATGTAACATTGGGTGAGTCGCCGGAGATTGCTTTCAATGCCGAACACGTACAACGAGGCGCGATGACGCAGAGCGATATAGACAACGGAACGGTGTATGTTTGTGGCGTGCAGAATAACACCACGAAAATCTACAACAATGCTCCGATTACTCGTGACGGGGCTACGGGTAAGTGGTTTCCTGCCACCAAGAGAAATTGGACCGAGGGTAGCAGCTACTCTTTTTACGGCTACGCCTATAACACAACAAATGGTTTGACTCTTGTGAGCGGGAAAGATGGTCTTGAAATAGAGGTGCAACAACCTACGACTTACAATGAGGAGGCGATGATAGACTATCTGCTCTCCTACACCTTCAGGGTGGCCGATGGTGCGATGAAGCCGATTGTGCAACTTCATCTCGAACATGCAATGTCGCTCATTGAGATATATGTTGTGCGAGGCAATATGTTCGATGCACGATTGACCAAGATGACCTTCGAAAATATCTACTCGGCCGGCTCGATGAAATGTACGTCTCAGGCGATGGTTAATTCCGGCGAGAGAAATGTCTGGCAGACAACACCTTCGGGTTTGAACAATGTGGTTTATACCTTCGAGCCGACTTCGACAACAATGATTGGTGACGAGCGCGAAAATACGGAAGCAGTAATGAAGATAATGTGTCTTCCACAGCAGATTACGGTAAATACAAAACTCTCCATCGAGTACGAAATCAACGAGAAGGTAACTCCTGAGAGCGCCGACAACTTTGTTGCACACAAGGAGGAGTTCTATCTGTTCAACTATAATCCGATAAATTATCAATCGGGACATCGTGTCATATACACGGCAACGATTGATTCGGGCGTAAACCTTGTGGGTGTGGTGAAAGATTGGGTGAATGTTGACTATATCGAGGGTACCGTATTGCCGGAGATTGATTAAGAAGAGGTGTTGTTATGAAGAGAGTTTTAAAATATATACTGTTGTTGGTGATGGTTGCGCCTATTATGGTGGGCTGTCTGTCCGATAGTAGTCTGGGTGTTGATGGCGACAAGTCGATGGAGATTCGTCTGTGGGCCGATATGGGATACACTCCGGGGTTGGGCACTATGACAGGTTCGCGAGGTGGAGCCGATGCCACGAGTGGCATTATTGACGCTGTGACCGACACGGTTCTCACGATGGGAATGGCACGCATAGACGAGGCCTACTCCCCGCTATACCCTGCATTTTTGGAGTGCGATGAGCCGATTATAGCCGAATTGGGTCGTCCAAATCCCCAAAACAACTATTTCCGCGATATCGAGTTTAAGAGTGCAGCACAATTCTTCTACAATACCACCGACTATGTGAAGTATGTTGCGTGGCAACCTTGGCAGCCAAATGAAGAGGGTTACGAATATAATACAACATCAACGGCGACAACCGTCAAGATTCCTATTACGGGCGACTCGGATATTCTATACGGCAATGTTACAACGGGTTCGCAGACAGAAGGTTTTGAATTGATGACTTTCGACCACGCGTTGTGTATATACCGCATCTATGTGTATGCTATGCAGGAGGAGAGTGGTGTTCAGTCGTCAGCGTGGGGAGTACTCGAAGATATGGAGATTGAGGATTTGCCAACTTCTTGCACATTGACACTTCCGAAAGACGATGGAGTGTTCGGTATCGCCTATGAAGGCAAGGCAACGCTGAATTTGGCTGACGAAAACAATAACATATACTTCTCGCCGGGCGAGAAGATTCCTGTTGGTTTGGCAAATCGTCGTATGGTGGCAAAGTGTGTTGCGGCACCTCCGACAGATGAGATACTCCACATAAGTTTGGCGACAAGTGGCATAGATGTACGTCAGCGTGTGGCTATTGCTCGCGATTTCAAGGCGGGACACGCCTACGATATTGTTTTGCGCTTCTCGAATCACGGTCTGGTAAATGGCGATGTCTCGGTTGGTGAGTGGAAACACCACGATGAGGCTATCGAGCAAGATGTTGAGGTGGATATGTTCTACGACCTGTCGAACTACGAAACCGCAAACTCGTATATCATAAATTCGGCAAATTATGGCTATTGCTTTGATGCTACGGTGAAGGGTAATGGCAAGAGTGGCATTGTAGGCGGTACGAGTGCCTTGTCGAATGTGAAGTATGTGGATATTTTGTGGGACGATACGCCGATGATTACCATCGATGGAGAGCAACGCAAAGCCTTGATTCTCGACACGCACGAGTTGTCGCACGGTCGAGTGTTGTTCCACGTGCAGGGTAATCCGAATGATAGGGAGGATAAAAGGTTGCTTTCGGAGGGTAATGTTGTTATAGCCGTTTATGATGAAAAGGGTGGCAATGTCCTTTGGACATGGCATATATGGCTTACGGATAGAGTGAGCATGCATGGCTACCCAAGTGGATATATTGTTCATGATAGAAATCTGGGGGCCTCCTCTGCAATGCCAGATGGTGGAGGCGGAACAGATGGATTGTACTACCAGTGGGGCCGACCTACGCCTTTCAAACCGGCATCTTCGGGAGTTTATGGTGCGCTATCCAAGGTGCCAAACAATCCTGCTCAGGTGGCTACGGTCGAGGAGGCTGTGGCAAATCCTACAACATTGTATGGTAGTGGCGACAGCGCGCGTCACGATTGGTTGGCAACAAAGAGAAACAACTTGTGGGGCTATCAAAACGAACACACCGACCTCGAAAAAACGATGTATGACCCATGTCCTCCGGGGTATATGGTTGCCGACATGCGCGTATGGCAGAATATTGCACAATACGAGACCGATGGCGGTTGGAATAGCGGTCAGGGTGTTCATTTGTCGGTTGCTTCGAACGATGTGTGGTACCCATTCCAGGGCTATATTGAGAGTGATGGCACGGAAAATCTCACTCGTAACATGGTGCGTTTGTGGTCGAGTGTGATAGATTTGACCACGACCAATACCTCGCCATACGAGTTACAATATACGGCCAGCAAAAATGCGGGTTGGAACTCCTCGGAGAGTCATCGCAATCGGGCTTTGCCTGTGCGTTGTGTGTCGAGCCATTCGACCACAATCGTAACCAACTTGAGCGCATCGCAGACGGCGAATAGCTACATGGTGCATCGCTCAGGTTATTACAAGTTCAAGGCAACGGTGCGTGGCAATGGCGTAGGCAGTCTGTTGCCACTCGGAGGTACAACAACAGCCGAGATAAATGGAGGTCTTTCGACTACGATTGCCTCTGCAAAGGTCGATTTGTTGTGGTGGCAAGGCGACTTTACGGAGGTTACGGGCGGAGAGAGCGATATTGAGAATCTCATGCCACTACAACTACTCAACAACGGAGTGCCTGACAAAGATGGCTATGTAACCTTCTATGTCGGAAACTATCACAAGGGTAATGTCGGTTTGGCGGCATACGATGTTGATGGCGAGGTGTTGTGGTCGTGGCATATTTGGTTTACCGATAGACCAGCCGATTTGATTACGGGTAACTATACCTTGATGGATAGATTCTTAGGTGCAACAACTGCCCCAAATACAAGTGGCTCCTCAATCTCGTTTGCGAGCGAGAAGGAGCGAATGGCGACCTACGGCTTCTACTATCAATGGGGACGTAAAGACCCGATTATGGGTGCGCCATCATATAGTGCAGGAACGGAAACGGTCAATGGAAAACCTAAATCATCAAAATATTGGGTGAAGGATTATTTGACGGGCAAGTGGTCGAGTCGTACCGATATTGACACTGCCGCCGCAGCAACGATACCTGTTGTTACGCAAAATCCGATGACATTCTACATGAGTACATCGCTATGTGGAAATACTAATTGCGGTTGGTTCCCTGCAACATTTGCCGATGGATATACCAATGTGGCGCTTTGGGGATATGCCGTGAAGGACTACTCGATTCAGGGACAGACCTTCTCCAAGACGATGCATGACCCATGCCCTCCGGGCTACCGAACACCATTCCACCATGCTTGGGGATATTTGGTTGGAGGAACACACTACGGATATACCTACGGTGAGGGTGGTGGAAATATAAACTTCTCGAATAATGAGGCATCGTTCGACAACTACGGAGTAGTATTCAACAAAACCTATTTCGATAGGGCGTGGTACCCGTTTGTGGGTTATCGCTATCCGACCACGGGAGGCTATCGTGATGTGGGTGCTAACGGATATATGCTTACGGGTATGCCGATGGGACAGTATAACTGTCGAACTTATGTCTATACCAAGAGCTATTCGGGACAGGTCGATGTAAGTGGTACAAACGGAGGTTATGGACCGGCCTATGCTCTGCCGGCCCGTTGTCAGAAGGAGTAAAAAGAGGGAGTTATGAGGATACTATATATTATATTAGTAGCAATATTTACCCTCTCGTCGTGCGTGGTTGCCGATGAGCAGGTTAATATAGGCAATGGTGTTGTTGATAAGGGGGTTAAAGTCAACACTTCGATAACCCCTTCGTGTGTTGTTGAGACACGCGGTGTGTCGCGAGCCGAGAGTTCGGGTATTGCTGTGCGTTCGCTGATAGACCAAATTACCACCAAGAGAATGGACTCCAACTTCCTGCGTCTTGACGAGGATTTAAGTTCGACAAACGATGGACTATATACTTTTACGGGTAATACAGCTTCAACCCCTTATGCAACCAATTGGAATAGGGCGTTGCTGCTCGAAGCAACTGTAACATCTTCGCCCGACAATACCGAAGGCATACACTATCGCTCCGTATTTTTAGCACCGGAGCAGTCCTATAAGTTAAATATTGCTGAGACAAACAACAATGGCACAATAGAGAGAGATACCACTCACTTCTACCATACACGAATGGTAGGTTGGTATCCGAAAACCTGTACCCTGCCTCGTAAGGAGGGAGTTCCTGCTACGGCACAGTTCGACTACTCGGAGTTTGATGCCGTGCGTCTGAATGAAACGGTCGAGATTGATGGCGTTCCGACAGAGGTTGTGGCGCTGCAATTTGTGGGATTAGATGGCGAAACAGATTTGATGGTAAGTAATGTCTGTGAGGGACAATCGTGGCATAAGTACAATGCCGACTCTCCACATCGTAGTGACATACACCCTGTGAATAGCAGTAAGATATATCGTGAGCCTTTCGGACACAACTTTACTTCGCCCGCATACTCCAACTACTTCATATATCGCCACTACCGTTCGGCAATTCGTGTTACGGCATACGCCGAGCAGAGCGAGCAGAACTTGATGATGTGGGGCGAAATACAGAGTGTAGTAATTCGCAATCAGCCAACCTCCTGCAAGGTGTGGTTGCCTACGCAGTTAGGAGAGTTTGGCGAGGTTTATCATTGGGGTAACTACAAAAATTTGCCGATTATCACCACTCCGATGTTTGATAACGACAGTAACTATCCTGAGTTCTCGGTGGAGGCGAAGTATCCTATCTCGATGGAGGGTTCTTCATTAAAGAACGATATCTATCTCGGCTACTCGCTCGTAGAGCCGAATCGCGATGTGGAGTTGGAGATTCACACCACCTCCGGTGTCTATACTACTACCATTACAGCTGCCCACCCCGTGAAAGACGAAAATGGCAACGAATCTATTGTCAATATCTTCGAGCCCGGCTACATCTATGATGTGAAGTTGAGCCTGCATACAGATGGCAGTATCGGAGCTATTCTCTCGAAGGAGGGTGATGAACACTACTACGACTTATCGAGCCTGCACGAATTTGAGGTTGATGAGGAGATAACCGATAAGAGTGTTGTTTCGACCTACAAGTTGTCGAACTGCTACATTCTGGACCCAAGCGAGTTTAAGGATAGCGAGGGTAACGATGCCTACGATGGCTACTGCTTCCTTGCACTGATTGTCGGTAATGGAGAGTCGGGTATTCTCTCTTCGGGAGCGCAGAAACTATATCCCGAAGCGGAGAGTATCAAACCCGTGACCGCCCATCTGTTGTGGGAGAGTTCGCTCGGTTTGGTTTCGGATATAGAGTTGAAGTATGGTTATGTCCGCTTCAAACTACCGGACTCTTCGGCTCGTGGAAATGCTGTGATTGCGGTCTACGATGACGAGGGGAAGGTTTTGTGGTCGTGGCATATATGGATTACCGATCGCCCGGCCGAGCAGTCATTCTCAATTGGCGAGCACGAGATAACTGTTCTGGACCGTAACCTCGGAGCAACAGCAGCAACTTGTACCGGAGCAACCGATGCGCTGGCAACCTACGGCTTGTACTACCAGTGGGGGCGCAAGGACCCTTCGATGGGGCCACCATCATACAACTATTCGCCAATCAACCTCAATACGGCACCATACTACGACTTCTCCTCTGACGAGAAGACGGCTGCCGAGGTTACACAATTTGCCGAGCCTACGCTGCGAGATGGCGTAGAAAATCCGATGTACCTGATTCTGCCTACGGGGCAACCACTTTCATACATCTTCAATTGGACTCATCAGCGATACGACTTCCTTTGGGGTTACGATATCGCTACGGGTATGACCACCAAGACCATCTACGACCCGTGTCCGTATGGCTATCGTGTGCCAAGTAGCGAACTCGGCGCATTGTTTAGTATGGGTAGCGGTACGGCTGGAACATACGGCTATACACGAACTATCAATGGGCAACAATTCTTCTTCCCGTATGCCGGATTCAAGGGTGTTGATGTTGGACTGAACTCCCTAATCTCTTCGTGGAAATATGTCGGTCAGAAGGGCGATTATCAATCTTCAATGTATTGCAACGATGCCGATGCGGTAAATAATGGAGGCATCAACCAATATATGCACCGCTCGCGCATCTATGTTTCGAGTGCCAATTCGTGGAACGAAACCAATGTCGGCACCTATACGGGCAATATGCACTCCGACTTTGCCAACCGCCGAACAGCGACCTCTGTGCGATGTGTCAAGGACGAGAAGATAGGCAGTATCTCCGCTACGCTAACCCCTTCGGTGAAGTCGTTGGTGGCCGATACCGCCATTACCCTCACCTATAAGGCGCACTCCTACGGTAGCGCAATCGAATATATCGAGATATTGGCGAGCTATACCGACACTGAGGGTGTCGAGCACGATAAGGTTATTCGTGAGGTCGAGCAAGTAGGCGAGTATGTCACCAATGGTACCGTCTCCTATATCACTCCGTCAGATTGCAACGATGATGGCGTAGTGTTCCACCTTGTGGTGCGCAACGAGCATGGTCTGCTCTATACCGAGGAGGTTACATTGGTTGGCACCTCTGTAACAATCGAGTTTAATCGTTGGGTTGATGCGATGCGCGATGATATCAACTCCTCTTCACGCAACTTTGTGGTTGCGGGCGAGCAGATTCGTTACTATGTAAACATCTCGGCAAATGCCGAGCCGACTTCGGTGTTGATTAACGGCATGCAGGCGACTCGTAGTGGCTCTTTTGCGGGCTCGAGTGTGTCAAATACGACATGGTATATCACTTGGTCACAAAATTCTAAGGGCGAATACCCGATGTCGGTTACAGCAACCGTAGGCGACAAGAGCGTCACAACACCACTCGGAGAGATTACTGTTTACGGATTGATTGTGGGCTCGCGAACAACAACCATCGACAAGAGTGGTGCAACGCTCTACGTGTTGCAAAATGCGAACTACAACTCCACCTACCTTACCTCTACGGGTACGAGCCTCACTGCAAGTATGACCTTGCAGGGCTACTACAATCTCTTCTCATTCGAGGGTGAGAAGATTCGCAGTGTGGCACGAGGCACCTATTGGAGTGGAACAAACGGCTCGGTGTCGTTTGACGCAACAGGCTCGGATTATAAGACCTCCACCTCCGGACAAAATATCCGTATCTACGCTCAGGTATCAAATGGCTGGTGGACTCAGACCTACTACTTGCGCCAAACGGGCAATACGACAGTCTCGATGCAGACCAACACCAGCAATACTAATTGGAGCCTCTATCAGGTCGAGTACGACATACCATAAAAAGTTGTCTAACAAGGTGATTTCTGCGTTAATCCCTTTGCAAGGGCTTTTCCTCCTCACGGCTCGGCAAAGTGTGTGAACACACTTTGCTCTCGCTCCGTAGCGTCGGTTACGCTCGTGCTTGAAATCCCTCTTGTTATACAACTTTTGGGTGGGTGTAGCCCAACAAAAAACCGCAGAGAACTCTCTGCGGTTTCTTATTGTCAGCAAGTAAATTCTTACTTGATACGCTCGTAGTACTCGCGAGTGCGGGTATCGACACGAATCTTGTCGCCTGTGTTGATGAACAAAGGCACCTTGATAGTAGCACCTGTGTTTACGGTTGCAGGCTTCAACGAGTTTGTCGAAGCGGTATCACCCTTGATGCCCGGCTCGGTGTAGGTAACCTCCATATCAACGATTGGAGGCAACTCTGCAGCCAACACTACGTCCTTGTCGGTGTGGTACATAACCTCCACGATTTGACCGTCAGCCATAAGGTCGTAGTTGTCGATAAGCGACTTCTCGATGTTAATCTCCTCGAAAGTCTCGGTGTGCATAAAGTGAGCACCGAGGTCGTCCTCGTAGGTGAATTGGTAAGGGCGGCGCTCAACACGCACCTGCTCGATTTTGATACCTACCGAAGAGAAGGTGTTTTCGAGGACACGACCATTCTCCAAGTTCTTGAGCTTTGAACGAACGAAAGCGGGACCTTTGCCCGGCTTGCAGTGCTGGAAATCGACAACAAGGAAAGTCTTGCCGTCCATCTCGATACACATACCGATTTTGATATCAGCTGCTGTAATTGTCATAGTTGTATTGTTTTAATTATTAGTGTATTCAACTTTTCGGGCGCAAAGATAAACATAAAAACGGAAAACGAAAAACGGAAAACGGAAAACTTTTCATTTAGTGAGGAGATAGGAGTGAGGAGATAGGAGTGAAAAATAATTCTCAGCTCTTTCAGCGCCCCCTATTACCCCTATTACCCCTATTACCCCCCCCATTATCCCTATT
>JAGBCX010000021.1 GCA_017937805.1 Alistipes sp. | reverse complement strand
GTTTCAACCCTGCAAAAAAACCACAAGGCGCAAACCAGGACAATCGAAGGTACCAAGCGACTAGTATGAATGAACATTTATTTTCATAAATTCAAAATTCAAAATTCAAAATTAAAAATTCAAAATGAAGAACCGACGCACGAAGCAAGAGCAGAGTGTGCTTGCATACTATGCCTTGCAAGAAGGAGGAAAAGCCCTCGAAGAGGGGTTAATGCAAAATTAGATTTTAGAATTAAAGGTTGTCAAGGGTATGAAACACTAACTACCCCTAACAACCTCTAATATCCTCTAATAACCTCTATCGAGATTACATTCTCTCGTGGAACGAACGCGAGATAACCTCCAACTGATGCTCGCGCGAGAGCTTTGTGAAGTTCACCGCATAACCCGAAACACGGATTGTAAGCTGTGGATACTTCTCTGGGTGTTCCATAGCGTCCATAAGCATCTCACGATTGAGAACATTCACATTGAGGTGGTGCGCACCCTTAGTGAAGTAGCCGTCCATCATTGTTACGAGGTTCTCAACACGGGTTGCATCATCAACACCGAGCGACTTCGGAACAATCGAGAAGGTATTTGAAATACCGTCCTGCGAGTCACGATAGCGCAACTTTGCAACTGACGACAACGATGCCACTGCACCACACTTGTCGCGTCCGTGCATTGGGTTTGCACCCGGAGCAAACGCTACGCCCTTGGCACGACCATCTGGCGTTGCACCGGTCTTCTTACCATACATCACGTTCGATGTGATGGTCAAGAGCGACAATGTAGGCTTCGCGCCCTTGTAGATTGGGTGCTTCTTCAACTCCTCATTGAAGAAGTATACCAAGTCAACTCCGAGGTGGTCTACACGGTCGTCATTGTTACCGAACATTGGGAAGTCCTTCTCAATCTCGAACGACTCGGTGAGGCCCATCTCGTTACGCTTAACAGTAACCTTACCATACTTGATAGCCGAGAGCGAATCCAGCACAATCGACAAACCTGCAACACCATACGCAAGGTTGATGCGAGGGTTGGTGTCGATGAGTGCCATCTGCGCCTTCTCGTAGTAGTACTTGTCGTGCATATAGTGGATAATGTTCATTGCATCGTTATATACACGAGCAATCTCCGACAACACCTTCTTATAGTTCGAAAGCACCTCCTCGTAGTTGAGCAAATCGCCCATAAGGGTTGGGATACCCTTAACCATTTGTGTTCCGGTAATCTCACAACGACCACCGTTGATAGCGAGCAACAACGCCTTAGCGAGGTTACAACGTGCACCGAAGAACTGAATTTGACGACCAATTGCCTGATATGATACACAGCATGCGATACCGTAATCGTCGCTGAAACGTACCTCGCGCATCAAGTCGTCATTCTCGTACTGGATAGACGATGTATCAATCGAAACCTTTGCGCAGAACTCCTTGAATCCCTCTGGCAACTCAGGACTCCAAAGCACAGTCATATTTGGCTCCGGCGATGGACCGAGGTTGTAGAGAGTCTGCAAGAAACGGAACGAGGTCTTGGTAACCTTTGTGCGACCATCGTTGAAACGACCTCCGATAGCCTCGGTAATCCAAGTTGGGTCACCTGCAAAGATGTCGTTGTACGACTGCATACGGAGGTGACGCACCATACGCAACTTAATTACGAATTGGTCGATAAGCTCCTGCGCAAACTCCTCGGTGATATTGCCCTTGTCGAGGTCGTACTGAATGTAGATATCAAGGAATGACGATACATTTCCGAGCGACATCGCTGCACCGTCCTGCTCCTTAACAGCAGCGAGGTAGGCCATATATACCCACTGTACAGCCTCCTGTGCTGAGGTTGCAGGGCGACTCAAATCCAAGCCGTAGTACTCGCCCATAACGAGCATATCCTTCAACGCCTTAATCTGATCGGCAACCTCCTCACGAAGACGAATTGTTGCATCAGTCATAGGCGAGAGGAGCGACTTCAAATCCTCCTGCTTAGCCTCGATAAGGCGGTTGATGCCGTAGAGTGCCAAACGGCGGTAGTCACCGATAATACGACCACGCGCGTAGTTGTCAGGCAGACCTGTGAGGAAGCCCAACGAACGGAATGTACGAATCTCCTCAGGATAAACATCGAAAACACCGTCATTATGAGTTTTGCGATAGTGAGTGAAAATCTCCTTCACCTTCTCATCAACGTCAACGCCCTGCTCTTTGCAAGCACGCGATACAACGTTGATACCTCCGAACGGCTTAATTGCACGTTTGAGCAACTCGTCAGTCTGCAAACCTACGATAAGTTCGTTCTCGCGGTCGATATATCCAGCCTTGTGCGATGTGATTGTTGAAACGGTCTTATTATCGAGCGAGCGAACGCCACCGCGTGCGCGCTCCTCTTCGAGTGCTTCAAGGCACTTATTCCAAACCTTCTTTGTGCGCTCCGATGGACCAGCCAAGAACGAAGCATCGCCATAGTATGGCGTAATGTTGGTCTGCACGAAGTCAGAAACATCTATCTTGCTCTGCCACAGACCGCTCTTAAATTCTGCGTGTATATCCATAACTAACTAATTTTATAATCTCCTAATTTCAGGCGCAAAGATAGAAAAAAAAGCGGAAAATAAGAAGAAATAGGCAATGAAAATTTAGATGTTTTTCATTGCCTATTTCTTCTATTTCTAACCTCTCGGTTTTGGTTTTTCGATACGCAATTTTTGTCCGGGACGAATAACGGTCGATTTAAGCCTGTTCCATCTCATTATCTCCTTGACAGTCGTGCGGTTACGCTGGGCAATCTTTCCCAAGTTATCTCCGCTGCGCACGGTGTAGATATACCCAACACCCTCGGCGCGTTTCTTCTCCAAATTGGCAGGATTGATATACTCCTTCAAATAGAGCGAATCTTTACTGTAAATATCCTTCTCTCTGTCCACAAATTCGCTCGTGTATCGCATAGGCAGACGTAAGGCGTACGCTTTCTTTGTAGCAGGAATTATATCCAACTTATACTGCGGGTTGAGGTTGCGCAAGGTTTCGATAGGTATATCGAGTGTAGAGGCCACCTGTCCAAGATGCATAACGCGATTAACCATCACCGTATCCGTTGCCACACAATCAGGCAGAGATGACGATTCGATATTGTGCGCTTTGTGATAGGTATAAGCATAGGCCGCCGCTATATACTTAGGAACATATCCTCGTGTTTCGCGTGGCAGAAAATCGTATATATCCCAAAATGTTTTACAATCTTTGCCGGCACGTGCCAAAGCCCTATTTACATTGCCCGGGCCACAATTATAGGCCGCGATAGCAAGGGTCCAATCGCCATATATTTTATATAGATGGGCCAAGAAGCGACACGCTGCACGTGTAGACTTCAACACATCGCAACGCTCATCAACCAATGAGTTTATCTCCAAACCGAGATTTTTACCCGTTGCCGGCATCAGTTGCCACAAACCGACAGCACCCATGCGCGAAGTGGCACGAATCGAGAGATTGGACTCTATGATAGGGAGGTAGCGTAACTCCAAAGGCAATCCTGCGGCATGTAGCTCCTCTTCAATAATCGGGAAGTAATATTTCGATAGAGCAAGAACGCTCTTTATCGGGCTCCATCGCCCCGACAAATATTGATTTATAAAGTTTCGTACAATGTAGTTGTATGGCAGATGTACGGGAGATACCATATCGTGCAACCGCTGTTTATAGAGCGAATCAACGCTTTGCGATGCGTTCTGCTCATCACTACCGTCGTACAACTCGAAAAATCGCTTTTCGCACTGTGCTTGATGCAATACAGCCCACTCTTCTACAAGAGAGTCTATCTCGGCAGGAGTATGTGCAAGTTGCAAGGTGTCGATACGCGGAGCCGGTTTCGGCTCAACTCGTACGGTGTCGGTAACTACAACACGAATAGTGTCGTAAACAGGCACAACAATGGTCTTAGGTTCGCTCTTTCTACGCTTGATTGCAAAGGCTTCCGGCGTACATATAGTTAGAATAGCGAGCAGAAATATAGCGCGTTTGAGCATAATATCTATTAAAATGTAAGGCCTAAATTAAGACCGAGCGTAGTACCTCCACCGGAGTACGGCGACATGCGGTTATAGGAGTAACCCACAACCGGAGTTAAACTTACGCTCAAATCTCGCGAGATGTCATAATCTCGAAGATGGGCATCAACATGGGCATCAACAATCTGTAATATGTAGAGTCCCGCCGTAAGAATGATACATAAATCTCGATTTCGGCGATAACTATTTCGCAGGTTTTTGAGGAATGATGCCGAATATCGACCTTTAAACTCATCGAGCGAACCGTCTGGATATGCATCGGGAGCTGCGTCGTAGTCTGCTTTCAGTCGATAAGCCTTCTTAAATCGCTGATATCCTCTATTGTTCCAATCAATACAGTAGATGGTCGTAGCAAGACCTCCCACAACAATCGGCACTCGCCAATAGCTCTGATTGTATATCTGGCCTGCACCCGGACATATCGTAGCAAGAGTTGTAGCCTTGTTGATACGCGACACCTCGTTGGTGGAGTACTTTACGCAAGCATCTCCGATAAAATATATATACGAAGCAATGGTCGATATCATAAACACCTGCTTCATCGTATTATACTTTATCATTCTGCGTTGCAGTTCGTTGAGCTCCGGAGTACGCAATAGGCTCAAATCTGTTATGTTGTCAAATTCTGCCTTCAATGGCTTATACTTCTTATTGCTCCAAAGGCACAATCCGAGTGAAGTTCCAACTGTTCCGTATAGTATCGGAAGTTTCCAATATTGCTTATTGTAGATTTGACCAAATCCGGGTAATACGGCCGATGCCATACAAACTCGGCGCAACGACATCGAATCGCTGAAAAATGGAGGGTGCTTCTCTCTCCACTCAAGACGCTTGCGCTGTCGTGCGGTCAGGGTTGTATCCTTAGCAAGTGAATCGAGCGCAAGGCTATCGCGTTTCAGAGAATCTACGGCCAATGTATCGCGCTTCAACCCTCCGAATATGGATTTACGAAGTGAATCAGGCAACTGCATACGAAGTGAATCACCAATTGTCGCAAGCGAATCGGGCGTAAGTTTTTTCAAGGTGTCAACCAATCGTGCCACACGTATGGAGTCGGCACGACGAACCTCTATCGAATCGGGGATATATATTTGGCCACTACGGATTATAGTGCGTTCGCTACGCCTTCCGCGGGCAAACGGGTTGACTTGGGCATCAGCCGAAGAGGTAACAAGCACAAAAAGCATGCAGAGCAAAAGCATTAAACCTTTGCACTTTGCAACTCCTCCTCTATGTAATGCCACAATCTTCAAAATAATAGACTAATAATCGCTGTTACCGACAATCAAACGGCCTATAACTTGCTGAACTTTTTTACAAACTTTTCGATATCGCTATCGTTGGCAAAGTCGATGATAATCTTACCTCCGCCACTCTTGCTTCGCTTTATTGCGATATCCTGCGAGAAGAACTTTTCGAGATACTCGACCAATCGACCATACGACTCCGGGTACTCCTCGTCAGCCACAGGTGTTGCAACCTTTTGCTTCTTCTCCGAAAGGAGTCGTACCAACTCTTCGAGCTGGCGTACCGAGAGGTTACTCTTGACGCAACGCTTCAATAGCGACAACTGCTTTGCTTTGCTCTCCGCCGATGCTATTGCTTTGGCGTGTCCCATTGAGATTATACCGCCCTTAATGGCGAACTGTATCTCATCTGGCAAGTTCAATAAACGCAGGTAGTTCGCTACGGTCGAGCGCTTCTTACCGAGTCGCTCCGCAAGAGCCTCTTGTGTCAAGCCACACTCCTCGATAAGTCGTTGCATGCCAAGCGAGATTTCGATGGCATTCAAATCCTCGCGTTGAATATTCTCGACGAGAGCCATTGCGTGAAGTGTTGTATCATCAACCTCACGGATATAAGCGGGTAATGTCTTCAATCCCGCCTTCTCGGCAGCACGCCAACGACGCTCACCGCTGATGATAATATACTTATCGCCGGCACGCTTTACCGTGATTGGCTGAATAAGTCCAAGTTGGCGAATGGAGTCGGCCAACTCCTCGAGCGCCTCCTCGTCAAAATCGGTACGAGGTTGTGTTGGGTTTGGCACAATGTCCGAAACGGCTATTTCGCTCATCTCCGACATCGGCTTATTTTTCAATTCAACGCTACCTCCGAATATAGCGTCTAATCCTCGACCTAATCCCTTTTGTTTCATTATTTTGTCCTTTTTCTGTTTCTCTTCAAAAACTCCTTTGCAAGGAGTAGATAGTTTGTCGCACCGCTTGCCGAAGCATCGTAGAGCATAATTGGTTTGCCGTGCGAAGGGGCCTCACCCAAGCGAATGTTGCGCTGAATAACCGTGTCGTAGGCAAGTGGCCCAAAGTGTTCACGCACTTCGTTTGCCACCTGATTATTCAAGCGGTTACGCATATACATCGTAAGCAAAAAGCCCTCTATTTCGAGCGATGGATTGAGGTTGCTCTTAACAATTTTGATAGTGTTGAGTAGTTTGCTCAATCCCTCAAGTGCAAGATACTCGCACTGCACGGGGATAAGCACCGAATCGGCTGCCGTAAGAATATTGACAGTCGTAAAACCGAGCGATGGAGAGCAGTCAATGAAGATGTAGTCGAACTTATCACGAACGCCATCGATGATTTTCTTCACAACATGATGGCTATTCTCCATTGCCGAAAGTTCCGTGTCGGCTGCCACGAGGTTGATGCTCGAAGGCAATACCCAGAGGTTTTTGACATCTTCGCTATGAAGCATAACCTCCTCAGCAGAGCGTTCTCCCGTGATGCATTCGTAGATACCCTCAAGGTTTATATCGAAACCGAGTCCGGAAGTTGCATTTGCCTGCGGATCAGCATCAATAAGCAGGACTTTCTTACCCAATAATGCTATTGATGCCGACAAGTTTATGGCCGTAGTGGTTTTACCCACGCCACCTTTCTGGTTAGCTAACGCAACAACTTTCCCCATATAGTAATACTCTCTTTTGCAGTTATTATAAATAATAGTCCGGCAAATTTAGTAATTTTAATTTGATTTACACAAATAAACTTTCCTTTTTGCCACAAAATAGTTATCTTCGCACTCGAAAAGAGTATTGAAAATGGAGAATACAACCCCCGTAAGAAAGTTTCCGTCTATCTTCGACATGGCAATTTTGCTACTTCTGTTTTTCGTGTCGCAGATGGTGTTTGGCTCACTTTTGAAAGCCTTTGGAATTGTTCCGCCCGAAACATCTGTAGTGGATTCTGTCGATACAGAGACCTACATGAACGAGCAGATTGCTCTCGGCCGATATATAGCGGTGATATATCCTCTATCCATGCTTCTATCAATTGCATCGATATGGCTTTACGTACGCTTTCGTAGCGGAAAAGGCTCTATCCGCGTGCGCCACTCTGCACGAGGTCTTAATCCGAGCATTGTATTTGTTGGAATAGTCTGGTTGCTCTCCGCACAAATTGTACTCGAGCCTCTTATGTCGGTATTGCCACCGAGCGAAAGTCGCGGTCTTGGACGAGGAGCATGGGCCTGCTTTACAGCCGTAATATCTTCGGCCGTATTGGAGGAGTTGTTGTGCCGCGGTCTTATTTTCGAAACATTCCGCAAGAGATGGGGCATAAAGACCTCGATACTCTTCTCGTCACTATTTTTCGGATTGATACATCTCGATGTGGCTACGATGGTGGTTGCGGTGGTTGCCGGAATTATCTTCGGAGTTCTCTATGTGAGAACGGCATCACTCTATACCACGATAATTATTCACTCGATAAATAACGCCATGGCATTTGCACTAATCTGTTTTGGCGTGGGAGATATCTCTCTTCGCGAAATCATAGGCGATGGTATTCCGTACTATGTGGCATACGGTGTGGCTGCCGTTATCTTCCTGACGGCCTCTATTGAAGCTTATATCTCCGTTTTCAGGCAAAAAAATAAAACTCAAACAAAATAGATGAAAAAACAGGTTTTCTTAACAGGTGCTACGGGTGTTATGGGCTCGGCAACCATGTCGGAATTGCTCGCTCGTGGGGATAAATTCGCCATCTCTGTATTGGTGCGCGACACGAAACAAAATCGCAAGAAAATGGCGAAATATGGTGACAATATTCGCATCGTTTGGGGCGATTTGACAAACTATAACGATGTTCTAAAAGGCGTATCGGGAGCAGATTATGTTCTCCATATAGGCGGTATGGTTTCACCACGAGCCGACTATAAACCAAAGAGTGTCTTAAAGGTAAATATTACTGCGGCCGAGAATATAGTTAAAGCTGTTAAGGCTCAGCCAAATAGCGATAATATAAAGGTCGTATATATTGGTAGTGTGGCGCAAACCGGTGACCGCCGAGAGCCACTGCATTGGGCCCGTACAGGCGACCCAATTTTCCCCTCGATATTCGACTATTATGCCATTTCAAAATGTCGTGCAGAGCGCATTTTTGCAGAGTCGGGATTGAAGCATTGGGTGAGTTTGCGACAATCCGGCATACTCTATCCTGCAATCCTAAAAAACATGGACCCGATTATGTTCCATGTGCCAATTCGCGGTGTGTTAGAGTGGGCAACTGTTGAGGATTCGGGACGACTTATGGCCAAGTTGTGCGAAGATGGTCTGCCAGAGGATTTTTGGTGCAAATTCTACAACATCGGAAGCGGTGCAGAGTATCGCCTCACAAACTACGATTTTGAGCGTTATCTGCTCAAAGCACTGAGCTGTCCTGCTCCCGAGAAGATTTTTGATGTAAATTGGTTTGCGACACACAATTTCCACGGTCAATTTTACCTCGACTCCGATAAATTGGAGGAGTATCTGCACTTCCGTGCGAACACCCCTGTCGAAGAGTACTTCGAGCAGATGGCAAGCACTCTGCCCAAGTTCTACAAACTTGCGAAGATAGCCCCTGCTGCTGTGATAAAACCATTTATGCGGAGAATTGCGAAGGATAAAGTTTTCGGAACTCTCGGGTGGTTCGAATCGAACAACGAGGAGCGCATAAAGGCTTATTTTGGCTCACGTGAGGAGTACGCGAAGATTGGTTCGTGGGAGGAGATGCGCAATATACATCTTGCTGACGAAGCCGAAGCAGAACGACTCTCGCATGGCTATGACGAGACAAAACCTCTTTCGGAGCTCGATATCGAGGATATGCGTCAGGCCGCAGAGTTTAGGGGCGGTAAGTGCTTGTCTAAAAGCATGATAAAAGGGGACCTATCAACCAAGTTGGAGTGGGAGTGTGCCTTTGGTCATCGCTTTTTAGCCTCGCCGACACTAATCTTATTAGGCGGACATTGGTGCGAGGAGTGTATGCCGGCACCTTGGAGGTTTAACGAAGAGGCAAAGCGCAATCCTTTCCTTGCGCAGGTTTGGGACAAGATGCGCTCAAATGGCGATGGAGACCAAATTTATGGTACCGCAACACCTGAGGACTACAAATAGTGAGGAGTTTTTTTAGTTGACAATAGACGAATTGATAATTAAAGGTGTTTTGATTTAGGTCTGTGGCGCACCTTTACTAGCCCTTACTAGCCGTTAATAACCCTTAATTCCGCTGCGCCTTGACCACGCTCGGAGTTCCCCTATCCCTACCCGCATTTACAATAAAATTGTAATTTTCGCGTTTTATTCGCAAAATTGTGTTATCTTTGCGGGTTGTATGCGTAATTTTTTGAAAATAACAATAGCCGTTGCTCTTCTCGCATGCGTGGGAGCGTGTAACTCTTGGTCCGGCTTTAAGGCTGACGATGAGATGATTGCACGTGTGGGTACAGCCTATCTGTATCGTTCCGAATTAGCCTCTTCGATGCCAAGTGGTATTGCTGCTGCCGATAGTGCAAACTACTCACGGACCTTCATTTCAAAGTGGATAGTGGAGCAATTGAAACAGCAAGAAGCGGAAATGCTCTTTTCGCAATCGGAATCGGATATAGACAAACTTGTTGAGGAGTATCGTCGTTCTCTGTTGGTGCATCGTCTCGACCAGCACTATCTTGCTGCCGAGCCTTGCGAAGAGATTACAGATGCGGAGATTAGCGCCTACTACAAAGCGCACCTATCCGACTTCCGCATCTCGCAACCTATGGTTAAGGGCGAAATTGTCGCTATCGGAGAGAACTTTCGCAGACGAGAGCAACTGTTAAAGTGGTTTGAATCCTCGAAAGATGAGCATAGGGAAGATTTTATAGAGTCGTGTCGCAAAAACAATCTTCTGCATCTGCAATTTGAAGGTTGGGTGTCATTCTCGGATTTTTTGAGTAATTTGCCACTGTTGCGCACCTCTCGTCATGAAGAGTTACTCAGCAGTCGCAAGACACAAAAGATACACCACAACAAAACTCACTACTATTTCCGTATAACGAGTGCATTGAAAGTTGGTGATACAATGCCTTTGGAGATGGCAAAAGAGAACATTAAACAGATTCTCATAAATCGCCATCGCACAGAGGTGATACATCGTCAGGAGGAGCGTCTTATGAACAATGCATTGACCTCCGGACATGCAAAAATTTATGATCAAACGAAAAATTAGATATGAAAAAGATACTATCCATATTGATTTGTACGCTGGTAGTTGCCTCGGTGGTGGTAGCCGAGAAGCGTTTTGTAATGCTTGACAAGGTCGTTGCCGTAGTTGGTAACTCCGCGGTAAGCTACTCCGATGTTCAACAAGCGGCCAAAATGATTCTCGAACAACGTCGTTCTGAGGGTTACACCTCTGATCGCCCTGCGCAAGATGAGGCACTCGAGCAGTTGATGATGCAGAAGTTGCTCTACAATCAGGCATTGCTGGACTCGGTCGAGATAAGCCATGGCGAGGTTGCTCAGCGTGTTGAGCAGCAGGTGCAGGCGATGATTGACCGAGAGGGCTCCATTAGCGCATTGGAGAAGAAGAGCCACATGGCTATATACCACATTCGCGACCTCATACGTCGTCAAATAGAGGAGCAGTCGTATGCGCAAATGATGCAACAAACCGTAGTGAGCAAGACAAAGATTGTTCCCGGAGAGGTTGAACGATACTACAACACGAAAGATAAAGATAGCTTGCCTATTGTAGCCGAGCAATACATGTACGCTCAAATTACCATGTTCCCGAAGAATATGAAAGAGGCCAAGTTGCGTGCTCGCGAACGTCTTATCGAGATGCGCGAACGCATCGTTACGGGCAAAACCCGCTTCGCAACATTGGCACGCATGTACTCGGTAGATGGCTCGGCAATCCAAGGTGGAGAGTTGGAGCCGGCGCCACTTGCAGGTTTTGTAAAACCATTTGCAGACGCTTTATCCGAGTTGAAGCCAGGACAAGTATCGGAGGTTGTGGAGTCGGAGTTTGGCTTCCACCTAATACAACTCATTGACAAGAAGGGCCAACTCTATCATTGTCGTCATATTTTGTTGCGTCCTACATACACCATGGACGAGATAATCGCCCCTATGCGTGAGTTGGATAGTCTGGTAAATCTCATAAAGAAGGATTCGCTCACATTTGAGGAGGCGGCAAAGAAGCACTCTGACGATAAACACTCCAAGATGAATGGAGGTGTAGTGACCAACCACGACCTTTTGGAGAGATACTCAGCATACGATGCCAAACTTACCGCAACAAAATTCTTGAAAGAGGATTTTGGAGCAATGGGAGGAAAGAGTATTGACGATTACAACGCTATTCGCCGTTTGAAGGAGGGCGAAGTATCTGCGCCATTCCGTTCGAACGATATGTTGGGCAACGAATTGGTGAAGGTTGTAAAGTTGTTGAAGGTTATTCCTGCTCACAACGCATCGCTCGAAGATGATTACTTGCGTTTGGAGCAGATGGCACTTTCGCAAAAGCAGGAGGTGGAGTTCAAAGCATGGCTTGACAAAAAGATAGCCTCGATGTATGTCTATATCGCGCCTGAGTTCCGAAATATGCAGTTCGAGAATAAAAATTGGGTTAAGCATAGCAAATAGTCGTGAAGAGAAGGATTGTAGCCATATCTGTCGCACTTATAGCGTTAGCGAGTTTGGTCTTTGCCGGTAGCAATGGCCTGCCTTCGCTGTCATACACCCAACCGGAGCAGCGCGAAGATAGAGCCTCCATCTCGGGCAATACCCCGAAGCGCGATTATGTCGAGATGAAGTCTGACGAGGGTTGGCAGATGGAGTATCAGGGTGCGAAGATAATGGTTGTAGTCGGCAATTTTGCAGCGCACCACAATGGAACAGTGATTACGGCAGATAGTGCTGTGCGTTACTCAGAACGACATTTGGAGTGTTTCGGTAATGTTCTCATAAATCGTGGTTCGACATATATCTACGGCGATAGAGCCGAATATGATGGCGACACAAACGAAGCCAAGGTCTATTCGAAAATCGTGAAGGTGGTAGATGGCAATGCTACGCTTTACACATATAACTTCATGTTTAATACCAAGACAAACATTGGTCAATATTCGGGTGGAGGCGTATTGATTAGTGGCGACAACATGCTTGAGTCGGATCGCGGCTATGTCTACTCTGATGAGCATGAGATTATATGCGTAGAGCGCGTACAGATGCGCAACAACGAGTACGACATGATAGGTGACTCGGTTGTCTACAACACTGATACCGACTTTGCGCAATTCTTCCACAATACCAACATCTGGAATAAAAACAAAGAGAAGAATAGCGAAGATGATTACCTCTATGCAGACAGAGGCACCTTCGACAAGCGCAAACAACTCTATACGCTCACCTCGAACGGCTATATCTTGACCAAAGACCAAGAGCTGTTGTGCGATTCGCTCGATTACTATCGCGATAGCAACTACGTGTTGCTGAAACGTAATATTCAGATTGATGATCGCACACAGAAGATGCTTATCTTTGGCGATTGGGGCGAGTATTGGAAGGAGCCGGGCAATGTCTTTGTGACAAAAAATCCTTCACTCATAAGTTACGACACGACACAAGGCGACACTGTCTTTATGCGCTCCGATACGATGTATGTCTACACACACTATCCTATCCGCGAAAAGATTGAACAAGCACGCAAGGACTCTTTGGAGCAGGCGGCAAAGATGGCTCAAGACGACTCGTTGGGTGGCGGAACAGCAGACGGAAAATCGGGAAATAAAACTTTGGCTACACCAAACGGCTCCAAGCAACCATCTCCGGCTAATGGCAAGGCTCAGGGTTCGAAGGGAGGAGCCAACAAGTCGTTAGATAAGGGAGGTCTTGGTGGCAAAACCGGCGGTACTGCACAAGGAAAGGCTCAAGATTTGGGCAACAAGTTGGGCGCAGGAGTTGTAGGAGATAAGATTGGAGGGGATTCGTTATCATCGCCATTGAGCAATTCTGCAAAGTCCGATACAACGAGTGTGGCTACCGATTCGGTTAAAGTCGCAAAAGATAGCGTTGCTATAGTTCCGAAATCGAAATCGGAGTTGCGCCGTGAGATGATAGATTCGTTGATAAAGGACTCTATCAATCCGCAACCAAAACTACTCGCCAAACTGCTCAAAGAGGAGGCGACAGAGGTCAATAATATCGTAAAAGCCATTCTCAAAGAGGAGCAACGCAAGCGAGAGGCTGAGAGGGCGGCTATGCTTGCTGAGCGCAAAGCCCTATTCTTAAAGGTCCTCGGTGAGGCACGTATTCGTGATGCGGAGCAAAGACTAATCGACAAAGCGCGTGCAAAAGAGATAAAGGATAGTTTGAAGGTTGTTCAAGATAGCATAAAACATGTTCAGGATAGCCTGCAACGTATTCAGGATAGCATCAGACGAGCCGAGAAACGCAATAAAGCCGACTCCGTAAAAGTTGATTCCATTAAGTTGGACTCTGTCAAATTAGACTCTATTAAGTTAGACTCTATCCGAATTGATAGCGTCAAGGTGGATAGTATCAAAATTGATAGTGTCAGGTTGGATAGTATCAGAATTGATAGTGTCAAACTCGATAGTATCAGAATAGATGGAGTTAAGTTGGACAGCATTGTACTCGATAGTGCAAAACTCGATGCATTGAAAATTGACTCGCTAAAGGTTGATTCGCTAAAGGCGGATTCGTTGAAGATTGACTCATTGAAGTCGGATTCGCTGAAACTTGATTCGTTGAAAATTGACTCGCTGAAGTCCGATTCGTTGAAAATAGATTCATTGGCGATGGACTCTCTTGCAAAGTTCGATACAATGACTGTAAAGCAGGTGAAGGCCTATTTCAAAGCCATCTACGATGCAGAGAAAGCAGAAGCCGAGCGCATAAAGCAAGACTCACTTAATGCAAAACTCGACCGTATAGGCTTAGCGCGTCAGGCTAAGCGTACGGCACAGTATCGCAAGTGGGCTATTCGTGACTCTATCTACATGGCAAAGGCTCAGGAGCGTGCCGACAATATACTACGCCGCAAATTGGCACGTATGGAGAAGCGTGGCATCTTTATCCAGATGGCAGACTCTGCAACATTGGCACAGGTCGATTCGATACTCCTTGCCGAGTTCGGACCACTTGACACAATAGTAAACCATCGTCTGGATTCGATTATAGAGATACTCTTCCCGAAACCGCTGCCATCGCCTACGGAGATAGCAAAAGCCGATTCACTCAATATCGATTCGTTATATCGTGAAATTCGGGCATATAGTCGTGTCAAATTGTTTAGAAGTGATGCTCAATCCGTGTGCGACTCTCTGACAATGACGACCATCGACTCTATTATAAATATGTATAAGACACCGGTACTTTGGAATGCCAATAACCAAATCACCTCCGACATTATGCATATTCACACTCGCAACAACCAAATCTCGCAGGCCGATTTCGAGGGCAAGCCGATGATGATTGCAGAGATTGATACAGCACACTACAATCAGGTTGCAGGTAAGGAGATGACAGCTCTATTCCGCAACAATCAGATATACCGCAACGATGTGAATAGTAATGTCCAAACCATATACTATATGCAGGAGGATAATTCGCCTGAGGTGACGCTTATGGCATATATCGAAGCGGGCGATATGACATCGTATATCGAAAATCAGCAGGTGGTCGGTATTACCTATCGAGGAAATCCGGTATATACGTTCTATCCTATGGATAAAATTCCTGAAACACAGCCGACAAAGCTACAAGGATTCAAGTGGTGCGACTCGCTTCGACCATCGAAAGATAGCGTATTTAATCGCATTATACGACCATCACAACGCATGGAAAAACGCTCGTTGCGCAAGCCGTTGTTCCCTATCAATGCACTGCTGCAACAACGCAAAGCAAACTATCTCCGTCGTAACAAGTGGAGAGATCGTTCCGACACACTCTCATACGAAACTATCGAATGGGTGGAGTCGTTGAAACAGTATTAGATGGCAAGTCGAAAGTGAAAATATAAAAGTTTTCTGCTTTGGCTTTTCGTTTTCGTTTTTTTTGTCTATCTTTGCGACCGAATATTGAAAAAGCAAGCGGTTATGGGGCATTTATTACGGATAAATGCTGAGTGCCGCCCAAGGTAACATATTAAAAATTAAAAAATTATGAAGACTTTAACTTTGAAGGCTGAGCTCCGTACAGAGTTCGGCAAGAAGGCAGCTAAGGCTGCTCGTCGCGAGGGCTTGGTTCCTTGCAACCTCTATGGCGCAGGTGAGAATGTAACTTTCGTTGTTAACGAGAAGGAGCTTCGCGCTTTGATTTACACTCCAAGTTCGTTTATCGTAGAGTTGGATTTCAACGGCAAAATCGAGAAGGCTGTAATGCGTGAGACTCAGTTCCACCCAATCCGTGAGCAGGTTCTCCACGTAGATTTCTACCGTGTAGTTGATGGCAAGCCTGTTGCTATCGCTCTTCCAGTTCGCCTCACAGGTAACGCTGAGGGTGTGAAGGTCGGCGGTAAGTTAGCTCTTTCGGCTCGTAAGTTGGTTGTTAGCGGTTTGATGGAGAATCTTCCAGACGAGTTGGTTGTTGATGTAACTCCATTGAAGGTTGGTCAGACCATCTTCGTTGGTGACCTTCAATTCGAGGGCTTGCAGTTCCTTTCGCCAGCAACTCAGGCAGTTTGCGCTGTTCGTGTAACTCGTGCTTCGCGTGCGGGTGCTAACCAGCAATAATAGGAACTTATGAAGTATCTTGTTGTCGGCTTGGGTAATATCGGTGCAGAGTATGCCGAAACTCGCCACAACATAGGTTTCAAGGTGTTGGATCGGCTCGCTGCCGAGGCCAACACCTCTTTTATTTCCGGTCGTTACGGCTCGGTGGCAGAGTTCCGCCATCGCGGTCATATCGTCACACTGCTGAAACCGTCAACCTATATGAATTTGTCGGGTAAAGCGGTGCGCTATTGGCTCTCGGAGTTGAAAATCGACAAAGAGC
>JAGBCX010000020.1 GCA_017937805.1 Alistipes sp. | reverse complement strand
CACAGCCGAGCAGATTTGCTCGGCTGTGCTGTCCACTATGGGGTGCGTGCAACCTTACTTAATAGTATAGGTCAAGCCTTTGATTAATTCGCCTGTTACTATGTTGCCATTCGTGTCGTATATTGCATAGTTGCCGAGAACAAACTGCGAAGTGTTGCAACCATCGAGGTTGAGGTTGAGTTCGCAGGTTGTAAAATCAGCTTTTGACAAATCAACAGTGCAAGAGGTATAGAATAAAATCATTGCGGCTACATCTACTTTTTCTTCGATATTAAGTGTGCAATTATTTACTCGGATGAAAGGTATGGTAGAGCGGTTTCCACCGTCGTTCTTTAAGTGTAGTTTTTGCTCTGTTTCGGGCTCAGTTCCTGCAAAAAGACTATAACGATCTTTTGTAAGATTATATCCGTTCATATCAAGGGTGTAGTTGCCGCTAATGCCCCAACCAAAGAAATATTCGTCAGCCAGCAACTTGACGATAGCTCCGTCTTCGAGGTCTTTGTTCTGAAAAATGGACATATTCATATGGTAGGTGATAGTGCCCGATTGCTCAATGGTAAATGTTGCCATCCACTTTCCGCAACCGAATTTGCAGTAGCCGGTTGCAGGGTCGATGATGTGGTCGGACAGTTCGCCATACTCCTTACCGCATACTGCGCAGACGGCAATCTTTTGACACGTAGCTTCGCCACCGTGGCACCTTTCAACCTTTGTGCTGCTGCAAATAGAGCAAGTCTGCGTATGGGTGCCATCTCCATTATTGACAGCTTTGCCGTAATTGTGATTGGTGGTGCCATCGCTGCAAAGGTACTCGATGGAGGCAACGGTGCAACCATTCCAAGATGTACCGTCTACTTGACTCGCCTTGTTGCTGTGCAGTATTAGGTTGATATTGTTTGGGCTATCAAATACGCTTTTGCCCAATGTGATATTTTCCTCTGCGAGAAGTTCCACTCTTGTTAGGTTTGGGCAGAAGTCAAATGCTTGCTAATCGAGGCTTGTGGCTTTCGGCAGTTTAACAGAGACCAAATCGTTGCAAACCCCAAAAGCAACCTTCCCCAAGGTTCTAACCTCAGGAAGTTCAAGATCTTTAATTTTTGAGTATGGAAATGCCCAATTACCGATAGTCTGTACCTGTGGCGCATAGAGCTTGGTTATGTTTTTGCACCCATAGAATGCGCTAGTGCCAATAGTTAGCACTTCGGGCAGGCTGATGCTATTGAGCTCATAGACAATTTCGGGCTCATCTAAATAGTTGCCGTTTTCATCTAGGATAACCTCGCCGAAGATAGGAGGACCGTCTGTGCCTTGCTCGCAATGAAGGGGAATTGTCGTTACTCCATAGAGGGTAAGGTTTATGCTACCGTCTGCCACGCTTTCGGTGTCGATAAGCGCACGGCGAATGGCCGTGAACATTGTAGCTTCGGGCTCAGCTGTAAGGGTAATTGCAATGTTTGTCTCTCCTGACTCTAAAACACTTATAACAGCCTCATTTAGGGCCGTTGCGTCCATCGTTGTTGCATCGATGTGCGTTGGCGTTGGTGGAGGAGGAGTGTTGTCGTTGTTGTTTGCGTCAAAGCCGTTATCTTTCGTACATGCGGCAAAGGCGAAGAGTGCTACTGAAAGTAAAATAAAAAATCGTTTCATAGTTGTGTAAATTTTATAAGCTAATTGAGTGTTGTTTTGCGAACAAAAAGACAGGAACAAACCTTATGGTTGTCCCTGTCTGTGAAACTGCTGTTATGTAATTGGCAATGCGAGAACCACCCACCGCGCGGAGTGCCTATAAACGCCGAAGGTGTCGATGTGTTGTAGGTCGTACGCATTGTGTCAATACTTTCTCGTTTACAAAGTTAAGAATAAAAATCAAAACAGCAAATAATAAGGGCGGTTTTATCGCAAAAATTAACTTTTAATTCTGAACTTTTAACTTTTAACTGAAAAAACAGAGTTTTTTTACTATCTTTGCCACGATTATGAAGAAGATAAGAAATTTTTGTATTATTGCCCATATCGACCACGGTAAATCTACCTTGGCGGATCGCTTGTTAGAGGCTACCAACACACTCAATCAGCGCGAGATGCAGTCGCAGGTGTTGGACGATATGGATCTCGAACGCGAGAAGGGTATTACGATTAAGTCGCACGCCATCCAGATGAACTATGTGGCGCGTGATGGCGAGAAATATACACTCAATCTGATTGATACCCCGGGACATGTCGATTTTTCGTATGAGGTGTCGCGTGCTATCGCTTCGTGCGAGGGTGCTTTGTTGGTTGTAGATGCAACGCAGGGTATTCAGGCGCAGACAATCTCGAACCTCTATCTCGCTTTCGGTAACGACTTGGAGATTATCCCTGTACTGAACAAAATCGATATGCCGTCGGCAATGATTGACGAGGTGAAGGACCAAATCGTCGATCTGCTCGGCTGCGACCACGATGATATACTCTGCGCCTCGGGAAAGACGGGCGAGGGCGTCGAGGAGGTGTTGGAGGCGATTGTAAATCGCGTTCCTGCTCCGAAGGGCGACGAGAATGCTCCATTGCAGGCTCTGATTTTCGACTCGGTGTTCAACCCATTCCGAGGCATTATCGCCTACTTCCGTATCTTCAACGGCTCGATCAAGAAGGGAGAACATGTAAAGTTCTTCAATACGGGCGAGGAGTACGATGCCGACGAGATTGGCGTTTTGAAGTTGAAGATGCAGCCTTGCGCCGAGTTGAAGGCGGGCAATGTGGGATATATCTGCTCGGGTATTAAGGATTCGAAGGATGTGAAGGTGGGCGATACGATTACTTCGGTCGCAAATCCATGTACGGAGGCTATCGCAGGCTTCGAGGATGTTAAGCCTATGGTCTTTGCGGGTGTCTATCCCGTAGAGGCAGACCAATACGAGGATCTGCGAGCTTCGCTCGAAAAGTTGCAGCTGAATGACGCTTCGCTGACATTCGAGCCGGAGAGTTCGTTGGCGCTCGGCTTCGGTTTCCGTTGCGGCTTCCTCGGATTGTTGCACATGGAGATTATTCAGGAGCGACTCTACCGCGAGTTCGATATGGATGTTATCACCACCATGCCGAATGTGTCGTACAAGATTACGACCACGATGGGCGATGTTGTCGAGGTGCATAACCCATCGGGGCTGCCTGAGGTTACAAAGATCGAGAAGATTGAAGAGCCATATATCCTTGCGCAGATTATCACCAAGGCGGACTTCCTCGGCCCGGTGATGAAACTCTGCATCGACAAGCGAGGAATCCTCAAAAATCAGACCTACATCACACAAGACCGTGTTGAGGTCAACTTCGAGATGCCGTTGTCGGAGATTGTATTCGACTTCTACGATAAGTTGAAGAGTATCTCGAAGGGTTACGCCTCGTTCGACTACCACCGCACGGGCTACGAGGTCAGCAAGTTGGCAAAGTTGGATATTTTATTGAATGGCGATCCTGTGGATGCGCTCTCATCGTTGATATATGCCGACCACGCCTACGACTTTGGTCGCAAGATGTGCGAGAAGTTGAAGGAGTTGATACCGCGCCAGCAGTTCGATATCGCTATTCAGGCGGCTATCGGAGCGAAGATTATTGCCCGTGAGACGGTAAAGGCGGTGCGTAAGGATGTAACTGCGAAGTGTTACGGTGGCGATATTTCGCGTAAGCGTAAACTCTTGGAGAAGCAGAAGGCCGGTAAGAAGCGTATGCGCCAGATTGGCCAGGTGCAGGTGCCGCAGACAGCCTTCTTGGCAGTATTGAAGATGGATTAAATTGATAGGTGTAATTTTAATTTAGCTAATGGCTAAGAGCTGAAAAATATGAAAAAGACAATTATAGACCTCTTTGAGTCATCGGTTGAGAAGTTTGGCGACAAGCCGTTCTTACTCGAAAAGACAACGGGCGAGTTCGAGCCGACAACCTATGCCGAAACGCGCGAGCTGGCATTGAAGACGGGTGCAGGACTTGCTGCGCTCGGCATCAAACCGAAGCAGGCGGTGTCAATTTTGGCAGAGGGATGTAATGCTTGGATTACATCGGAGCTGGGACTCCTCTATGCAGGAGCTGTCAGTGTGCCGTTGTCGATAAAGTTGGAGGAGGCAAATGACCTCTTGTTCCGTCTGCGCCACGCAGAGGTTTGTACAATTTTCGTATCTCGCAACCAACTCCCGAAGATTCGTAATATCCGTGAGCAGCTGCCGCTCTTGGAGCATATTATCGTATGGGGTGATGTCGAGTTGCAGGAGGGCGAAATAAGCCTTGCGGAGCTGAACGCCATGGGCGAGAAGTACCTCGCAGAACATCGTGAGGAGTTCTTGGCGATAGGTCGTGCAGTTCAGAACGACGACTACGCCACAATTACCTACACTTCGGGTACAACAGCCGATCCAAA
Organism: Alistipes sp.; assembly: GCA_017937805.1. Taxonomy (GTDB): domain Bacteria; phylum Bacteroidota; class Bacteroidia; order Bacteroidales; family Rikenellaceae; genus Alistipes. The sequence goes on along the minus strand of JAGBCX010000020.1, from coordinate 1,820 downwards.
GGGTGTGATTCTTACCCATCGTAACTATACGGCAAATGTCGAGCAGGCACTGACTCGTATCTCTATCCCTTCGGACTATACGATGTTTATCATCCTTCCGCTCGACCACTGCTTTGCCCATGTTGCAGGCTTCTATATTATGGTGGCTTGCGGTGCTTCGGTAGCTACAACGCAGGTGGGACGCACTCCGCTCGAAACATTGAAGAATGTACCAGTAAATATTCGCGAGGTTAAGCCGCATGTGCTTTTGTCCGTTCCTGCCTTGGCAAAGAACTTCCGCAAGAACATCGAGGCTTCGATTCACAAGCAGGGACCAAAGGTCGAGAAACTCTTTAAGTTTGCGTTGAAGGTTGCCTACGAATACAATCAGGATGGCTACACCAAGGGCAAGGGTTGGCGTTTTGTGCTGAAACCGCTTGTGGCATTGCTCGATAAGATTCTCTTCGAGAAGGTGCGCCAGGGCTTTGGTGGCAATATCAAGTTCTTTGTAGGTGGTGGAGCATTGCTCGATTCGGAGTTGCAGCGATTCTTCTACGCTGTGGGTATGCCGATGTTGCAGGGATATGGTCTTTCGGAGGCTACACCTATTATCTCGGCAAACTCGCTCGGCAAGGGTCGTCATCGCTTTGGCTCGTCGGGTAAGGTTATTCAGCCTCTCGAACTGCGTATTCTCGACAACGATGGCAATGAGATGCCTGTGGGCGAGAAGGGCGAGATTGTTATCAAGGGCGAGAATGTTATGGCAGGTTATTGGAAGAACCCTACCGCAACAGCCGAGACGGTTGTTGATGGCTGGCTCCATACGGGCGATATGGGCTATATGGGCAAGGATGGATTCCTCTATGTTCTGGGCCGCTTCAAGAGCCTTTTGATTTCGAGCGATGGCGAGAAGTATAGCCCCGAGGGTATGGAGGAGGCTATGGTGGATAAGTCGCCATATATCGACCAGATTATCCTGCACAACAACCAGAACCCTTATACCATCGCTATTGTGGTACCGAACAAGGAGGCGTTGCGCAGAGCGGTTGGTAACGATGCCGCAAAGGCTGCGGAGTTGATCGATGCCGAAATTCGCAAGTACCGCACAGGTGGCGAGTTTGGCGAGGAGTTCCCCGATCGTTGGTTGCCGGCAGCCTTGGTGATTGTCGATGAAGCATTCACCGAGCAGAACGGTTTGGTAAATAGCACCATGAAGGTTGTTCGCAACAAGGTGGAGAGCCATTTTGCCGATCGTATCGACTATGCCTACACTGCCGAGGGTAAGCAACTCCTTAACGAAAAGAACTTGGCATCGCTCTCGAAGTTGCTGTAAAAGGTAGCTGAAAACATAAAAAAGCTAATGGCTAATGGCCGGTAGCTAATAGCCCAAATAAATAAGGACCTTCTCGACGGAAGGCCCTTATTTATTATAGGTAATTATATATTACTTTACAGTAAAAGTTCCTTCTGGGACTTTTATTTTTGTACTTTCATAAATGATCAAAGAATTTTTAGGTAATTATATATTACTTTACAGTAAATTTATAACGGGTTCAGAATATATTTATAAAAGAGGAGAGTCCTTAGGAACTGAACTCTCCTCGGAGGTTAAAAGAAACTAATTCTTTTTTGGAAATGAACGATAATAAGAATGAACAAAAACTCTATTTTTACCAATGTCATTTAACAAATCAATAATAGATATTGTTATATGGTTCTCAATAAAGTCTTTTAGACCTACCATTTCCGACACCTCCCTTCTAAATAACCTTTATTCATACGAATAATGTTTATTTATACCCAAGTATGAGTTGGGTGTACAAATGTAAGAAAAGTCTTTT
>JAGBCX010000019.1 GCA_017937805.1 Alistipes sp. | reverse complement strand
GTAAATCCCGGAGGTACCGGAATACCGATAAGGTTCATCTCGGCGAGGTTAGCACCCTTACCACCGAGCAACTCTCTCATCTTGCCATTTCCCTCGGCCTCTTTGTTACCGAAGAAATAGACGCGCTTTACATTTGTCATAATAAAATGGTTTTTAATTTATAAGTGACTGAAAAAATTTTGTTTTCTTGCTTTATCTCTGTTCCAAATAACAAATTTAATGACTTTTTTGTTTAAAAGCAAACAAATAGTAATGTTTTTATAAAAACGCACATTTACAGCGTGCAAAAATAATATTTTTGATGATTTAAAAAAAGATTTATTAACTTTGCGTAATGTAGAGATATGTACTTTTTATAATTTTACATTATACTTAACTTTTTAAAACCTTTTTACTAACATTTTAAACTTATGAAACGTTTTAAATCATTGGTTTTGACAGTTGTAGCTATTTTGCTATCTGCTGTTGTTGTGGCACAAGAGCTGCCACAAACTCTTACCCTGCCATCTTTTGTTGGCGACAACATGGTTCTTCAACACTCCTCTACTGTAAATCTTTGGGGTTGGACCAAGCCAAAGGCAAAGGTTACTGTCGCTTGCGATTGGGTTGTTGGCAAGCCGGTTAAAGTAAAGGCTGATGCCGAGGGATTTTGGATTTTACCGGTTCAAACCCTTGCCGCAGGCTACGAGCCACACACCATTACCATCAAATCGGGTAAGGTGGTTGAGGTTTTGGAGAATGTTGTCTTCGGAGAGGTTTGGCTCTGCTCCGGTCAGTCTAACATGGAGTGGCTTGTTCGCAAAACTCCGGATATGAGAGGTGATCTCAAAGGCGAACTTAACAAAAATATCCGCCTTTACAACACCGGACACACATTTGCGGCAACCCCTCAAAATGAGGTTCCTGTTCAGAAAAAGCACAAGGCTCAGTGGCATGTATGCAGCGCAAAGGCATTGGCAAGCTTCTCAGCTGTTGGTTATGGCTTTGGCAAGGAGTTGCAGGAGAATTTGAATGTACCTATCGGCCTTATCGATGCATCGTATGGTGGCACTTGCATTGAGGGTTGGTTGAGCGCAGAGTATCTCACAAACAACCCTAAGGTTGCTACCGCTGCGAAGAAGCTGCGCAACAAGAAGTGGAGAGAGCGCATTTCGTACCTCCACAATGCAAACATCTACCCTATCCGTCATGCAACTATTGCCGGTGTAATTTGGTATCAGGGTTGCTCGAATGTTTCGAGTTGCGGTACTTATCAGGGACTTTTGAGCCACCTCGTAAAGTCGTGGCGCGAGGAGTTCCGCAATCCGGAAATGCCATTCTATATTGTTGAGATTGCTCCGCACATATACGGTGGCATCAATGGTGCTCGTATTCGTGAGGCTCAGGCAAAGGTTGCTGCTAAGACTACAAACTGCGAGATTGTTATCACCAACGACCAAAACCAAATCCCTGGCGATATCCACCCTCCAAAGAAGGTAGATGTGGCTCACCGTTTGGCTCAATGTGCTCTCGGTGGATTCTACAAAAAGACAAGTGCCGAGTTCCGTTCTCCTGCATACAAGTCGATGGTTGTTGAGGGCAACTCGATACGCGTACACTTTAATAATGTCCCTACAACACTCGTACAGAAGGGCGAAGGACGCATCAATGGTTTCCAGCTCGGAATTAAGGACCCTGCAAATGAGAAGAAGTTGATTTTCTCGTTGGCTGAGGCTACAATTGACGGCAACACCATTGTTGTATCGGCTGAAGGTGTTGAGAATCCGGTTGCTGTTCGTTACTGCTTCAACGAGGATATGGGTAACGTATTCTCGGCAGAGGGACTTCCTCTCGGAGCGTTCCGTAGCGATGATAAGAACAACCGTTCGGCAAGCGCTCGTCCATACATCGAAAAGCCATCTGAAATAGCAATCAAGTTCGAGTGTGAGGGTTATACTCGTTCGACCTTCTCGGCGAATGCAGAGCTTTGGGCTAATAGTGGCTATGTTTTGAGTGACGAGTATCCAAAGGAGTTTGAGGGCTTCGATTTGTTGCTGCCTACCCCTGTTGCAAAGGGCCAGATGAGCGTTGGTGGCCGCGTTACCGCCTTGGCTGATGGTAAGATCTATATGTTCACTTCAAATGCTGGTCAAACTCGTAAGGCACCTTGGAAATTACTCACTGCAAGCTACTCACGAACTGCAAAGGACGGAAAGAAGAGAGGTACTTTCTGGATTGTTGAGCGTGAAGTTAAGGCTGGCGAAATCATAGAGTTGCCTAAGTTCAAGAACAACTGGGGCACCGCAGTCCTTGCAAAGAGTATCGAAGAGTAATCCTCTTTGATATCTCGGTCATCAGAGGGGCTGTCCAACATTGAGATTGGACAGCCTCTCTTTTACCCCTTTATCCACCTCTTTTAAGCCACAGAATACAAAATAAAGTGTTTTATACTTTACTATTACACACGCGTAATAGTTAGGTATATTCGTCATCTGCTCGCACCGTTTCTATGGGTTTGTTACAGCGGATTGACTGTGTTGACTATGTAGCAAAAACAGAGAGCGCAACCGTAGGGGTTGCGCTCTCTTGTATTGCACAAGGCGTTGATTAGTAGCTCAACACCTTTGATGATGCATAGGATAGTTTCAAGGCGTTAGCACGACGAAGCTCCTGCTTTACGTCAGCAACAACACCCATCTTAGTGTTCTCATCAGCCTTCAAACATACGGTCATCGAAGCACGGTCCGACTCGTTCAAGTTGTCACGCTCACCCGCAATAAAATCCAAGATATCCTTTGTTGTCTTGTATGAGTCGTTCAACTGAATACGAGGTGCTGTACCGAACTTTGCCTGCATGTTTAGAGCCGGTGTACCAATATGTATATATGATACCAAGTTCTTCTTCTCGAGTTTCTGAACCTCGGTTGCCTCAGGCAACTTGTAGGTTACGAGCAACTCCTGGTCGCGCATCGAAGTCGAAAGCATAAAGAAGAACAAGATGATATAAACGACATCGGGAAGCGATGTTGTAGACATAGCGGGCACTTCGCGCTCGCCCTTTTTCTTCATTACTGCCATACTACTTTACCATTTTACGTGGCTCTGCCTCAGAAATCTTCATCGGTATAGCCTTAGTTATTACTTTGCGCTCTGCCTCTTCAAGGTCAGCGAACTTCTTGCCGAACTTGCTCATTGCAACCTCGTCACGCACCTCGTTGAAGGCGCGGGTAAGCTCGTTCTGAACCTGAATATAGACCTGATAACTTGTATCACGAGTGTTCTGCAACGAAATCACACCCTCGCTGACAGGATATGTCCACTTCGAACCATCGGGCATCTCGATGTCGGTTGGCTTCTTCTCTGGAAGATCCTTGTCGTCGAGTGGATTGAGGATAAACTCTTTCGCCTTGTCCTTCAAAGCGTTCAACGAGATAACCTTTCCTCCTGCCATGATGTTACCCGAACCGGAAACGAACACCAAGAGAAGGTTTCGCTCCTTCACCTTGATATCCTCCTGCTTCACATTCGGATCTGCCATTGGAGGCAACACACGCACGATACCGGTATCAATATCCATTGTGGAAACCACAAGGAAGAAGATAAGCACGGTAAATGCGATATCCGCTTGCGATGAGGCGTTGATTTCTGGTGCTTTTTTATTTTTACCCATAGTTATATAATACTATTTTAATGCGTTGCGAACCTCGCCGAAGATTGTTACAAGGATTGTAGCAGCAGCCACAATATAGGTAACAATAATACCGGTCTCAGAGATTGCCAACTCAAATGGATCATCGAAAACACCACCTGCCGAATTTGGAACAACCAAACCGTCGTGGCTCAACGCTACGCCGAGGGCTGCACCCACAACGACTACAACGATAGCAACAGCGATAAGCGTATTCTTCAATCCCGCAGGGTTGGTAATCGTACCCTTGATGGCCGCACAGATGACGCTAACGATTGCTGTAACGAGCAATGCATAGCCCCACATGAGGTTCCAACTGATGGCAACTTCCGAACCACCCGAGATTACAGCCCAGCCTACCAAGGCAAAGGTAACCACGAAGAGTCCCACCATCAACATATTCAACTTCTTTTCCATATTCGTTTGCGTACGATTATTCGTTAATCAAATTATTTCTTGTTGTATGCAGTGAGCATATCGGTCAAGGTAATCGACGCGTCCTCCATCTCGTTAACCATGCCGTCAATCTTAACGATTACATAGTTGTAGAATACCTGAAGAACCATTGCAGCGATCAAACCGAGGAGGGTTGTCAAGAGGGCCACCTTCATACCACCTGCAACGAGTGCTGGGCTGATATCACCTGCTGCCTGGATAGAGTCGAACGACTGAACAAGACCAACAACGGTACCCATAAATCCGAGTGATGGCGAGAGCGAGATGAACAACGACAACCAACCAAGACCAGACTCCAACTGACCTGTCTGAACCGAACCGTAAGATACAACAGCCTTCTCAACAGCGTCAAGACCAAGGTGATAACGGTCGAGTCCCTGATAGTAAATCGAAGCGATAGGGCCCTTAGTGTTGCGGCAAACCTCCTTAGCAGCCTCAACGCCACCCTCATTCAAAGCAGCCTCAACCTGAGCGATGAACTTCTTGGTGTTGATAGTTGAGAGCGAGAGGAAGAGGATACGCTCGATAGCGATAGCCATACCGAGTACCAATACTACAAGGATAGGGAGCATCCAACCCCAACCACCTTCGAGGAACTTCTGCATGAGAACATAGTGAATCGAATCACCTGCGATCTCTGTCTCTGCATCGAGAACTGCCTCAGCCGGAGCCTCAGCCGGAGCCTCAACAGCTTCTACTACCTCAGTTGCAGGCTGCTCTGCGGTTGCAGTAGCCGCCTCCTGTGCAATTGCAGTGCTGAAAGTCATTGCAGCAGCTGCCAAAACCAAAAATAATTTTTTCATAGTTTTTAATAAATTAAAAATTTGATGTTTGTTTTTATGTGTTTTTTAGCAAAAATTTATACTCTCCGCTTTATTTCTCTCTTGTAAGGTTATCCGCACCTTTCGGGCGCAAGATTTTGACCTACAAACATTTAACCACTACTTTTTGTTTGTAACAGCCCAAAAAGCGGCATGTTACAGTCCGAAATATAGATATTTTTTTTTGTTTTTGCAAACTTGTCAATTTTTCTGCGCCCAAATTTTTCGGTATTTACAATAGATTTATTACATTTGTGGAGCGAAATCGAAAACAACAAAAAGAGCTAAAAATATGGAGAGAGTAAAAGTTTTAATCATTGGTAGCGGTCCTGCGGGATTTACGGCTGCCATCTATGCTGCTCGTGCGGCTTTGAACCCCGTTTTATACGAAGGTATTGAGCCGGGCGGACAACTTACCACAACAACCGAAATCGAAAACTTCCCGGGTTACCCTGATGGTGTTCAGGGAACAGAGATGATGAACGACCTTCGTGCGCAGGCTTTGCGCCTTGGCACAGATGTACGCACAGGTATTATTACCGATATTGACACTTCAAAGCGACCTTTCGTACTCACCATTGATGGAGAGAAACAGATTGAGGCAGAGGCTGTTATCATCTGCACCGGAGCATCGGCAAAGTATCTCGGTTTGGAGTCGGAGCGTAAGTTCCGAGGTATGGGCGTAAGTGCTTGTGCTACTTGCGATGGCTTCTTCTACCGCAAACAAGACGTAGCCGTTGTTGGTGGTGGCGATACCGCATGCGAGGAGGCTACCTACCTTGCATCGCTCTGTCGTCAGGTCTACCTCATCGTGCGCAAGCCGTTCCTCCGTGCATCGAAAGCGATGCAGGAGCGCGTTTTCAATACTCCTAATATAAAAGTATTGTTCGAGCACAACACCGTAGAGGTTTTGGGCGATGAAGATGGCGTTACAGGCGCACGCCTTCGCAAAGGCGATGGTGAGGAGTACGACATCGAAATTTCGGGATTCTTCCTCGCTATCGGACACCACCCTAACACCGAGTTGGTACAGGGTAAGTTGGAACTTGACGAGCAGGGCTATATCGTAGTTGAGCCGGGCACATCAAAGACCTCAGTGGAGGGTATTTTTGCCGCAGGAGATGTACGCGACCCACACTATCGCCAAGCTATCGTAGCGGCAGGTTCGGGCTGCATCGCAGCACTTGATGCAGAGAGATTTTTGGCTTCGCAAAAATAACGGAAAACCTTAAAATTGGAGGTGATTGAGGAAATTTTGTGCGTTACGCAGTGGCGGAAAGCGGAGCATACTAACCGTATGTGAGCATTTACGACGCAAGTAAGGTGCAAAATTTACCAATCAGAACAATTTTAATTATGATTGGTGTAACAATTTTAGGTGCTGCATCGGCCAAACCGACTGCAAACGGACACCCCTCGGCACAAGTGGTGAACTGCAATGAGCAGTACTATCTGGTCGATGCAGGGGAGGGTGTGCAGCAGCAGATGTTCCGCTGTGGCATAAATCCGTTGCGCCTGCGTGCAGTCTTTATCTCGCATCTGCACGGCGACCATGTTTTTGGTCTGTTTCCACTTATCTCAACACTCGGTCTTTATGGTCGCAAAACACCGCTTACGGTCTATGCGCCACGCCCCTTTGGAGAGATTTTGGAGTACCATCTGCGATACTTCGATAAGGAGTTGCCATACGAGGTGCAGTGGGTGGAGGTTGATACGACAAAGCACCAAATAATCTTTGAAAATCGCTCGTTGGAGGTGTGGAGCATACCGCTTCGCCACCGAGTACCAACATCGGGCTACCTATTCCGCGAAAAGCCGTTGCCACGCAATGTGGATAAGTTTGCCATTGAGCGTTACGGATTGTCTATCAAGCAGATAGTTGCAGCCAAAGAGGGTGCAGATATAGAGCTGGAAGACGGAACAGTTTTGCCAAACGAGAAGATAACATTCGTTGCTCACCCTCCGCAGTCGTACGCCTACTGCTCCGACACAAATCGTTCGGGTGCGGTGGCGAAATATGTTGCGGGGGTGGATATGCTCTACCACGAAGCAACCTATGCCACAGCCCAAAAGAAGGAGGCAAAGGAGCGTGGCCACGCCACCTCGGAAGATGCAGCAAAAACAGCCCTTGCGGCAGGTGCAAAGCGACTTTTGATTGGTCATTTTTCATCTCGCTACAAGGACAAAGAGCCTCTTTTGGCGGAGGCGAGAGCCATTTTCGAGAATACCGATATCGCCCACGAAGGCGAAACTTTCAAAATATGATTACGAGAGCCGAAATACTTGATATTAAATCACTAGCGACCAAGCAAGGTCGTGAGGAGTTGGGGGCATTTATTGCCGAGGGCGAGAAGTTGGTTGGCGAGATTCGTAACTCTTCGCTCCACATTCGCCGTATCTTGCAGACCAAACCGATATTTTCGGAGGGCGAGATTATCAGCGAGAAGGAGATGGAGCGCATCTCGCAACTCAAAACCGCAAATTCGGTCTTGGCGGTGGTTGAACTGCCTCGCCACTCGCTCGCAAAGGCACAACCTGCGAAAAACCTCGTTTTGGCGCTCGACCGTGTACAAAATCCGGGCAATCTTGGCACGATTATTCGCCTTGCCGATTGGTTTGGCATCAGCGATATTGTCTGCTCGGAGGAGTCTGCCGACTGCTTCAATCCGAAGGTTGTGCAGGCGACTATGGGGGCAATTTTGCGCGTGCGAGTACATTATACAAATCTTCCGCAATGGCTTGCGGCACAACACGATACAAAGATTTACGGCACATTCCTCGAAGGCGAAAATATCTACTCGGCACAGCTCGACAAATCGGGCGTAATAGTTATGGGCAACGAGGGACAGGGTATCTCGGCAGAGGTGGCCGAGGCGGTTACAAATAAGTTGCTTATTCCTCCCTACCCTGCCGACCGCTGTGGCTCGGAGTCGCTCAATGTTGCGGTGGCTACGGCCGTTATTTGTTCCGAATTTAGAAGAAGATAAACCACTATGTTACTGCAAGATAGACTCAAAAATTACCGCCTTATTCTCGCCTCGGCATCACCACGCCGCCGCGAGTTGCTCGCAGCATGCGATATCAACTTTGTGCTTGCCGAAAAGTTCGAGTGTGAGGAGTGTTACCCTGCCGACCTCGAAGCCGATAAGGTTGCCGAATATCTATCACAACTCAAAAGCAACGCCTACCCACACGCTTTGGAAGAGGGCGATATCCTGCTGACTGCCGACACGGTGGTTATTGCCGGTGGAGAAATTCTCGGCAAGCCAAAAGATAATGCCGATGCCGAGCGAATGTTGAAGATTTTGTCGGGAGCAACACACAAAGTCATAACGGGTGTTACTCTCCGCACCCCTTCGCGTACAATCTCCTTCTCGGCAGAGAGTTTTGTGACCTTCCGCACCCTCGAAAATGAGGAGATTGAGTACTATATCGAAAAGTATCGCCCACTTGATAAAGCGGGCGCATACGGTATTCAAGAGTGGATAGGCTATACTGCCATAGAGGGGCTTCAAGGCTCGTTCTACAATGTTATGGGGCTACCTGTGCAAAAAGTTTGCATAGCCCTCAAAGAGCTTGTTTAGACGCTATTCTTGTCGTTGCAACTCCTCGATTTGGCGCAACAGGTCGTCTGCCGTGCGAAGTGTTCGCTTGTGGATTCGCAAACCAATAATTCCGCCAATAATTCCTCCGAAAATTCCGCTTGCACTAATCATCAACAATGCGGTTATATCTTCGTTGGCTTGGTTTAAATAGATTTCATACTCCAACCAGCCAAACCACACTATCAACATCGGGATAGACCAATAGTGCCAACTCTTGTAAATCTTCTTCATTCGGGCTACCTCCTTGTAAACCGTAACCAAGTTACCCGAATAGATATCGCGCTTATGGATACGGTAGTGGCTGATGATCGTTGCTATAAAACATATCAGAAATAGTGCCGAAGTAGCGATGCAGAATGCCGTCGAGTGTCCCATTCTCTGGAAGTTGAAATATCCCAACGGTATCATAGCGATGCAGACGATAGAGATCCACACGGCACTGTAATTGAGCGACGAGAGCTTGCGGCCGAGGGCCTCTTTGAGCAGACGGTCGTTTATAATCTCCTGTGTATTGAGTTGCTTTTTGAGCGTTGCGAGTTGCTCGCGCATCTCGTTGAGTTCGTTCATTTCGATGCTATTCATGGTCGTAGGGGTTAATCGTTTGACATATTTTTAAGTTGTTCGCGTATGCGCACAAGGCGCACCGATACATTCTTGGCAGTGATACCGACAATCGCACCAATCTCCTCGTATGACAGATTTTCGAGCCACAGCAGAATAATTGCTCGGTCGAAAACACCCAACTTGCCGATTCGCTTACGCAACATCTGCGCCTGACGGCTCTCATCGTCTGTGTCGGAGAAGAGGTTGATGTTCATATCAAGGCGTACCGAGTCGGCTCGGCGCCGTTTTTTGCGCTCGGCACTGATGCAGGTGTTGAGCGACACACGATATATCCACGAACGGATATTGCTCTCGCCCCTAAACCCGTTAAAACCTCGCCATAGGGCAATCAACACCTCTTGGAAAAGGTCCTCGACCTCCTCCTTATCTTTGGAGAACATGTAGCAGACGGTATAAATTGTCGTCTTATGTTCCCACACCAATCGGGCAAACTCTTTTTCGGAATCTTTCATTTTCTTGGTTTAGTTTTTTTTAGCCGTTTTCGGCAACCTTTGTACTCATTAGACGCAACACTATATCACAAAACTACAAAAATTTATCTTTCTTTTTTGCACAATGCCCCCCGAATGTTGTTCGTATATAAAATTTTTTCTACATTTGTGATGCAAAACAACCCTTTTGTGATTGTTATGCGGACATAGAAAGTGTTTTCGCCGTCCTTACAAGAAAATGTGGAAGTTTTCAAGACAGTAGGACAACGGACAACACCTATCTCTTGTATACACGCTATTGGCATGCCTTGTGCCAATGTGTGTGGTATACAGGTGTGGGGCATTGTATCGTTTATTACTGTCGGGTCATTCCACAACCTTCTTGTAGATAAACGGGGTTCAACTCCACACTTTCTTTTTTTATTGTATTTCGGTTTGGGGAGTTGGAGCCGACATAAACCCAAACTACAATGAAGAAAAACACCTCCGCTTCTGAACCTACAACCAACAAAACAAAAGAGATTTTTAATTGGATTGACACCGGAAAAGGCTTGTCGATGTTAATGGTGATTTTCTATCACTGCGAAGCTTCCGGAGTATTTAATCAAGCACGATGCGCTTTTGTGTGGTTTCCGTTTTTTATGACATTTTTCTTCTTTATGAGCGGATTCTTGTTCCACAAGGGAGATGAGAATTTTGATGTAAAGAAAAAGATTAAATCAATTGTAACAAAGTTGTTGTGGTCCTACGTTGTCTTCACATTTATAATTGTCGTCCCAAAATCCTTGACGCATGGTACAAACATACTAGACGGTATCTTGGGTATATTTTTAGGAAGGGCCTCTTGGTTTGTGGCAACATTGATTGTCGCCGAATTGTTGCTCTTACCAATATTTAAGTACATCAAGTCATCAAAAAAACTATTCTTCATATCCTTGGTGATGATGGCCATATCTTTGTTGGTATACGACATTATACCATCTCAGCCTTGGCACTATAACAAGGGATTCTCTGCTGCGGCATATATGATTTGGGGTTATTTAACATATTTAAATCGCAACAAATTGCAAAAATTTATAAAACCTATAACAATGGTTTTGTTGCTGGTCTTTTATGGTGTTGTGCGCTACCTCGATTACAAGTATTGGGGCATAAAATACAGTATGCCACAAGATGTTTCCCTCTCTTCGATAATTTTTATTTTTGAATCCGTTTTGGGGGTTTCGCTAATGTTTGTTGTGTGCAATTTGCTTCCAAGAATATCACTCTTACACTCCATTGGGCGCAACTCCTTGATTTATTATTACCTGAACGGAGGTGTTATTGTCGTATTGACAACGCTCTTTCTTCGTTTTGGGTTTTGCGGATATGGCTATGTTTTGCTTATGTTTGTCTTAGCAACAGCGATATTGTCTTTTGCGGCACAAATTATAAACAAATATTGCCCGTTTATGGTTCAGTTTCCCTCAAAAAAACACAAAATTTTGCGAAAAATTTAGGGTTTGAGTTGTAAATCAAAAAATTATTCTTACCGTTGCACCGCTGAACTGTTCGAAAGAGCCGTTTTTGCAGAAGCCCAGATGGCGGAATCGGTAGACGCGCTGGTCTCAAACACCGGTAGGTTCACCCCAGAGCCGAGGTCGTTGCTCCTGTGGCGGCTCGGTTGTGTAGATAAGGAAAGATTGTTTTCATAGGACAGCGTAGGGTACGAAAGAGGAGTTCTCTTTTTTTGTGTCTGTTGGGCCTGGGTAAGAGTAATTTTTAATTTGAATTTTAACATTTTATTCTTATCTTTGTCTTACATACAAGATTAACCTTCTTGAACTTATGGGATTAAAGATCTACTCTTCGATTCTTGGCTCCTGCGAAGGGCTTGCCCTACGCATCGAACATGCGTTGAAAAACATCTCGCCAGAGAGCGTTTGCGGTGTAGTCTTGTGTGGCACAAATGACACGACAGAATATCACGATTTGCTTCGCGAAGCAAAGTCCGCCATCTACTCATCTTTGGCTAAAAGTGTCCCCGTAACCCTTATTCCTCAACAACTGTTACCCGATGGAGGTCTTGCCCTCGAAGTCTATTCGCTCGAAGGAGCTGTTGATTTCCAAATCGGAGAGCATAATGGGGTGTGTTATGGCGTTGTAGAGAGCCACAACGAGAAGATGCTCTTCGTAGAGGGTATTCCCGCAACCAACTTCTCCGAAAAGGTTTGCAAACAGAGTCAAGAGGTTTTCGAAAAGCTCGATGCGCTTCTTTCAATGTATGGCTTTGAGGTTGATGATATAGTGCGTCAGTGGAACTACATCGGCAACATCGTATCGCATAAAGATGGCAAGCAAAATTATCAGGAGTTCAACGATGCCCGTTCAGCATACTACGCAAAGGGCGCATGGCACAACGGCTACCCTGCCGCAACCGGCATTGGCTCAACCGAGGGTATAATAGTCGGCGGCATTGCCTTCAAACGCACAGACAACAAGGGTATTTTTCCTATTGACAATCCGCTACAAGTTGCTGCACATGTCTATTCAAAAAGTGTACTCATAGACAATGACGATAATGCAATAAAAAGCACGCCTAAGTTCGAGCGAGCAAAGTTGATAGAGAGCGCCGGCGGAGTACTCTGTTTTGTGTCGGGAACAGCAGCCATACGTGGCGAGGAGAGCGTTGATCCGCACTCTGCAAAGTTGCAGACAATCAAAACACTCGAAAACATTGAGCATCTTGTATCGAAAGAGAACTTGGTGCGCTTCGGCTGCCAACCTTATGAGTTGAAAACAGCCTTTCTGCACGTCTTTATCAAGCACGCGGAGGACTACTGCGATGTTCGAGCTGTTGTGGAGGGCGCCTATCCGCAAGTGCCAACCATCTACTCTGTTGCAGATGTGTGTCGAAGTGAACTTTTAGTCGAAATAGAGGGAATTCTAACACTATAACCGTATGAAAAAAACTTTGATTTTAACTCTTTGCCTGCTCTTTCCGGCAATGGTGGCTTTTGCCTCCGACATGTGTCGTGACGAGGTCTTTCTGAGGAGGGCCTATCTCACCGTAACCGGAGCCCTGCCAACGCCCGAAGAGTGTGTAAAGTTTCTCGACAGCAAAGAGGCCAACAAACGTGAAGCTCTCATTGACGAGCTTCTTGAAAGCGAACTTGCGCTGAAATATATGCAGATGCGCTGGGGTGATATTTTGCGCATAAAGTCGGAGTTTCCGAGCAACCTCTGGCCAAACGGTGTACAGGCATACAACCGTTGGGTTTATGAGCAGTTGCTCCACAATGTTCCGTACGACAAGATGGTGCAACAGTTGCTCCTCTCGGAGGGTAGCAACTTCCGCTCTCCGGCGGCAAACTTCTATCGAGGTTTTCAGAAAAAGACACCTCAGAACTTCTATGCCAACATCAACCTCTTGTTCCTTGGCAACAGAAGTTGTGCCGACAACGGTTATCTGTGCTTCTCGCAGATAAAATTCAAGTCGACCAAAGAGTGGAAAGAGGAGATTATATACCTCGATTTTCACAAAGAGGTGCCTTGGCAAAAAATCTCATTGGCAGACGGAACCGTTCTCGCTCCGAAGGCGGATTCCGATTGGCGCGAGGCGTATGTCGCATGGCTCACCTCTCCAAAAAACCGTCGTTTTGCCGAGGTTTTGGTCAACCGAATGTGGTATTGGGTATTTGGCAAAGGCATTGTTCACGAGCCAGACGATTGGCGCGAGGAGAACAAGCCGTCAAATCCACAACTGCTCAACGAACTTACTGACTACTTCTTGAAAAACAACTTCGACATGAGGCTGTTGATGAAAAAGATTCTCCTTTCAAAGGAGTTTAACTCGAAGGCTTCGCCTGAGGGCTTTTACGAGCCACAACGCCTTCCTGCCGAGGTTATAGTCGATGCTTTGGCATCAACAACCGGCATTTGGAGCACATACAGCAGTCGTGTGCCGGAGCCGTTTACCTTCTACCCTCAGAAGACAAGAGCAACTCATTTGGGAGATGCCACAGTATCCTCTTCGGAGTTGGAGTTGTTTGGTAAAGTGTCGCGTGACGTGTCGCTGGAGAGCCAGCGCAACAACGCCATCACTTCGCGACAATTGCTCTTCCTGATGAACTCCTCGGTGCTTGAACGAAATATAAGAATGAGCCCTGTGTTACAACGAATTTATATGCAGTGTCACGATGTTTCACAACTCGCTGATGCCATAACTCTGCAAGTGCTATCAAGAAGAAGTACTCCGCAAGAGATTGCTCTGTACGAGAACCACATGCAACAGAACAAACTGTCGTTGATGGAGTTGGCTGTCGATATTATGTGGATGCAGCTAAATAGCAACGAATTTCTCTATAACCACTAATCTCCACGCGCTATGAAAAAGATATTTCTAAGTTTGATTTTATCTCTATCCATCGGCTTTGTGGCTACGGCACAAAGAGCAAAGTCTGTGATTTTGATATATCTTGATGGAGGTCCTGCTCAAACCGAAACATTCGACCCTAAACCTGCCGCCGGAAGAAACTATTACGGCAACTATAAGGGTGTCTGCAAAACGAATGTTGAGGGTATTGAAATTGGCGAGAAGTTGCCTCTTCTTGCAACGATGGCGGACAAATACACCTTAATACGAAGCATGTCACACGGCAGTAACGCCCACGAAACAGGTCACTATGCAATGATTACGGGTGACACTTCGGGAGGTGCGGTGGTCTATCCTTCGTTCGGAGCCGTGATATCCTACATGAAGCGAGATACGTATAAGGGTGTTTTGCCTTGTTATATCTCTGTAACGAGCGCGAATAGTCGTTTCAACGAGGGCGGATTTCTCGGCAATCAATACAAATCTTTCGATACGGGCGGAAAACCCGAAT
This sequence comes from Alistipes sp., assembly GCA_017937805.1. Taxonomy (GTDB): domain Bacteria; phylum Bacteroidota; class Bacteroidia; order Bacteroidales; family Rikenellaceae; genus Alistipes. The sequence goes on along the minus strand of JAGBCX010000019.1, from coordinate 4,549 downwards.
CGAGCGAATATGAGGTCGAGGGCATTGTGAATAAATTTGTCAACAAAGAGCGACTAAACAAAAGAATGGATCTGCTCAACAGCTTCGAGAGCCCTCTCAACAAAAAAGAGTTAGATTCGTTGCGTGCCACAAACATGGAGTTTATCTGGGGAGAGAGCCGAGAGGTGTTTAACCTTGCCAATGAGCCCGACTCCGTACGAAAAAGATATGGTAACACCCGACTTGGTCAATCTTGCTTGGTCGCACGACGACTTGTAGAGGCCGGTGTTCCATTTGTAAATGTTCGTACAACGGGTTGGGATACCCATAAAAAGCACTTCCAAAAGATGAACACTGCGTTGCCGGACCTCGACAGATCCGTTTCGGCCCTGCTTGCCGACCTTGATGCTCGCGGTCTGCTTGACAGCACCATCGTTCTCCTCGGTGGAGAGTTTGGCCGAACACCGAAAGTGTTGTGGGAGGCGCCATGGAACGGAGGTCGTGCCCACTATGGCAAAACATTCAGCTACTTGGTTGCCGGAGGCGGTTTCGTAGGTGGCAAAGTGTTGGGTGCAACAGATAAAACCGGAGAGAAGGTTATTGAACGACTTGTTCGTCCTTGCGACCTTATCGGCACCGTCTATCTCCTTATGGGAATTGACCCATTCGGAACGCTTCCTCATGTTTCGGAGGGAGATTTGCCGATTCTTCCATCGTTGTTAGAAAAGGGCAAAAGCGAAGGTTTGCTCTACGAAATTATAGACTTTAAAAAGCCGAGCCATGAAAAATAGAAAGATAATATTAGCCATTTTGTGTGCATTTTTGGCCATCTCGGCAAATGCCCAAAAACTGACTTCGGGATATCTCTTTCCGGCAGGAGGTCAAGTTGGAACAACTGTTGAGATAGAGGCGGGAGGTCTTAATATCAACAAAGCAACAAAGGTTGTATTTAACCACCCGGGCATTAAGGGTGTGGTTATACCCGTTGTAGAGAGCGCAGCCAGCAAGAGAAAGCGTAGAAGACTGAACGACCAGAGTAGCCCTCAGCTCTCCGATAAGGTACGCATCAAAATAACCATCGCAAAAGATGTTCCTTGCGGTTTGTACGATTTGCGCCTGCAAAGCCCGAAGGGTTTATCGAATATGCTGCCTTTCGAGGTCTCCTCGTATCCTAATTTTATAGAGGAGAAGCGTTCTTCGTTGAAAAACCCAAACAAAGTGACCTCGCTACCTGCGGTATTGTGCGGATATGTTGCTCCGGGAGGTATTGACTATTTTCAATTCTCGGGCCACAAGGGCGAAACAATTGTTGCCTCGGTCAAAGGCCGACAGCTTGTACCTTATATTGCCGATGCTGTTCCGGGTTGGTTTCAACCCGTTATAAAGATTGTCGACTCGAATGGCAAGGAGGTTGCTTTCTCTGACGACTACTTCCACCATGTTGATCCGGTGATTATAACAACCCTGCCAAAAGATGGTGATTACACTCTGATAATACACGATGCCATTTATCGCGGTCGCGAGGATTTCAACTATCGCATACAGCTTGGTGTTATACCTTTTGTAACGGGCCGTTACCCTGCCTATGGCATTGCGGGCAAGAAGGTAAATCAATCGCTCGAAGGTGTTAACCTCGGCGCTACAAAGGTTGCAGCAAAAGTTAAAACCGAGGGTTACAACTCTGTTTTATTCACCAATGATATCGGTTCTTCAAATGCGGTTCCTTTCTACACCTTGCCAAAGGGTATTAAACTTTTGCAATATCCAAAAGAGAGTGCGTTGCTCTCGCTGACTACGGCAATTTCGGACTCCCTCTCTTCTACGGCAAGAGTAAAAAGATACCGCATCGAAGCAGAAAAGCGAGTTCCTATTGTAGTGGAGCTTATCGGTCGCAGAAATGGCTCGCGAATAGATGCTGTAATGAGATTGAAAGATCGCTTTGGCAATGTCGTTGCACAAGTTGATGATACCGAAGACCCTATACAGGGACTTATCACCTTCCATGCCGATCCGATACTTAAATTTACCCCTAAAATCAACGGAGAGATGATTCTCGAAGTGGAGGATTTACATCGTGGCCACGGAAAGGATTACCACTACTTGCTGAGACTTCACAAAGAGCTTCCGTCATTTAATGCCTTTGTATCTCCTGCCTACATCACAACCCCTTCGGGCGGAACTTCTCTATTCCATGTTGATATTACAGGAAAACTACGACGACCAGCCAACTTGGTTATCAAAGGCCTACCAAAAGGATTCACCACAAGTAGCTTAAAACTTCGTGGAGGCAGGCGTTGGGACGTGTCGATAACAGCACCTAAGGGTGCCGACATAAAACGTATTCCGATAGAGTTGAAAATGGAGTATCCTGTAAGCAAGGGCGAACGTAAGCTGGCAGATGTTTTGCCTGTGGATAAGATGATGCAGGCCTTCTATTACGAACACCGTATTCCGGCTGCGGAGTTGGCTGTCGATGTGATAGAGGCTTCGCCATACCGCCTCTCTCTAACTTTCGATTTGGAGGAGGAGCAACTCTTCTCTGTTGATGACGAAACGATACCTGTAAAGATTGTCGTAGATAAAGATCCGGGCTTCAATGACCCTATCGAGTTGATGTTGGGCAAGAAAAATAATGTTTTCTCTCTCGATCCAATCTCTATTTTACCGGAGGAGACCGAAAAGATAATCCATATCAAGCTAAATCCTACCTCTTTGGAGCGATTTAAGAAGAGAAAAAATAGGCCTAATTGGCAGATGTATATTGTCGGTACGGTCAAGGGCGAGATTGTTCAGCGTGGTCGTCGCAAATTTCAGAATGCAAAGTACAGCGAAATGACACCTATCTTTATTGTACAACTTAAAAGATAGTCTGTTTCGCCGAGAATAGAAATGGGTGTGTCTAAAATAACTTGTTAGACACACCCATTTTGTTAGACAGCTTTTTCTTTTTAACCTATCTTTACCATCGCCTCGATAGACTTCGATGCCTTTTGTCGGGTTTCTTCATCGAGTTCTATAGTTGGCGCTTCGTTTTCGAGGCAGGCGATAATGCTTTCGAGCGTTATCATCTTCATATATTCGCACTCGTTGCAAGCCTTACCCTCAACAGATGGTGCAGGGATAAACTTTTTCTGCGGATACCTCTTCTCCATCTCTGCCAAAATACCCGGCTCGGTAACTACGATAAAGGTGTCGCAGTCACTCTCGCCGCAGTAGGATAAAATTCCCGCCGTAGAGCCGCAATAATCGGCTAAATCGGCCACTTCTCCCCTGCACTCAGGGTGGACAACCACCTTTGCCTCTGGGTGCGCTTTTTTAAGGGTTAAAATACCCTCTTTCGAGAACTTTTCGTGAACATGGCAGGCACCGTTCCACAAAATCATATTATCGCGCCCTGTAATCTTTTTGATATAGGAGCCGAGATTTTTATCAGGAGCAAAGATTATCGGTTGCTCGCGCGGAATCGACTCTACCACCTGCAAGGCGTTTGACGAGGTGCAGCATATATCGGTCAGCGCCTTCACGCCAACCGTTGTATTCACATACGACACAACGAGAGCCTCGGGGTGGAGAGCCTTGAACGCAGCAAACTCCTCGGCGTTGCACGACTCGGCAAGCGAGCAGGTTGCTTCGGGATTTGGAATAAGCACCTTCTTCTCGGGCGAGAGGACCTTTGCCGTTTCGCCCATAAAGTGAACTCCGGCAAAGAGGATAGTTTTCGCCTCTATATCGCGAGCCTTAACCGACAACGCCAACGAGTCACCCAGAAAATCTGCCACCTGTTGCACCTCTGGGCGAGTATAGTAGTGCGCCAAAATAACGACCCCTTTCTCGCGCTTCAAAGCCTCAATTTTTTCTATTTTTTCTTTCATAATCTCTACCTCTATTTTTTAGCCTTTTTCGACACCGATTATTTATTATTCCTTTTATTAAAATTAAATAATTATAAATATATAAATCTAAACAACAACAATAATAGCTGTTGAAAGTGTTAATATCTTTTTTCCGAAAAAAGTTACTAACCTTCGTTTTTGAAAAATTTTATAAACCTCTGCGCTAACACCCTGATAGAGCCAATTTCGCCCCCACTTTTCAACAAATGTTTATAATTGGTTTTAACAAATTAACACTGTTATTTTTGAACATTTTTAATTAAAATAATTCAAATAAAAACAGTAACAATTTTTAATAAGTCGGGGGAATTTTGAAAACCTCAAAAGTTATTACAACTTATCAAAAGTTTTCCACCCATTATCAACACATTTCTTCCATCTTATCAACAACTTTCTTTGCCACTTGTTGATACACCTTCGCAACCTGCGGAACAGTGTTTACTGCCGGTACTCCATCGTCAGCACCCTGCATAATGTCTTGAATTATAGGTACTTCGCCCAATAAATCAACTCCTACGCTCTCGGCATAACGCGCAGCTCCACCCTTGCCGAAAATGTAGTAGCGATTATTAGGTAACTCCGCCGGCGTAAACCACGCCATATTCTCCACAACGCCCAAAACCGGAATGTTTACATTCGGATTTCGGAACATCTCAACACCACGAACTACATCTGCC
>JAGBCX010000018.1 GCA_017937805.1 Alistipes sp. | reverse complement strand
GATAGGGGAGTTGTTGTAGAGGGTTACGGTGCGCAAGCCCGAGTTTGTGGAGTAGTTGTTTGTCAGGCCGAGTCGCTCCACCACCTGAACCATCAGACGGCGTGCCTGCAATACGTACAACTCGTTATCCACACTGCGTCGGGTGGAGATACCTGCGATATCGGCAAATGCCGACAACTCGCTGGCAGCACTACCACGGCGTGCATCCTTGATAAGGACGGTAGCCTCGCGGTGATATACAGGCGATGTGGAGAGCAGATAGAGCGCTCCTGCACCGAGGAAAACTACGGTCGAAATAATAAACCAGTACCAATTACGCAGCGACTTGTCGATAATCTCGCTGATCGAAACCGTGCGCTGTGCAATGGTTTCGTGCTCGGTCTGGCGTGGGGCTGTATTGTTGTTCATTTCCATAATTACTATTTGTTGTTATTAAGGAGCTTAAGGTTGGTTGTGTAGTTGAGGATTGTTAGAACCAACGATGAAGCAGAAATTAGAGATCCCACAATCGAGAGCCAGAAGTTACGATTCTGGTTAATCTCCGATGTTGCAGCCTTGTACTTGTTCGGCTGAACATAGACCACATCGCCCTGCTGCAAGTAGAATGCAGGCGAGGACATCTGTCCGCCTTCGAGGAAGTTCAGTTCGTGAACCTCATACTCCTTGCCGTTCGAGCGGATAACCGCCACATTGGCACGGTTACCGTAGATGGTCATATCGCCCGCCATTGCCAACGCCTCCAAAACGGTGATCTTGTCGCGTGTAATGTCGAACTGTCCGGGGCGTGTAACCTCGCCCAAGACATAAATTTTCATATCGGCAAACTGAATATTCACCTTTGCGTCGTTCACATAACCGCCGTCGATAATGCGCTTTGCAATATCGGCAGCAAGCTCCTGACGAGTCTTGCCGGCACAACTTACCTTGCCGATAATAGGCATTTCGAGCATGCCGTTTTCGTCAACTGTCAGCACCTGCACCGACTGTATGCCGTTAGCACTCGACACGCCGAGCGGATTCTGCGAAAGGGCGTTGAACGACGATGAAGAGTTGAATGGCGCAGCCAACTCCGAATTTTGGCTCGACACCAGAATCTGCAATCTGTCGTGCGGCTTGATGCGGATTTGACCATCGCCGACAATCGACTTTATCGCCTCGTCCTTGTTGAAATTGTAAACGATTCGCTTCGATGCGTTGCAACCTGCAAGTGCAATGGCAAGCGCAACAATCGTCAAAGTTTTAAGAAATCTTTTCATATTTGGTGTTTGTTGTTTTTCGAAAATTTTTCCATTTTGGCATCATTTGCCACAATCTTTGCAAAGATAATACATATTGTTATAAAAAACAAATACGCGCGTAGCCGAAAACGATGATTTGTTAGTTTGAATAGTTTTTTTTACTTTTGAACTCCGAAAACAGACAAAAATAGAGGAAAATAGTATGCAACACGCACTTTGGAGCTACGATGCCGTTATCTACGAAATGAATGTTCGACAGCTTACCGAGGAGGGTACATTTGCTGCCGCAATGCGCCATTTGCAACATTTGAGCGAGATGGGTGTCGATGCCATTTGGCTGATGCCCGTATATCCTATCGGCAAGGTTGAGCGTAAAGGTTCACTCGGCTCCTATTACTCTATTTCTGACTACTGCGATATAAATCCCGAGTTCGGTACAATGGCCGATTTCGATGCCTTTGTCGAGGAGGCTCACCGACTCGATATGAAGGTGTTGCTCGATTGGGTGGCGAATCACACTGCGCGTGATGCAAAGTGGCTGAAAGAGAAGCCGATGAATTGGTACGAGCGCGACGAGAATGGCGTGGCAAAGGTGCCTTGGGATTGGAGCGATACAGCGAAGCTGAACTACGCGGAGCGCGAGGTGTGGCAAGGACAAATCGACGCAATGAAATTTTGGGTGCGCAAACACAATATCGACGGCTTCCGTTGCGATATGGCAATGCTTGTCCCTACCGCCTTTTGGCAGGAGGTACGCAAGGAGTTACAAAGCGTAAAAAAGAACATATTCCTATTGGCGGAGGCTGAGGGCGAGGAGTTCTTTGATGAGGCTTTCGACGCCTGCTACGGCTGGGAGTTGCACCATGCGATGGTCGATGTGGCGCAGGGAAAATCGCGTGTTTGGGAGTTGCGAAATAAGATTTACAACCTCTTGAATAACTATCCGCAAAGTTCAATGCACCTCTCTTTTACCTCCAACCACGACGAAAATTCATGGAGTGGCAGTGAACACTCCCGCTTTGGCGACTCTTTGGAGGCGATGACGGCACTGTCGTTTGTTTTGCCGAAGTCGTTGCCGCTAATCTATACGGGCCAGGAGTATGGCTACGACCACTCGTTTGCATTTTTCGATAAGGATGCGATGCCTGCAATGGAGAAGAACGAAACGACCGAATTGTACCGTCGCTTGTGCGATATGAAACATCTATTTACGGCTCTGCGTTCGGCCGATTTGGGTGGCTCATTTGTGGAGATCGACAACAATGCTCCCGACTGTCTTTTGACCTTTGTTCGTGAAAATCAGCAGGGTAGAGTGGTCTATATCGCCAATCTTTCGCCATATAAAGTATTCTCCGATTTCCATACGGGTATCTATGCCGGCGACTATACCGATGTCGTTGCGGGCGTAACGAGCCACCTCTACGAACATACCTGGGGCGATATGGAGCCGTGGAGCTACCGACTTCTGGTGCAGAAATTCTAAAATATCGAAAATCGGATAAAAAAGGTTGGGCAAACTTTATAATTTAACAAATTATAACTATCTTTGCTCCCAGTATAAGAAAAATCCGATTTTTAGAGAT
>JAGBCX010000017.1 GCA_017937805.1 Alistipes sp. | reverse complement strand
TTTCGTATAACCGCACATCGGAGCATATCCCGCAGCGAAAGTTCCCTCTGCGTAGGTTTGTTCGCTTTGGAACTCAACAACGGGTTGCGAATCTGTTGTTGATGCACAATATGGGTAGGTGATGTAGTATGGGTGATTTAACTCGGCTTTTTTAAATGTAAAAAGTGCCGATGCTCGATTATCTTCGTCGATTTGCACCTCGTCAGAGAGGTAGCCATTAACAACGAGTTGGTCGCCTTCGCTCCAATAGACGGGGTAACTTGTACCAACTTTTCCGCCCAAAGTGGTGCGCGTTTCAGCAAGCGAAACAGCCAGAGTAGTACCCTCCTCGCCATTTCCGACACCGATGATGTTGTCGGTGGTTGTGTCGGTCTGGCAACCTACGGCAAATATGCTTGCCACTGCCAATAAAAGTAAAAATTTTTTCATGGTTAGTTATCAAATTTTAACTATTAACAATATAACATCTTGTTTATCAACGAATTACCCCCCCCCAAGAGATTTAGGGAGGGGGTATTTTACCCTTTATCCTCTATTTTTATCCATTATTTTGCATGCATTACTATTGCAAATATAGATATTTTTTTTGAAAGCAACAAATTTACATCAATCGTTTTATCAGTGAGAAAAGACGATATGGCATGTAGCGGAAAGGTATATCCCAGCGAGTGGTGGTTGAGAGCACCGATTTCCGATGCGAGAAGGTGTGGAAACTCTCCTCTCCGTGATACGAGCCCATGCCCGAGTTGCCGACACCACCAAATGGGGTGTTCTCATTGGCAATATGCATTATTACATCGTTCAAGCATGCTCCGCCTGACGAGGTGCGGTGTAAGACCTCTTCGCCCTTTTCGGTCGAGCCGAAGTAGTAGAGTGCAAGCGGTTTTTCGCGCTCGGTAACGAATTTTATGGCATCTTCCGTATCGCTGAATGTCAGGAGTGGAAATATCGGTCCGAATATCTCCTCCTGCATCACGGGTGCCGATGGCGAAACATTCTCCAAAAGGGTTGGCTCGATAAATCTCTCCTCTCTATCGTATCCGCCACCGAAACGAATTGCTCCATTGTCGAGGTAGCCCACCAAGCGGTCGAAAGCCTTATCCGACACGATGCGTACGAAGTGTTTTGTCTTTTGAGGTTTGCGACCGAGCAACGAACGAAAGGCCTTGTGTAACGCCTCCACAAACTCCTCTTTGATATCTTCGTGAACAAGCAGATAGTCGGGAGCAATGCATGTTTGACCTGCATTGAGCGATTTTCCCCACGCTATGCGTTTGGCTGCAACCTTAATATTCGCCTCTTTGTCGACAATGCACGGACTTTTACCTCCGAGTTCAAGAACTACGGGGGTGAGATGCTTTGCCGCTGCGGTCATGACCTCGCGACCGAGCATTGGGCTGCCTGTAAAGAAGATAAGGTCAAATCGTTGTTCGAGAAGATACCTATTTATATCGCGATTACCCTGAATGATGGCGATATAGTTATCATCGAAGGTGTCGTCAATCATCTGCTCCAATACATGCGCTACATTCGGAACATAGGGCGAAGGTTTCAGAATGGCGGTACAGCCTGCCGAAATTGCTCCAATCAGCGGATTGATAAGCAACTGAACCGGATAGTTCCAAGGGGCGATGATAAGGGTATTACCGAGTGGCTCACTCACAATCTTGGAGCGCGAAGGAAAAATTCTCAGTGGCGCACCAACCTTTTTTGGTGCTGCCCACGAAGAGAGGTGCTTGAGATGATTTTTTAATTCACCATAGAGAATGCCAAACTCGGTCATATAGGCCTCCTCGTACGATTTATGTAGGTCGTGCCACAACGCTTCTGCAAGTGGTTTTTCCCACTTGTGCAGTGCATCGAGCAGACGCTGTAACATCTCCTTACGAAACTTAACGTCAAGGGTTGCCCCACTGCGAAAATATTCACGCTGGGACTCTATCGCCTGCGAAATATACTCCGTAGAACTATTTTCGACTGCCATTATCTATTCTCTCTGTTCAGTATCCTCTCTTGCGTATCGCAGAGTTCTTTTACATTTTTGTTGATATGCTTGCAAAAGTCGCTCCAAGGGTAGAATGGAGCCGTTTTGCACTCTATAGGCAGATAAGCATCACGCTCGTTCAAGAGAGAGCGTACCAACACCTCGCCCTTCTTGTTGCGGTAGAGTGCGATTTGCAAGTTTGCTGCCATAGGCGATATTATGCCGTGGTTGAACGAGGTTGCCGCTTTCTCTATATCCTCGCTCCACTGCGGTACGCAACCCTCATACCCCATAACCGAGAGGAGTGGGCCGACATACGAGTCGTGAGTGAAGCGAAGATTCGCCACATTCGGATTTTTGCCGTCGATGGCAGCCTGTGCCTTGTTGAGAATATCATCCACAAGAGGTTTCATATGCGACTGTTTCATCTCTACATACTCATCGCCTCGTCCCATCGATAGGTTGAGCCACGGAGTTGTCTTATAAACATAGACATTGTACATCTCCTCGGTGGTAAAGAGACGGGTGAGCAATTCTCGATTGCCTTTCTCGAAATTCTCGGCAATAAGAAGAGAATAGAACGATAGATAGGCAAAATCCATATCGTACTTCGCGCCACATTCGTTGAGAAGAGCATCGCGATTAGTGGTGATTTTAGAGATAAAAGAGGAGGCGTTGCCTGTCTGCAATAGCTTTTTTCGCGCCTCGTCCCATTTGCCATTTTCTCGATGCTCGCTACACAACTCCTTAGCTTTTTTTGAGGCATTTGGATCGTTTGAGAGAGGTAGAATTATCCATAAATCGCTATGACGAGCGTTTTGCGAAATCTGAATTTTTGGATAGAGCCCTTTTATTGTCTGAGTGAAGGTTGCCATCGATAGAACACAACGCAACGAGATGCTGGATTTTGCCTCGATATTGCCACTGCGGAAGATCGCACCAAAGCGGTTATATGCTCGTGTTGCAATCTCGTTCCACTGCTTGATTCCAAGTTCCGAAATTTCACCATCCTTACCTTCCTGGGCTTTGCAAATCTCGGCAATCTGCTTGTGTAAGGCCTTGCCGTCTGCGGTCAAAATATCGAGCTTATCTGCCTTGTCAAGCACTTTGAGCGCATCGGTAAATCGGAAATATTTATCTATTTCGTAGCGAGAACCATGACGGCCAACCAATGAGAAATAGAATGGTTTGAAGCCTTTTGGAGCATTGGCTACATCGCCAAATGGGATGCCAGGATATGTCGAGCCTACGGTACCCGCAAGGTTGGGGTATTTGTCGAAACTCTTCAAAACATCCTCAGGTGTTTGTGCAAAGATTGTTGCTGCAATGAGTAACGAAAAAACAAGCGTAAATAGTCGTTTCATTTTTAATTGGTATTAGTTGATGCAAATATAGACATTTTTTGTAACTTTGTCATTCCAAAAGAGCTAAAAAATATGTCGAAAACACAAATTCTACGCCGTCAATTTCTTGCAAATGTTGGTCAAACTTCGCCCTCGCCGATGTTGGTTGAGGTGGAGCGTGCCGAAGGAGTTTTCTTCTATACCCCCGAGGGAAAGCGCTATTTCGACCTTGTGTCGGGTGTTTCGGTAAGTAATGTCGGACACGCCAATCGTGATGTTATCGAGGCGGTCAAAAATCAAGCCGAGCGATATATGCACATTATGGTCTATGGCGAGATGGTCGAGCGACCACAGGTCGAGTATGCCGTAGAGATAGCCGAAGCGTTGCCTGCGCCGTTGGAGAGTGTCTATTTCCTCAACTCTGGTGCTGAGGCTGTCGAAGGGGCGTTGAAGTTGGCAAAACGATATACGGGGCGTACCGAGATGATATCGATGCGCCGAGCATATCACGGCTCCACTCATGGAGCGATGAGTATGATGGGCGAGCCAGAGGGCGAGGAGTGGAAAAACGCGTTCAGACCTCTTTTGCCAGACTGCAAGGCTTTGGATTTCAACTCGTTTGACGACCTATCGCAGATAACCGAAAAAACCGCTTGTGTATTGTGTGAGCCGGTGCAGGGCGAGGCGGGTGTGCGACCACCGAAAGAGGGCTATCTGCAAGCACTTCGCAAGCGTTGTAGCGAGGTTGGTGCGCTGCTTATCTTTGATGAAATTCAGACCGGAATGGGGCGCACGGGCGAGATGTTTGCCTGCCAGAAATATGGTGTTACACCCGATATTATAACCCTTGCTAAGGCGTTTGGCGGAGGTATGCCACTTGGAGCGTTTGTTTCATCGAAAGAGATTATGGACTCGTTGCAAGAGAATCCGACACTCGGTCATATCACAACCTTTGGCGGTCACCCTGTCTGCTGTGCTGCGGGTTTGGCGGCGTTCCGCTACCTCAAAAAGCACAATATTGTCGCCGATGTCGAACGCAAAGGCGCACTGTACGAGGAGTTACTGAAAAATCACCCTGCGGTACTCGAAATTCGCCGTAGCGGATTGTTGTTGGCTGTGGAACTTGGCTCGGAGGAGCGACTTTTCCGCACAATGGAACTCTTCAAAGAAGAGGGTATTTTGAGCGATTGGTTTCTCTACTGCGCTACTGCCTTTCGTATCTCACCTCCGCTTGTAATCTCCGATGACGAAATCCGTGAGAGTGTGGCGATTATTCGCCGAGTACTCGATAAACTCTCATAGAAAACGATGACGACTACGCTACTCACCCTTGCAGTTGTAGCCATTTATGTTGCCATGCTCTTTGTGGTGGCACATTTTTCGGGAGGTAACGGCAGTAATGCGAAGTTCTTTACGGGCGGTCGTAATCAGTCGTGGTTGGTGGTGGCACTCGCTATGGTGGGCGCACCAATGACAGGGGTAACATTTATCTCCGTACCCGGAATGGTGGGTGCCTCAGGCTTCTCCTATTTGCAGATGGTGCTGGGCTTTGTGGTGGGTAGTTTGGTGATTGCCTGTGTGCTTATTCCGTTGTATTATCGTTACAACGTAACCTCATTATATGAATATTTAGATGGTCGTTTCGGAGTACGCAGCCACGCGATGGGAGCGTGGTTGTTTCTTGTGTCGAAAGTATCAAGTACCGCACTCAAGGCTTTTGTGGCCTGTGTGGTAATTCAGCAACTTCTTTGTACTCCTCTTGGTATCCCTCTCTGGGCTACAACACTTGCTTTTATGGTGTTGGTATGGCTCTATACCTATCGTGGAGGAGTTGTAGCGGTGGTGTGGATAGATGCACTAAAAACACTATGTATGGTGCTGTGTGTGGTGTTATGTATGGTATTTCTGCTCCGCGAACTCGAACTACCTCTTCCTGAGGTGGCCTCGCAAGCTGTTGATGGAGGCTTGACGAGGGTGTTCCATTTTGATAATATCGACTCCTCGCTACACTTTGCAAAGATGTTTCTTGCAGGAGTATTTATGATAGTGGCGATGACCGGTTTAGACCAAGATATGATGCAACGCGCCCTAAGCAGTCGCTCGCAACGCTCGGCACAACGCAATATGGTTGTTGCGTCGTTGTTGCAGGGTGTAGTAATTGCGATGTTGCTTGGGCTTGGAGCGTTGCTCTATCTCTACCTTGCAAAAGCGAACTTGGAGGTTGCAAAACCCGATGAGGTGTTTGCTTTTGTAGCGACACAAAAGGGTATGCCGACCATTATCTCAATTTTGTTGGTGCTTGGCGTTTTGGTGGCAACATTCTCGGCTACGGGGGGTGCGCTAACATCGCTTACAACCTCGTTTGCAGTTGATGTGTTGCATAAAAAGGGGATTTCGACAACGTCACGCAAGTGGATTCATGCCGCTATGGCGCTTGTATTGGGGTTGCTTGTGTTGGCATTCGATAGGTGGAGTAGCGATAGTACAATAAATCTTGTCTATCGCCTTGCAAGTTACACCTATGGTCCTCTGCTCGGACTCTTTGCCTTTGGAGTGTTGTCAAAAAGGACTGTGCGCGATGGGGTAGTGCCTGCGGTTGTAATCCTTGCACCACTTTGCTCACTTCTTCTCGACTTGAACTCCGAAGTGTGGTTCGGGGGTTATAGTTTTGGTTTTGAATTGTTGCTTGTGAATGCAACTTTCACGATAGTCGGGCTCTATCTGTCGGGTTTGCGTATCTCTGCAAACTCTTTGAGTTGAGCCACCAACTTAGGCAAGCCAATCGCTGCGCGCTCCTTCTTGTGGAAGATTTTGTTGCGGAGGAACGGAATCTTCGGAGTCGATGGGTCCACAACATAAATCGGTACATCATTACTCTTTACCCAGCCGACCAACGAAGCCGCAGGATATACCGCCAACGAAGTACCTACAACAATCAGCATATCAGCCTCTTTAACAATGTCGCGAGCCTTGTCGAACATCGGCACAGCCTCGCCAAAGAAAACGATATGTGGGCGCAATAACTCGCCATTCGGAGCAGTTTCGTCAAGCGTCTGGTCGCGCAGACCAATCTCGGTGATATACTTCTCACCACTCTCCTCGCGCAGCTTGGTGAGTTCGCCGTGAAGGTGGGTGATTTTGGTCGAGCCGGCAAGTTCGTGCAGATTGTCAATATTCTGCGTAATAATCTCTACATCAAAGTACTTCTCCAACTCCGCCAACGCCTTATGTCCTGCATTTGGTTGTTTTCCCGCCATCTCACGGCGGCGCATATTGTAGAAGTTTATAACCTTGGCTCTATCGCGCTCCAACGCCTCGGGTGTGCAGACCTCCTCAATCTTGTAGTTTGCCCACAAACCATCGCTACTGCGATAGGTCGGAATACCCGAATCGGCACTAATTCCTGCCCCTGTCAATACTACAATCTTCATAAAATTATTCTAATTGGTAAATTTTGCACCTTGCGTCGGTCGTTGAGTTGCTCACATACGCCTTAGTATGCTGCGCACTCACCGCCTAGCAACGCACAAAATTTCCTCAATTACCTCTAATTTTTAGGTTTTATATTAAAAAAGTTTTCCGTTTTCCGTTTTCACCTTTCCGTTTGGCATCTATTTCTTAAAATAGATGTCCAACAGCTCTTTCGCTGCAATAAACGAACTCAACTTTGCATCGAGAACACGCTGCTCGACATCGGCAATACGACTCTCGATTTCGGGGTTGAGATAGAAACGACTCTTCAAGGTTTCGTTTATGCTCTCGTACATCCAATACTTATTCTGCTCGTTGCGGTGGTGCTGGAAGTAACCGTTGCCCTTGGTGTGTTCGAGATACTCCTCTACGCCCTTCCAAATCTCCTCCAAGCCGACACCTTCGAGCGAGGAGCAGGTATAGACCTTTGCTCTCCAATCACTTTCAGGGGTTGGGAAGAGGTGCAACGCATTTTGGAACTGTCGGCGAGCAACCTCGGCTTTGACCTTATTCTCACCATCTGCCTTGGTGATGACCATCAAGTCTGCCATCTCCATAATGCCTCGCTTGATGCCCTGCAACTCATCGCCTGCACCCGAAATTTGTAACAAGAGGAACATATCGACCATTGAGTGAACGGCTGTTTCCGACTGACCAACACCCACAGTTTCGATGAAAATCACATCAAAACCTGCCGCCTCGCACAACACCACCGTTTCGCGAGTTTTGCGGGCTACGCCGCCGAGCGAGCCTGCCGATGGCGAAGGGCGGATAAAGATATCGGGGTTGTGGCAGATTGTCTCCATACGGGTTTTGTCGCCCAAGATTGAGCCACCGCTACGCTCCGAAGAGGGGTCTATAGCGAGGACTGCCAACTTGTGGTGCAACGATGTAACCATATTTCCGACCGCCTCAATCCAAGTCGATTTTCCTGCTCCCGGCACACCCGTAATGCCTATACGTACCGAATTACCGGCATACGGCAAACAGCGCTCGATAATCTCCTGCGCTTGGGCGTAGTTGTCGGGGTTGTTGCTCTCGATAAGGGTTATCGCCTGCGAGAGAATGGTTATATTTCCTGCCAAAATACCCTCTACAAACTCATCGGTTGTGAGTCTGCGGCGGCGCTTCTTGACAAAGTAGGGGTTTACAATCGGCTGGTCGGCAACGCCATCGGTCACCGAGAGTGCGCTGTCGTGGTGAGTATCTCTGTACTCGCCACGCTCGTAGTGGTCTATTTTAGTGAAAGACATATTTATACTATTTTTACTTTTCTACATTTGGTAATCGGTACTTCAACCCTTCGACCTCGCTCCAACTACCATCGGCACCCACCTCTACGGGTGAGAACGATACGTACCAGAATGGCGTTTTGTAGTGCAGCGGTGCCTCCATTTCGATAGTGTTCCAACCCTTTTTGAGTTTCAGCACCGCAGGCTCACGCAACCAAAACAACTGCTCGTTGGTCCAAGGTATATCCTGAATATCGCGATAGCGGTATGCGCTGAAATGGTATGCATACTCGCCCGGGTGATTCCACGCCACAGGAGGCAGAATTTTCTCGCCATTCAAGAGAATTGTTCCGCCCGTTTCCCACTCGCCCTGCTTGCCAATGCCTGCCGAACGACGAGTAGAACGAGAAGGGGTTTCGAATGCCACAAACGCACGAACCTCTCGCTCCTCCTCCTCCGAGTATATCTCGGTTTTGAGATGTGCAACCATCTTTTCGCTTGGCTCAACTCCGTTTGCAACAGCCAAGGCGTGGAGGTGCAACGAGCCACCATAAGCAGGTATCCACTTCATCGACTCTTTTGGTGTGCCTTGTGGCTGTGGAACGGTAACCAACCACGGAATATGGGCATTTGCCACCCAGCGCACATGCCAATCTTGGAGCAGATTGTCACGATGATATATCATCTTCTGCTCGAACGCTACAAGCGCTTTGTGTGCCTCTGTTTCGGGCGATGGCAATAACGCCTCAAAATCTACGCCACTGCCTTTGCCGCCTACCCAAGCACGCTCGGCATAAGGCAACAAAGAGATAGGTACTGCATTTATTGGGAACAGTTGCTCCTCGCTCTCCAAACGAACATCGTTCCAAAGGCATAGAATACCGCCCAAGGCGTGACCATCATATCGCTCTGCTCCGCAGAGTTGGCGTAGGAAGTAACGCGATACATTGTTTATCGGGCAACCGTGGTTGAGATATCCCATCGAAGCATCAATCAGCGGGTGCTTCTGCAGTAGGCTCAAATCATCTTTGCCGTACTTTACGGTCTCCATTATGTTTGCTCTACGCCCCTCCATAGCACGAACGCTCTGCAAAATAGCATCTTTTGACGATGGCGTAATACCCGGGTCCCAAATTACGGTTTTGCGATTATGCTTTGCCAGAATCTCCTCGTAGTGGCGCACAAAACCTTCGGCATCATCAATCTTACGGCGTACCTCGTCAGAGCCGAGGTGGATATACGGGCACTCCTCAGGGGTGATTTCGGTGAGGAACTCCTCGAATAATACATCGAGAATCTTTATTCCGCGAGGGTCCTCCATCTGGAAGCCGAAGATAGTCCAGAAATACTCGCTATGGCTCGGAATATCAATCTCGGGGATTACCAAAATACCTCTCTCCTTAGCGTAGGCGATAACCTCGTGAATCTCCTTGTAGGTGTAGAACTTGCCCGGTGTGCGTGTCTGCTGTTGATAGCGTGCAGCGTTCAAAACGGGGTATGCCCGACATTCGATGCGCCATGCAGGGTTGTCGGTCAGGTGCCAATGAAAGACATTCAGTTTATACGCCGAAAGGAGGTCTAAATCCTTTTTGAGATTCTCCACCGAACGGAAATTGCGACCGCAGTCGTACATGTAACCTCGTATCGGAAAAGCGGGGTAGTCCTTAATCTTTACAACGGGAACTTCGCCGTTCGCGTTTTTGAGTTGCGCAAGAGTCGCCTTTGCCCAAACCATACCCTGTGCAGTCTTGGCGCGAAGATGGGCGGTAGTGCCCTTAATCTCGATGGTGTAACCTTCGTCAGGGAGGTTTAACGATGCATCGATGCGCTCGTCTATCTGTGTCAGCGCAACTTTTTTGTTGCCCTTGTACGACATCTCAACGGGGGTAGGGATAACCATCTGTGCAACGGCGCTATTTATGACAATTGCCGATGCAAATAGGGATATAAGAGCAGATAGGATAGTAGTTCTCATGCGACTCTATTTTTTCTTTGTTGTTACAAATTCTTCAATCTTTGCGCGGTCGAGGCGTTGCGGATTACCAAACCATAACGCCCGATTTTTGTGGTCGAGAATTACGGCATAAGGGGCATAATTCACACCAAAGGAGGTGCGAATTTGCGTATCATCTATAACAACTCCCGAACGCTCGTTTATATGGTGTGTAACCCAAGTGTCGATTTCGGTTGCACTCTGATGCGATATAAGGATAAATGCGATATTATCGAACTCCTTGACAATATCAAATATGCGCTTTGCCGATTGTTGGCACGAAACGCTTGCCGAATGGATAAATTCGATATATGTAAAGTCGCACTTTTGGGGTTGATTACCGTTTAGCCACTTTGCCTTTTTTATGCGTGGAGTACGCTCACCGAGTGATATGGTCTGTGCTTCGGCATTTGATACTGAAAGCAAACC
Organism: Alistipes sp.; assembly: GCA_017937805.1. Lineage (GTDB taxonomy): Bacteria > Bacteroidota > Bacteroidia > Bacteroidales > Rikenellaceae > Alistipes. The sequence goes on along the minus strand of JAGBCX010000017.1, from coordinate 75,917 downwards.
GACAACTGCCACCGCTATATATACGATAAATCTCTTCATCTCTCTGCAAAAATCCTAATCAACTACAAAGATATAATTTTTTGGGTGAAAGTCCAAAAGAAAAATATTTCGATGGAAGATGTGTTGTTTTGATAAAAAGTTTGTATATTTGCATTATAATAACCGAAAAAATTGATTGCCTATGAAGCATAGCGTATAATTTGATGCGCACAATTTAGACATATTACAGGAAAAGCATTTTGATTTATTCAATCTCTGACAGAAGTTTGGCGACTTACATAGAGAAAACGGAATAGCAATTGAAGTGCTCACGCATTAGGCGTGGGCTTTTTGCTGTTTCGATTCCGTTGGGTTACGCCAAACACCCTGTCAGAGCGAGATACATAAAGTACCGCGCTTTTTTTTGTGCGTATCCGAACCCTCTTGAAAGGTACAACGGAGCAACCCGAAAAGCCGTAAGTGAGTAGGGAAACAAAAACTTAGAACTTAAATATTATGAAAAAGATTTTATTCGGTTTGTCCATTCTTTTTCTTGCTGTATCGTGTAATAAAAATATTATAGTCCCAAAGGCTATAAACACCGTCAATTCGGTTTCGTTGAGCGAACTTAATTTGGAGCGTAAGGATTACAGAATCCTCAATACCATAACGGCGGAGGCATCAATTGTATATTCGGAGGGAAATAATGGAAAAATTCGAAGAATTGCTTGCCCAGAAGAGGATTTTGCACTTACTTACCTGTATAATAGAAAGACAGGTCAGTGGAAATGCCTATTCCGTGGTATTGTTAAAATGGGTTACTTAACAAATGATTACAAATTTTCGGATAATACGGTGTCAAATCCGGAGGAAGTGGCTCGCCGTTTGGCTTTCTATCGAATTATCAACATGGCAAAATTGGAAGGTGCCGATGGCGTTATTGAGCCGATTGTGTCCACAAATGTTGATAATACTGGCGGAAAATATCAGCAAGGTGTTATTTTTAAAACAAGTGTTAGTGCTAAATTGATAAAACTTAAAACAGATAAATAGTTATGAAAAGACTTAATCCTTTTATTATTGTATTGTGTTCTCTATGCTTTGTGGTATCTTGTGGCGTAACTAAGCCAGCCCCTGCACCAGCTCCTAAAGTTATAAATCTTGCACTTGTCGGAAATGTTCAATCAAACAAGTTTATAAATTTGGACTACGGTATTCGTCTAAGTGTAAAAGATGCACGAGCAAATACTCGTGTTTTACAAAAGTATGATGTGAGTGCAACATACTTACCACAGGTGAGTGTAGCGCCAGATGTCTACTCTTTTGTTAGCGAGAGCACACGCCGCTATATGCGAGCACTCGGTTTTAACCTTGATGCAGATGTTGCAACCGATTATATGATGACGGTGTCAATTAACGAGTGTAATGTAAGTTACTTATCTGGTATTGGTTGGGCTGCGGTTGCAGAGTTAGGTATAGAGGTCTACGATCATAATCGAAAGCTTGTATATCCGAATGTAGCAGCTGTTGGTCGCTATAATATGCAAGGCTCGGCATACGACTTCAATCTCGCTTCGGCTGTATTAAATAAGGCCTATTTTAATGCATTGTCAGATGTTGATTGGGATAGAATAGCATTTTTCTTGAAGAAACAGTCCAGTCCTAAGTTGGAGGCGAATAAGCAGGTTGCAGGTGATGGAAATACCGCACTCGAATCGACAGTTATTCGTTGGTATTTGGACTCTTCTCCAAAGGGTGCAGATGTATCGATGCGTGTTGTTTCTTCAACACCTGAGGTTAAAAACACCAATCAGAACTATGTAGGTACAACCCCTTATGAAACAACAGAAGTGTTTGATGTTAAGGGTCTTACCTATAACAATTCAGGCAATGTTCAGATTGAGGTTACTTGCGAGAAGGCAGGTTATATAACTCAGAAAAAGCGTTTTAATCTCCGTCAGGCAATTGACCAGAAAGAGATTTCGACCAAATTTAATTTGATAAAAGAGGAGTAACAAAGAGATTGGTAACCTGTTTGTGCTATTATAAAAAACAAACAGGTTACGCCTTCTCACAAATATTGTAGTTATGCGCTATATTCTACTAATTATTTTGAGCGTTTTGTTATCCTTCTCGGCCTCTGCGCAAGATTTGAGATATCAAGATGTTTTGTCTGCATTTTCTCATAAGGATCTTCCTAAGTCAAATGCTATCAATTCATATCAAGCGATTGATGGTCAAATTTATACTATTGGAGATTGGCTGGAGATAGGTTATCCTAAGGAACAAAACAGTAAGCGGTTCTCGTATATTTATAGTATTACGACAGAGCACTCTGGAGTTTCAGTCTCTATTGTCAAATTTGAAGTGTTAAAGAAAAAAGATAAGGATATGGGTACAATTGGAGCAACTGTTGGTGCCATTGTGTCATGTGAGGGAAAGATCTTTTTTGTAAATAACTTCGATTTGGCTATTGAGTATTCAGAGATTATTAAGGGCACAGGTCGCAATAATGTAAATATACAAAGTGTACCGGAGAAGAATGCAAATTGCCAGAATGTAGGACAGCCGGTAAGTCAGGCTGCGCCTAATCAGAGTGAAGTCGTTGCAAATCAGCAATTGAACAATCAGTCGGGTATGGTAACATTCGGGGCTGAAACCAACACAAATAGCTCCAATAACCAGACGGGTATGGTGTCGTTTGGTGCTGAAACCGGCGCAAATAATCTTAACAATTATTTCGGTCCTGACCCTCTGAGTGATGTTCCAGAGAGAAAAGGTTATGGCGGTATCGTGATCGCAGATATAGGCTTCGATGCTCTCAATATCGGCATGTCTCTTGGTGTTTCCGTAATAAACGGATATCACTTTAATTCGAATTGGTATGTTGGAGGTGGAGTCGGCGTGCTATGCTATGTCGGAGGTGCTGGTTATAGCTACTATGAATCTTATTCCAGCTATGGCTACGGTTATAGTTATTACTACTATGAAGATGTGAATTCGGTGTGTGTGCCTATATTTGCCTATGGAAAATATACATTTACCATCCCGAAAAAGGTTTGGCCGTATGTTGCGTTGGGCTTAGGAGTAAATATCTCCTCCGATTCTAGTGTCTATATGAATGTGTCGGGAGGTATCGCTATAAGAATGAAAAAGGAGAAGCAACATTTAAAAGTCGGCTTGTCGTTCCCAATGGATTTCGCTAATGGTATCGGAATGGGTGTTCAAGTTGGTTACTCTTTCTAATCTCTTTGGATAGTCAAACTACATTGTAGTTGATTATTATACGCATTATTTTTTTGAGTTCGGTGAGGTTGTAAGCCCTTTGGGTATACGCAACCTTGCCGAACGATTTTGTTATTTGTTTCACAAAAGGCGAAAAGTTTTCCGAAAAGTGTTGTCTATTTTCAGAGAAAATACTATCTTTGTGGAGTTTGAGCAATAAGAGCGCTCAAAAGGGCAATTTCTGCGTTACGCTTGCGCTTGAAATCCTCACATACGCCCAAGTATGCTGTGGTTTCAATCGCTTCGCAAGCCTTGAAATTCCACCTTTTTATTCGCTCTTCTTATCTCAAACAAGAGAATAAGTAAACATTTTTCTTTAACCAAATAAAAACTAAAACTATGAAAGTATCTCACATTGAGCATCTCGGCATCGCAGTTAAGAGCCTTGATGAGGCGATTCCTTATTGGGAGGGCGCACTCGGATTGAAGTGTTACAAAATCGAAGAGGTTGCAGACCAGAAGGTTCGCACCGCATTCTTTATGCTTGGTCAGACCAAGATTGAACTTTTGGAGCCTACTTCGGAGGATTCGACAGTTGCAAAGTATATCGAGAACAAGGGTGTTGGTATCCACCACATGGCTCTCGCCGTTGAGAATCTCGAGGAGCAGATGGCTGACGCTGAGGCTAAGGGTCTCCGTCTTATCGACAAGACTCCACGCAAGGGTGCTGACGATATGACTATCGCATTCCTTCACCCAAAATCAACCCAAGGTATTCTTACCGAGTTGTGTGAGAAGAAATAAAAAACCGTCTAACAAGGTGATTTCTGCGTTACGCTCACTTTTTAATTGCTCACATACGCCCAAGTATGCTGCGCATTAAAAAGTTTTGCAAGCCTTGAAATCCCTCTTGTTATACGATTTTTGGTGATTGGCTCTTGTAAAGTAGCTCAATCATCTACGATTTTTAGGATTTTAGGAATTTGAAACAAATCAAAATTTTCAAAATAGAAAAATAGCTATGAGCGAAATTCAAAACAAAATCAACAAACTCATCGAGAACCGTGAAACGGCTCGTATGGGTGGTGGCGAGAAGGCTATCGCAAAGCAGCACGAGAAGGGTAAGTTCACTGCTCGTGAGCGTATTCAGATGTTGCTCGATGAGGGCAGCTTCGAGGAGTTCGATATGTTCGTAACTCACCGTTGCTACGACTTCGGTATGGAGAAGAAGCACACTTTCGGTGATGGCGTAGTAACAGGTTATGGTACCATTGATGGTCGCCTCGTCTATGTATTTGCACAGGACTTCACCGTAACAGCAGGTTCGTTGTCGTTGGCATTGGCTGACAAGATTTGCAAGGTTATGGATATGGCAATGCGCAACGGCGCACCTTGTATCGGCTTGAACGATTCGGGTGGTGCTCGTATTCAGGAGGGTGTAAATGCTTTGGCAGGATACGCTAACATCTTCCAGCGCAATGTGATGTCTTCGGGTGTTATTCCGCAGATTTCGGCTATCTTCGGTCCTTGCGCAGGTGGCGCAGTTTATTCGCCTGCTTTGACCGACTTTATCATCATGAAGAAGAATACCTCAAATATGTTCCTTACAGGTCCGAAGGTTGTTAAGACCGTAACCGGTGAGGACGTAACACAGGAGCAGTTGGGTGGCGCAGTAGTTCACACCACAAAGTCGGGTGTTGCACAGTTTGCAGTTGATACCGAGGAGGAGGGTATTGCTTTGATTCGCAAACTCATCTCTTACATGCCACAGAACAATATGGAGGACGCTCCATTGACAATGTGTACCGACCCTATCGCTCGCTTGGAGGATTCGCTCAACGAGATTATTCCTGATAACCCTAACCAGGCTTACGATATGTACGATGTTATCAAGGCTATCGTTGATAATGGTGACTACTTGGAGTCGGCTGCTTCGTACGCTAAGAACATCATCACCTGCTTCGCTCGTTTCAACGGTCAGTCGGTAGGTATCATCGCTAACCAGCCTAAGTTTATGGCAGGTGTGCTCGATATCAACGCTTCGCGTAAGGCTGCTCGTTTTGTTCGTTTCTGCGATGCGTTCAATATTCCACTCGTAACACTCGTTGATGTTCCTGGATTCTTGCCTGGTACAACTCAGGAGTATGGTGGTGTTATCACCCACGGTGCAAAGTTGCTCTTCGCATACTGCGAGGCTACTGTACCAAAGGTAACTGTTACATTGCGTAAGGCTTACGGTGGTGCATATATCGTGATGTCTTCGAAGCATATCCGTGGCGATATCAACTACGCTTGGCCATCGGCAGAGATTGCTGTTATGGGTGCATCGGGTGCAGTTGAGGTGTTGCACGCAAAGGCTTTGGCAGAGTTTACTGACCCTGAGGCTAAGGCTAAGTTCGTGGCAGAGAAGGAGCTGGAGTACAAGGATTTGTTCTCGAACCCTTACAATGCAGCGCGCTATGGCTATATCGATGATGTAATCGAGCCTCGTAACACTCGTTTCCGTATTATCCGTGCTTTGCAGTCGTTGGCAACCAAGCGTTTGCAGAACCCTGCTCGTAAGCACTCGAATATTCCATTGTAGTCCAAACCGTAAAACAAATTTGAACTATGGATAAATTTGCAAATGTAGGCTGGCCCGAGATGTTGCTGATGGCAGGTGTCGGCTTCTTGATGGTGTTTACCGTACTTGTACTCCTTATCTTTGTGATGAAGGGTATGGGTTGGGTATTTACTCGTCAGAAGAAGGCTGCGAAGGTTGCTACAAAGGGAGCAGCTGCTGCCGATGAGCACGAAGCAATTACCAACCAGGAGATTGCAGCGGCTATTATCACTGCCTTGAAACTCTACAAGAGCAACTTGCACGACCAAGAGTCGGAGATGATTACCATTCACCGCATCGCTCGTGCATACTCGCCTTGGAGTTCTAAAATTCACGGATTGACTCAGTTACCTGAGCGTAAATAATTTTTAGAGATTTAGAAACGAAATGAAAAAGTATTCATTGACAATTAACGGCAACTCTTACGAGGTTAAGATTGACGATATTAACGAGGCGTCAACATTGGCGCATGTTACCGTAAATGGTACAAAATACGATGTTGAGATTGCAGGTGGCAAGGCTCCTGTTGTGGCAAAACCGCAGGTTGTTGCTGTTCCGCAGGCTGCTACCGATATCTCGGTAACCCCTAAGACCCCTATCGCAACCAAGCCTGCTGCTGCGGCTCCTGCTGCCGGCGGATTGAAGGTTGCTTGTCCGCTTCCTGGTACTGTACTCTCTATCAATGTTAAGGAGGGTGATACCGTAGCGGCTGGTCAGACTCTCCTCGTATTGGAGGCTATGAAGATGGAGAACAACATCGATGCTGAGCGCGGTGGTGTTGTTAAGCAGGTGCTTGTTCAGGCAGGTGCAACTGTAATGGAGGGTGATGTTTTACTTGTTATTGAGTAGGCGTTATGATTTCACTATTGCAGTCTAATTTCATTCTCGAAAGTTTGGCGGATTTTGCCACAACTTCGGGATTTGGAGCCTTCTTTGCGCCGGGTGGCTGGAAGTTTGCGGTGATGATTGCGCTCGCGTGCTTCCTCCTCTACCTTGCAATCAAGAAGCAGTTTGAACCACTGCTTTTGCTCCCTATCGCTTTTGGTATGTTGCTTACAAACCTTCCGGGTGCAGAGATGTTCCACTCGGAGTTGTTTGCAGGCGGTCACGTTCATTGGGATATCTTCGTGGATAATGCGGGCCTTATCGACTACCTCTATCTTGGAGTTAAACTCGGTATCTACCCTTGCTTGATCTTCGTGGGTGTAGGTGCGATGACCGACTTCGGTCCGCTTATCGCTAATCCTAAGAGTTTCTTGCTCGGTGCAGCAGCACAGTTGGGTATCTTTGCAACCTTCTTGGGCGCATACGTCTTGGGCTTTGCTCCTAATGAGTGCGGTTCGATTGGTATTATCGGAGGTGCCGATGGTCCTACCTCAATCTTTTTGACGGCTCGTCTTGCGCCTGAATTGCTCGGCCCTATCGCTATTGCAGCTTACTCGTATATGGCTCTTGTGCCTGTGATTCAGCCACCTATTATGAAGGCCCTCACCACCAAGAAGGAGCGTATGATTAAGATGTCGCAGTTGCGTCAGGTATCGAAGACCGAGAAGATTATCTTCCCTGTTATCATCACCATCATCATCTCGTTACTTCTTCCTTCGGCTGCACCACTCGTTGGTTGCTTGATGCTCGGTAACTTGATGAAGGAGTGCGGCGTTGTAGACCGTTTGTCAAAGACTGTTCAGAACGAGTTGATGAATATCGTGGTTATCTTCCTCGGCATCTCGGTAGGTGCTACCGCAACTGCGGATTCGTTCCTCAACTTTAAGACACTCGGTATCCTTGTTTTGGGTATTGTAGCATTTAGCTGCGGTACTGCAGGAGGTTTGCTCCTCGCGAAGTTTATGAACCTCTTCTTGCCGGAGGGTAAGAAGATTAACCCACTTATCGGTTCGGCGGGTGTATCGGCGGTGCCTATGGCAGCCCGTGTATCGCAGACCGTAGGTCAGAAGGAGAATCCATCGAACTTCCTCCTTATGCACGCTATGGGACCGAATGTAGCGGGTGTGGTAGGTTCGGCGGTGGCAGCGGGTATTTTGCTTGCCTTCCTTTCGTAAAAACCATTTTATAGGGCAACTATTGCGTTGCTCTGCGACAATCCGCTTGCTCATTTACGCTTAGTAAACTGCGCAAGCGGATTTCTTGTGCGCCTTATATTTGCCTCTCTAAAATGATTTTTAGTGATATTTTTACACCCCACTCTCGTCTTTTGTCTCTCCTCTCTCGTCTAGTGGTATAATAACTTGTTGAAAACCTCCCTATTTTGCTATTGCATATATCGAAGATTTTGCATAAATTTGAGATATGAAAGCAACTTTAAGACTACACTACCGCACCGCTGAGGGTGCCAAACTACAAATTGTGCCTGCCGAGGGCAAGGCTACCGCTATGCGCTATGAGGAGGGAGATTTTTGGAGCACCGAAATTGAACTCCACTCCGACCGACCTTTCCGCTACTCCTACCGTGTTGTTGAGGGGCGTCATACCCTTCGTACCGAGTATGGCGAGGGGCATCTGCTGACCGAGATTGCGGGTTGTAGGGAGGTTGAGGTCTTGGACCATTGGCACGAAGAGCCACAGAATAAGGCGCTCTACTCCTCGATGTTCCGTCACAGTATCTTTGCCCGTGCTGTTGAGCCACAACCATTGATGATAGGTGCGACACACTATATAGAGGTTGAGGCGGCTCTTGCACCTACCGAGCGATTGGCTCTGCTTGGCTCCACCGAGGCGTTGGGCGAGTGGAACACCGCAAAGGTGCAACCGATGCGCTATCTCGGCAACTACCGCTGGGGTATTGCCTTGCGCGAGTGCGCACGCGCGGAGTATAAATTTGTAGTAACCACGGCCGAGGGTGAGTTTTTGCGCTGGGAGCAGGGCGAAAATAGAGTCTTGTCGGCAAGCGATAAGTTGTATTTGACACTTGGTCTGCGACTGCGCGACAATGTGCAGTGGCGTGGAGCAGGCGTTGCCGTTCCCGTATTCTCTCTGCGCTCGGAGCAGAGCTTTGGTGTGGGCGAATTTGCCGACCTGCAACTTTTGGGTGATTGGTGCGTAGCGACAGGTCAGCGCATTATCCAGATATTGCCTATAAATGATACTTCGATGTCGTTCTCGTGGTACGACTCCTATCCATATAATACCGTTTCGAGTTTTGCGTTGCACCCACTCTATATCCGTTTGAGCGATGTGGGCTACCTGCGTGGTGAGGCTGATAGAGCCGAAATGGAGGCTTTGCAGGAGGAGTTGAATGCACTTCCCGATTTGGACTACGAGCGCGTAATAAAGGCGAAGATGAAGTACTTGCGCAAGCTGTACGAGCAGTTGGGCGCACGCTGTATGGATAGTAAATCGTTTCGCGACTTCGAGAAGCGCAACCGTGAGTGGTTGATGCCGTATGCGGTATTTTCGGTATTGCGAGATAAATATGGTACGGCAAACTTTGAGGAGTGGAAGACCTTTACAAAGTATGCCGAAAAGCGATGTGCGGCCTTTGCCGAGCGCAACGAGAAGGAGGTCGGATTCTACTACTATGTGCAGTATCATCTCGACCGCCAATTGCGCAAGGTGCGTGACTATCTCCACTCGAAGGGGGTAGTGTTGAAGGGCGATCTTCCGATTGGTGTATCGCGCACAAGTGTCGATGTTTGGCAAAACCCTGAATTGTTCGATGTGCGCTCTTCGGCTGGCGCTCCGCCCGATGACTTCTCGGCAGAGGGGCAGAATTGGGGATTTCCGATATACAATTGGGAGAAGATGGCGGAGAATGACTACGCTTGGTGGCGCGCTCGCTTTGCAAAGATGGCGGACTACTTCGATGCCTACCGCATAGACCATATTCTCGGATTCTTCCGTATTTGGGCGGTGCCTGAGGGTGCCAAAAATGCACTGCTTGGAGCATTTGCACCATCGTTGCCTTATGCCGCTTCGGAGATTAGGGGCGAGGGCTTTGATTTTGATGAGGAGCGTGATGTGGCGCACGATTGGAACGATGACAATGTGTTGTGGCTGGCGCATGGAGAGGGATTTGTACCTCGTATCTCGCCATTTGCGACCGAAAAATATAAGGCTCTGCCAAAGATGCAACAACAGGCCTTTGCTCGCCTGTACGACAACTTCTACTACAAACGCCATAACACTTTTTGGGGTGTTACGGGGGCGGAGCGATTAGCGAAACTTACTGCTTCGACACCGATGTTGGCGTGTGGCGAGGATTTGGGCATGATACCGGCATGTGTGCCACAGGTAATGCACGAGGAGCAGATTCTCTCGCTCGAAATCGAGCGTATGCCTAAGGAGTATGGTGTGCGTGTGGGTGATGTTTTGCGCAACCCTTATTTGTCAGTCTGCTCGACCTCTACGCACGATATGTCGCCATTGCGCTTGTGGTGGCGCGATGAGGCGGAGCGTCAATACTACTTTGAGAAGGTCTTGGGCTTGAATGGTGATGCTCCTGCGGAGGCTACTGCAGAGTTGTGCGAAAAGATCGTTGCACGACACCTCGCATCGCCTTCGATGCTTACGATATTGCCATTGCAGGATTGGTTGTCGCTATCGGAGGAGTTGCGCAGTGACGATATCGAGCGTGAGCGCATCAATATCCCTGCCGTTGCGCACCACTATTGGCGTTACCGCATGCACCTGTCGCTCGAAGAGTTGGTTAGCGCAGAGAATACAAATAAGAGAATTGCCGACTTGATTATTAACTCAAATCGGTAACAATTCTCAATTTTTAATTCTTAATTCTTAATTCTTAATTTAGCCGAAGGCTTAGATGTTTTCTTGCGTGTCGTGTGGCTTTATGTAGCCCTCGACACGCTTGATTATGTCGCTGCGCTCCTCGCAGGAGATATAGTATTTGTCGCCGTCAATATCGGTAATCTCCACAAACTTGCCCCAACGCGAGGCGTAGATATGCACGAACTCCATTGTGCGGAGATTTAAGAAGCGACCATAGTGACCGAAGAAACCCAAAGCCCCGAAAATTGGTAGGCAGGCATTCATCTCTCGTTTTTCAACCTTGCGGATATGGGCAATATCTTCGTATGCGAGCGTTGTATCCTCAGCAATGCACTGTATTTCGATGCCCTCTTCATCGACTACTATTTGACGGGGAATAGAGAGTATCATCAATGACAATACCGCCAATATCAGCGATATAAACCATGCCGAGATATATCCGCCCTCATAGACAAATGCCAACAGGACCGACACTCCGACAAAGAGTAGTATATATATTATGGAACTATATATAACTTTGCGCCCTAACTTATACCTATATATTCTCTCCTTCTCCACAGTTTTCCGTTTTTGCTATCGCTTCTGCGACAACCAAATCATCGGGTGTCGTAATCTTGATGTTAGTATATTCACCTTCGCACAGTGCAATCTTCTCACCTGAATACTCAACTACCGAAGCATCATCGGTAAATTCGCTGCGGAACTCGGTGTCGTAGGCGGCACGCAGAATTGGTGCAGCGAAAATCTGCGGTGTCTGCACAATGCGCAGTGGCGTGCGGTCTATAATGCGTGAGCCATCGCCATCAACCATACGATATGAGTCTACCGCTTTGACAACGGGTATTGCCGAGCCGTGTTCGGCAGCACAAGCCACTGTGCGAAGTATCAACTCCTTCGATGCGAAGGGGCGAACGCCATCTTGCACAGCGATTAAATCTACCGCATCGCTCAACGCCTCAATACCGTTGCGTACCGAGTGGAATCGCTCCTTGCCACCCTCGACAATGGAGTGCTTTGCAACATCGAAACGAGCCGAAAAATTCTTCCAGAACTCTATGTATTCGGCAGGCAGTACAACAACTATACGTGATGTCGGCAGTGCCTTGCGGAAGGCGTTTATTGTGCGTGCCAAAATAGGCTCGCCACCCACCAATGCGAACTGCTTGGGGAGTGCGCCACCCATGCGACTGCCACTACCTCCGGCAACAATTATCACTCCTACTCTTGGTTGTTCCATATCAACTTCTTTCCGAAACCGAGCGTGTTGTCGGTCAGTTTTATAAATGTCGGCGTTACTGCCCATATATTCAGCGGTGCAACGGCTGCGTATGGAAAACGCTTGATATATATCGCCTTGTCACTCTCATCGCCGCGCTCTGCTACGCCACAAATTTGCGCCCCCTGCACCTTGCCTACGATGCGTGTTTCGAGGGTTATGCCGATGGCAACCTTTGCATTTTGCAACATCTCTTGTGCATGGCGGGTGGTGTCGTCAGAGGTGAAGATTAAGCGGTTGCGCTCCTTGTCGTAGGCGTAGAAACATGCGGCGCAATATGGCTCGCCCTCGCCCGATACGGTTGCGAGAGTAAGAACGTGGTGCCGCTTTATGAAATCTACGATACGCCTATCAACCATACTTCTAAATTGTTTCGAGATTGGTCACCTTCATCGAATCGGGAATCTCTCCGTTCAATTCTGCCATAACTCGCATTCTTACCTTGTCGAACCTCTCGCGGTTATCCTTCGAGATAGGCTCAGATGGCTTCTGAGGGACTTTCAATGGGTTGATTGGGGTGCCACCCTTCCATAAACGAAAGTCGAGATGCGGTCCCGTTGAGTAGCCCGTACTTCCAACATAGCCAATAATCTGACCTTGCGACACTTTCGCTCCTACCTTTATGCCCTTTGCAAAACCACGCAGGTGAAGATAGCCCGAAGTGAGGTTGCCCGGGTGCTTGATTTTGAGGATATTTCCATCAGCTTTTTTGTAGGTCTTTACCGTAACAACACCATCTGCTACGGCACGAACGGGTGTTCCCGAAGGTGCTGCATAATCAACTCCATGATGTGGTCGATACTTCTTCAATACGGGGTGCAATCGCGAATGAGAGAATTTCGATGATATACGGGTGAATTTCAGCGGGGCTTTCAAGAGTTGCTTGCGCAGAGAGCCTCCATCGGCCTCCCAATATTGCAACTTGCCGCCTTGCTCGAAAGGTATGGCGTAGATATCCTTGCCACGATGGGTGAATTTCGCTCCCCATACACGACCGATGCCGACCGATAGAGTATCAATAAACTTCTCGTCATAAATTACGGTAAAACGGTCGCCTACCTGAATACCAAAGAAATCGACAGTCCATTGATAGATATCCTCCATCTCGGAAGCGAGAGCGTAGGGTAGATTAGACTCCATTATTGCACCCCAAAGCGATGAAGAGATTACGGCAGTGCTCTTTTTGCGACGAATTTCCACCTCGCGTTGACCTTCGCGCACTGCAACCGAATCGCCCACGAACGAGAATACCACATAGTCGATGATATTCTTCTCGTAGACAATATGGTCGAGATGTACCGAAGTAGAGTCCTGACGAGTGAATGTTGTGTAGTAACTGCCGGCACGAATTGTTCGCAAAGGGCAAATCTCTCTGGTCAGTTGGTCAAGGCGCAGAACCTTCTGTGTGCCGATGCCGTATGTGCCAAGAATCTTGCTCCACGACTCACCGCTCTCAACCTTTTTGCGCTCTACGTTGTAGTTGTCGGCATTGATTCCGAATATCAAATTCTCCTTCTCCTCTCTTTTACCTTCGGAGGAACATGCCATAAATAGTATGGCCGAGAAAATTGTAAAGATTGTGTAAATAGTACGCTTCATAATGCACAAAAATATGAAAAATGTATGAAAAATCCAATATTTTAAAAAATATAGAGTCGAAAATTGGTAAAGTTGAATAATTTGTTATATCTTTGATTGGAATATATAGTATCGAAGAGGTGAAGAGAGTTTTTCTTAAAATAGCATCACTACTGTATGGGGCTGCAATAAAGTTGCGACACCTGCTATTCGATATAAATATCCTCCATAGCGAGCGATTCGATATTCCTATTATATGCGTGGGAAATATCACGGTTGGAGGCACGGGTAAAACCCCGACTGTGGAGATGCTCGTAGAGTACTACTCCGAGGAGAAGAACGTCGTAGTTCTTTCGCGCGGATATGGTCGTGCAACAAAGGGTTATCGAGTGGTGGAGGTTGATGATACCTATCGTCAGGTGGGCGATGAGCCGTTGCAGATAAAGCGTAAATTCCCACACGTTACGGTGGTTGTTTGCGAGAAACGAGCCTTTGCTATCCATCGTATCAAGGAGGAGTTCCCCGAGACGGATATGATAATTATGGACGATGGTTTCCAACACCGTTATGTTGAGCCACTGATAAATATTATTATTGTTGATGCAAATCGTCCTGTCGAGCGTGACCATTTGTTGCCTTACGGACAGTTGCGAGATACGACAGATTCGCTTGACCGTGCGCACTACTTTATCGTCACAAGGTGTCCGGAGAGTATGAAGCCGATTGATATGCGCGTTATGCGTAAGGTGTTGGTGGAGAAACCTTCACAAGAGATATTCTTCTCGCGTATGCAACCTGCAACTCCTTGCGCGGTTTTTGCAGGTGTGGATTGTAGGGTAGAGCATGGTGCAAGTGTTATAGCAATGTCGGGTATTGGCGACAACGATTCGTTCAATGCCGGTTTGGCTCAGCGATATAAGGTTGTGGATACGTTGGACTTAGACGACCATCACTCCTATCGTATGAGCGACTTGAAACACATGAAACAGCTCCTGAAAAAACACCCCGAGGCGGTTATTATGACCACGGAGAAGGACGCGGTGAAACTTGCCTATAGCAATGCCGTACCGGAGGAGTTGCGTAATAAGATATTCTACGAGAAAATCTCGTTGCGTTTTGTTGGCGATAGTCGCATGGAGTTGTTCAGTAGGATTGATAACGATATAAAAAATAGAGATAATGGATCACATATTAGAGGCTTGTAAGGCGATTCAGAAGGCAACAAACCAATTTCAACCCGAAGTAGGTATAATCCTCGGCACGGGATTGGGCGGCTTTGTTGATAGCATAGATGTCGAGTACCGCTTGGAGTACAAGGATATTCCGAATATGCCCGTTTCGACAGTTGAGGGACATAAGGGTTGCCTTATATTTGGTACGGTTGCAGGTCGCAAAGTAGTTGCTATGCAGGGCCGTTTCCACTACTACGAGGGCTACGCCATGAAGCAGGTAACATTCCCTGTTCGCGTTATGGCTCTGTTGGGCATCAAGTATCTCTTTGTTTCGAATGCTGCGGGCGGTATCAATACCTCGTTCTGTGTGGGCGATTTGATGATTATCACCGACCATATTAACCTCTTGCCAAATCCGCTTATCGGACCAAATATGGCGGAGTTCGGACCTCGTTTTCCCGATATGCACGACTGCTACAGCCACGCGATACGCTCGAAGGCTACCGCCATTGCCGAGCGTGAGGCGATAAAGTTGCAATATGGTGTCTATGTCGGCACTACGGGCCCTACATTCGAGACACAAGCCGAGTATCGCTACTTCAAGGCGATAGGTGGCGATGCCGTAGGTATGTCTACCGTGCCTGAGGTGATTGTTGCTCGTCACATGGGTGTTCCATGTTTCGGAGTGTCGGTTATTACCAATTGCGGTTTGAGCGATGAGAAGGGCGACCACGAAGATGTGCAGTTGCAGGGCAAAAAGGCAGGTGAGCGTATGGCACGCCTCTTCACCGAGTTGATTAGAGAATTATAACAGCAGAAAGATATGATAAACAAAGTTATTTTAGTAGGAAATGTAGGCTTAGACCCTGAGGTTCGAGCATTGGATTCGGGTGTTAAGGTTGCACGCGTACGATTGGCAACCTCCGAGCGTTATACAGACCGTCAGACAAACGAAACAAAGGAACTCACCGAGTGGCATACTGTCACTTTGTGGCGTAATTTGGCAGATGTAGTAGATAAATATGTACATAAGGGTAGCCAACTCTACATCGAGGGTTCGTTGCGTACTCGTGAGTGGACCGACAAGGATAATCAGAAGCGTTATACAACCGAAATTGTTGCTACCGATATGAAGTTGCTCGGTCGCCGTGGCGATGCGCAAGCAGTACCAGCCGAGCCACAAGAGTATGCACAATCGGCACAACCCGTACAACCCGTACAGCAAGCACAACCCGTGCAACAACCTGTTTATCAACAGCCTGCACCGGCACCACAGCCTGTTGCTGTGCCGGCCGATAGCGCAGACGACCTTCCGTTCTAAGAGGTGGGGGAGTGCTTTTGGGGTGTATTGTATATACCAACAGAAATAGGGGCGAGAATATCGCCCCTATTTCTGTTATATAGCCAACAATCTCTCTACAAGAATCTCTCGATTGTTGCAAAATCCATCTCTTCGCCTACGCGCGACTCTGCGCCCTCCTTAACATCGGTCGGAATATCGCACTCCACGTATATCTGCATATATGAATCAAGGCCTTTGAGCGAGATATGCTGTTTGCCACTCTTCTCACCGTATTGCACCATGTAGTTTGTGCTCAGCGATTTTCCGTCTGAATATTTACCCTTCAAGATGTTCTCCTCGAGAGTGTAGCTACCTTTGAGATGAACCCAAGCGGTCTCGGTATATCGCTGATAGAGGTTGAATTTGCCATCTTCGCCAAACTCGATATATATCTGAGGTTGTACGGGGTATCCGTACGATGTTAGCGACCATTGGCCTACAATATCGCCCTCTGCTTCCCAAACTATGCCACTATTGTCGATAAAGGCAGCTGGTGGTGGCGGAACCACCTCTTCAGGCTTCTCTTTGTTGCAAGATATGGCGCACAACGCCACTATAACCAAAAATATCTTTGTCAATTTCATAATATCCTCTCTTTTTAGAACTAATCTCTTACAACCAACCTCCATTTCCGGCGAAATTCTCGCGTACGATTAGCGCAAATGGCTTTACAATCTCCATACCTCCCACAGTGTCATCGCTACCCATGTAGTTACCTCCGGCAACAAACTTTATGTTGATGATTGCCGAACCTACATTCTGGCAGGTTATACGAATACTGTTGCTCTCTGCGTAAATCTCCAAATCCTTTATACCCAAGCGTTGTTTGTCCACATCGCTAATTATCACGTCCATAATTCTCGGATTAGCCTTTCCGTCTGATATGTACTTCTTCAAATCTATCTTGTAGAGAGGCTTGCCCTGCGGTACCGGAATAGAGTTGATACCCTCAACATTCATCAACATCTTGAAGGCATCGATACGTCCTGTTCCCATGCCATTCAGATATCGACTGAACGAAGTGTTATTTTTGATATCCGAATCAATATCATTCACCGAGAGCAATAACTTTGTTTTGAACTCCTCGGCAGTTAATGTCTTGCCAATCTTCTTGGCGTAGGCAATGCCGAGCGCAGCTACGCCCGTAACATGAGGACACGCCATCGAAGTTCCCTGATAATAAACATAAGTATCCTTTCCTGTTGAGAGGTCCGCTATAGTTGACGGAATGCCGTGTTTAGCTTTACCCCATCTACCTTGGTCGCCACCGGGGGCAGAGATATTACAACCCGGACCATAATTTGTGTACGATGCAGGCATACCATCTATTCCAAATGCAGTAACGGAGATATTATCTCTATATGCAGCAGGATAACCCGACTGTGAAGCGCTGTCGTTTCCTGCCGCAAATATCAAAAGTCCACCGACCAAGTTCGGGTGGTTACGCTTCTCCTCGAAGTACTTGCAGGCGTTCTGTATTGCACTCTCAGCAGCTATGTACCAGCCGTCATTCTGACCACTCATAGCCTTGGTGCCCCACGAATTGTTCGCCAAAACTGCTCCGTTGTTTGCGCTATATGTAATGGCTTCGGTTACTACTGCTATAGATGCGTTATTTTCGTTTGTACCCGAGAAAATCTGAGCCGACATAATACGCACACCATTGCCCGAACCATCTCCTCCGGCAATACCGCACACTCCTTTACCATTGTTATTCACTGCCGATATTGTTCCGGCGATATGTGTTCCGTGACCAACATCTCCAATAGGATCTCCATTAGCGTCAGTATAGGTCTTATTCCAAGAGATAGGGCCCCTATCTACGAAGTTGTAGCCATGAATATCATCTACATAGCCATTGCCGTCATCGTCTATCTTGTTGTTTGGTATCTCACCCTTATTTACCCACATATTATCCGCCAAATCCTCGTGAGTGTAGGTGACACCTTGGTCCACAACCGAAACAATAATAGAGTTGTCGCCCGTAGTGTATTTCCACGCTTCGTGAACGTTGATATCCATTCCGGCTACAGCCTTGGTGTCAAATGATATTCCCTTGTTGTGGAAATCCCACTGCAGATTTAGATATGTATCGTTGAAAGTTGGCGTAGCGAGTCGAGTTTCAACCTCGCACGGCTCCACAGGTGCGCAATGCTGAATCTTTGGCATCTCCATCTGTGTATTAAACTCGATTTTCTCCACTTCACCAATGGTTGCCAACCCCTGCGCCACCTTGTCAAGTGGTTGTTTGTTGTCGAAATGTACGATATACCAACGGTGCAATCCCGCTTTGCGCATCTCCTCTTCGTGTTTGAGATTGAAAGGGATCAAACGCTCAATAGATACAGCATCAATGTCGAGCAGGATATTGTTCAAAGGCTCAATATTCGAGCGAGTAACCCCGTTGCCACTGCGTGTGCCATTTTCAAAGGCGCGTGCACCCTCCTCGTCTAACTTCACGAGGATAGTACCCGCTACGGCCGAGCGCGAGGTGTTGATAATCTTTGTTGCAGAGGCGTCTTGCGACTCTCCAACAAAGATGTCGTTTGTGATATCTTGGGTACACTGCGCAAATGCCAATGCAGCAATCGCCAATGCGCCATAAAGTTTGATAAATCGATACATCTCTAAAAAATCTCCTCTTATAGTTTTTGTTATTTAGACACCGCAGAGCGACCATGTTGATGTGGTCGCTCTGTCAGTGTTATGTAGTGTAGTATTAGCGGCGGAACTCCGATACGCTAACAGCCTTCAAGGTCTTGAAACCTACGCTCTTCTCAGGAGTGTAGTTCTCAACAAATGTAGGCTTTACGGTGTTGATACCCGACTTCATCGAGCTGTTTGCCGATGTTGCGAGCTTAGCCATCTTCATGCTACGCAACTTCTTCGATACAGTGAGCTTGTTGGTATCCACGCTGCTGAATGGAGCTCTTGTAACCGAAGCAGGTGATGCGCCAATTGCGCTCTCATGGATAATAGCGGTCAAAGAACCGTCAAAGTAGTCTACATATTGAAGTATTTGACCACTCGCTGAATCAACAACTGCTACGATAAATGCAGCGTTCTTCATGCCGGTAATCTGCTTAGTCTCAGGATCAACGGTAAGAACAAGAGGATCTGCACCGGTTGTTGAATCTGCTGTTGCGAACGACAAGAATCGAATGGCCATAGTCTCTTCTTTATCAAGATATGCATAATCTACACCAAAGCCAGATCCATAATCCTCGTAGCCCTTCTCAAGACCACTCAAAGTGAGTGTTCCTGCAGCCGAATCGTATGCAGCCTTCCACTGTGTCGATAAACCTTGTACTCTATTAGTACCAAAATTAGCCATGACGAAATCGGTTCCGCTCTCGCCATCAGGTGTTACGGTAAACAGATTTTGGAAAGTGGTCTCACTCTCAGTGCCGGCACCCATTGTGCAAGACATGTAGTAGTCGCCAATTACCAACTCGCCCTTGTAGTCAATCTCTGGCAAAGCCTCGGTTGTATGAGTATCAGAGATAACGGTTGACTCTCCATAAACATTCTTAGCATAGATAGCCAATGTATAAGATGTTCCAGGGTCCTGGTTGATGAAACCATTGACATATCCTCCGTCATTAATTGCAGCCACCTTGTCTTCCTCAAAAGCGTAACCATTAGCCACTACAAGCTCCTCTAATGTTGCACCCTGAGCCAAGAAGTATTCGAAAGTCGCTGTGTCAGCAAACAAGTATATTGCCTCCTTGATCTCCTCACCCATAACTGCGAAAGAGAGAGATGTAGTATCTGGGTATGTAGACGAATATTCAGGCATGTACTTGCTCATCGCATCCAAGTCTGCAACAATCTTGCAAGGGTGCTCCTCTTGTGCGCCGATACCTCTGAAGTTGATAAGTCCGGCAACGGCATTCTTACCGCGCAATACGCCATCCTTATCAGCAGGTGCTGCTACAACAGTGTACAAGCCGGCCTTCTCCAAGCCAATCTTTACATTTGCAACGCCCTCGCCCTTAACAAAGTCCTCAACCTCGAGAATATTCTCGTTCTTGCCCTCAAGGAGTACTGCCAATACCTCAGCAGCCTGCTCGCTTGAGAGATTGCCAGATACAATCATATACTTGATGCCTGTAACATCATCACCGTAGGTGAACTTCACCTTAGCAGCAACAACACCATCAACGGTAACGTCCATACCATCGTCAGCAACGCCCAATGAGTAGTCTGCAACCTCTACACCCGGCAAAATAACACGGAACATACCGGTAGTGTTAGAGTAGAGAAGTGCATTCTCTTTTTGTCCCAACGCAACATTGAGTCCCGGTGAATAGAACAACATGGTACGTGCAGCAAATGTGATAACGCCATCAACCAATGTTCCGGCACCAGCTGCAGGATCTGGAATATAGTCAGGGTATCCCGAAAGAAGAGCCATAGGACCATAACCGAGGTCAATACCTAAATCCTGCTCTGGGATAATAACTGCATCAGGGTTGCTTGCATCGATAACAAGACTTGCATTGGTAGTAGACATACCATCAGCCAAAGCCTCATCAATGGTCGAGTAGCCAAAGCCGTATGCAAAGCTTGGAGTCCAAGGGTCGATAATCTTATATACACCCGGCTTAGTCTTGTGCTCGTAAATATCAACCTCAACCTCCACTTCGGTGTCAATATTGAATGCAAAGTCCAAAACACCTGCACCACGGAACTTACCCTTAGCATTGTTACCCTTACTGTCCTTCATCAAAACGTATGGGTTCAATGCGAAGTTTACCTTCCACTCGCTAAATCCGTAAGATGTGGTAACATCTGATGGATAGAGCTTGAATACAACGGTGTAGTTCTTGTCGCTCTCGAACTGCTCGTAATTAACTTTGAAATTCAACTTTGCCGAGCCCTCACCCTTCTTGAAGGTAACAGTCTCAGGCACCTCGAAGAGTGACTCGTCAACGCCATCTGCAAAGTCCAATATCACAGATACGGTGAGCTCCTCGTCCTTATCAAGACGCAACAAAGTGAGCGACTTCTTCTTTGAATCATTCTCTTTGAATTCAATGGTTGACGGATTGCTCGAATTCCAGTACACCTGAGGTCCGGCAACCTGCTCTCCGACAGTGTATGGGTCGTTTGTACACGAACCCAATACACCTGCCATCAACGCAATCAGTGCTATATATAACATTTTTAAATTTTTCATATTGTAATTTTTTTCTCGTTTAACAATACGTTCTCTGCCTCTCTACTAATCGCCTTCCTGCTCACTAACAGCTTTGAGTGTCTCCGATGGATCAGGATTGTTCAAATCCTTGAGAGCAACATTCTGCTGAGTCTCAGCCAATGGAATACAGATGTTCCATGCAGGGCAACGACCATTGGTCTCGAAATCCAAGCCCATAGGGGTGTTGTGGCCAGCATAAGCATTGTGAATACCATAGTTCAAACGCTTGAAGTCGAAGAACAAAACGCCCTCGCCCCACAACTCGCAACGCTTCTGGAAGATAATCTCCTCAACGAGCTCATCGCCTGATGTTTTACCCAATGGAATAGAGTACTTCTTGTCGCGGTACGATGTCATGAAGGTTGTAATCAACTGTTGTGCAGTTGCCTCTGCAAAGTGTGCAGTTGCCTCAGCCTCAATCAAGTACATCTCCTCAACACGCATCATCGGAATATCAACAACATTTCCGGTTGCATCGTTCGACTTCTCGCCACCGTTTGTACGGAACTTCAAGTGTGCGTAAGTACGCATACCCTTACCCTCCAAACCGAATGTAGTCCACTCGTCCTCGGTAAGGATTGTTACGTCCTTGTAGTCATCGTAAGTGGTATTAGGGCCAACAATCAACTTCTTACGGAAGTCGGTGTTAGACATACGCTCGTAAGTAGCCTTACGAACACCCGGCTGTGCACCTGAACCGTAGCCCCAACCGGCTTCGCAACACATGTGTGCTGCCCATGCGTGAAGGTTCGAGTAGATTGTCTCAGCCGACTGAGCCATACCCCACATCCAAGCGTTGTTGAATGAGTTGAATCCGTTGATAGGATCGCAGTACTCAGACTCGGTGAGTGGCTGACAACCCGAAGCCTCGATAGCCTTACGAGCATACTCAGCAGCCTTCTTGTATGCTGCATTGCCGGTAAGAACCTCAGGATAGGTCGAAGAGTAAAGTCCCTCCTCGAAACCTCCCAACCAGAGGTATGCACGAGCCTTCAAACCATAAACTGCTGCCAATGAAGGCGTTGTCTTGATTGATGGCTTGTAATTTGCCAAGCAAACCTCTGCATCGTTCAAATCGCTGAAAATACGATTGAACATCTGCTCACGAGGAAGACGAGGATTGTTACGAGCAATCTCCTCGGTTGCGTTCTCGTCAACGTAAGGTACTGTCAAGCCCTCAACCTTCTTCAACATAGCCATATATCCGGGCTTCTCGGTAGACTCTGCTGGTAGAGCATCGTAGAAACGAGCCAAATCGAGGTAGTAGAGCGCACGGAATGCCTTTGCTATACCACGCTGCTCAGCAAGCTCCGGATCGTTACCAACGGCTCTGATAAGGTCGTTGGCTGCCTGAATAAACTGATAGTAGTTGTACCATACAATACCGCAATAGCCGTTAGGGCCAATGGTGAATTGATAGTGGTAGAATTGGAAACGGTCATAATATTGGTTTCCTCCGCTATATGCGTTCGATGGGAATACCTCGCCGATAGCACGGTCGAATGTTCCGAAGATAGTTGGGTAACCGAAATCATCGTGGTAATCGCCACCATATACGTTGTTGCTAACCAAGATAGCTGTTATGGCATTAACCATACCATCTGCTCCGAAATCGGAATCCTTAACCTGATCGATTGTTGCACCTCCGTTCATGATTATGGACTCCTGAATACAACCGGTTGCAAACACCGAAGCACCCAACAGAACGGTAGCAATCTTCTTATATATCTTATTCATTTTCATACTCTAAATCTCCTTTCTGTAAAAATTAGAATGTAAGAGTTACACCACCCGAGAATGTACGAATTGGAGAGTACTTGTATGCGCTTGCCGAACCACTAATCGACTGACGTGGGTCCAAACCTTGACGCTGTGACCAATAGAATACATTGTCGCATGAGAGATATACGCGCAACTTCTCAACCAAGAACTTACGAGTAATCTTTGCAGGAAGAGTGTAACCAATAGTGATATTCTGGATATTGAGATACGAAGCATCTGTCAAGAATCGCGAAGAACGAGCTGCAGAGTATTGATCGCCATACTGGAAACGCGGAATATTCGAATCCTTGTTATCCTCGCTCCATGCGTCCCACAAGTCGCGGTGTAATGCACGACCTACCGAAGTCTGCAATGGAGAATCCATCATTGATGCATATCCGCCATCATATACCAAACCACCAATCTGGTAGGTGAAGTTTGCCGAGATATCAACACCGAAGAACATGAACGAGGTGTTGAATCCTCCGTACAAATCAGGTGTTGCATCACCCTGAATTGCACGACCCTTCTGCGAAGCCTCGCTATAGAGATCTGTCTTCGACTCGTTGCCATCCTCATCGTAAACCAACCACTCCGACTTACCGGTCTCAGGATTTACGCCCGCGTATGTAGGCATATATAGAGAGAAGAATGGTTGTCCCTCTGCATAGAACATCGAACCGGCATTGTAACCCTTGAGCTTACCGTCGTCAGTTGTGTTGTTCTTGTACTCATCAGGAAGACGAGTGATCTTGTTCTTGTAGTGAGTCAAGTTCAAACCGAAGTTCCATACGAAGTTCTTGCGACGAATGATGTCTGCGCCCAACTCAGCCTCGATACCCTGGTTAACCATATCACCGAGGTTAGTGTAGTAGCCACTGTAACCGAGTGATGCAGGTACCGACAAGAAGAACAACATATCCGAAGTCTTACGGTGGAAGTAGTCTACGTTACCATAAAGACGGCCCTTCCAGAAGCTGAACTCTACGCCGGCATTGAGGTTACCGTTGCTCTCCCATGTGATATCCTTGTTACCCTTCTGCGAGAATGTTGTTGCAACGCCATCAGAACCATTGTTCTTGATTGTGTATGCATCAACGTAGTACTGCGAAATAGTGTAGCCACCGAGCTTATCGTTACCCTGTACACCATACGATGCCTTAATCTTCAACATGTCAACCCATGGTGCGTTGAACCAAGACTCCTTGTTCATCAACCATGCAGCCGATACCGACCAGAAGTTACCCCAACGGTTATCTGGGTGGAAGTTAGAAGATGCATCACGACGATACGAACCAGAGAAGAAGTAACGCTGATCGTAGTCGTACTGAGCACGAACGAAGTAACCCTCGTTGACATATTGTGCAAAGCTTGAGCTTGCCGACTGACCATCGATAATCAAACCCGACAACTCGTCATAGTCGTACGAGAACATCTTTGACTTCGAAGCGCCAAGACCGTATGTCTTAAGAGTATACGACGTATGTCCCAAGAGAACATCCAAGTTGTGGCTCGAACCGAATGTGTGGGTATAGTTGAGCAACTGCTGCAATTCGTAAGAGATATCACGGCTGTGGCTCTTACTTACAATACCACCATTCTCTGCAAACTGTCCGTAGTATGGGTTCAACAAATCTGTACTACGACCCTCGTCAAGGTTCATATTTGCGTTGAAGATGAACTTCAAATCGCGGTAGAAACGAACCTCTGCAAAACCTTGTGCCGAGAATGCATTACCCTCAGTCGAGTGTTTGTTGAGCTGAATCTCGCGCAAGTAGTTGGTGTTGCTACCCGAAGGACGCTTTGCATCAGGACCGAGAATACTACCGTCACCGGTATCGTATACAGGAAGGCCCAACTCATCATACATAAGGTTACCCTTGCTGTCGCGAATGTGAAGAGGGTAGATAGGAGCTGTGTTCAATGCTGCTGCAAATACATCACCTCCATCACCTGCACCTTCATTGCTATCGCCCTGATACCACTTGTAGTGAGTGTAAGAGAAGTTTCCTCCAACCTTCAACCACTTCTTTGCCTGATAGTCAGCGCGCAAACGAGTTGTAAGACGCTCCTGCTTTGAACCGTCGATGATACCATTGTTGTCCAAGTATCCGAACGAAGCGAAGAAGTTGCTCTTCTCGCCTGCAGCCGAAACGTTAACATTGTACTCCTGACGGAATGATGGCTTGTAGAGTGCATTCAACCAATCATCTGGCTTCAACCAGTAGTTCTCGGTCTGCTCAACGCCGTTCTCGTCCTTATACTTATAGGTATGCAAACGACCTACGGTTGCATTAGGGTTCAACTTACCGTTAGAACCGATAAGAAGCTGTCCTGCAGGTACGGTCATTACGTTGTAACCCAAACCTCCCGGCTGGCCCGAAATGAGAACCTCGTTAGCCTTCTTGTGAGCCTCGGCAGCACTGAGAGTCTTTGCATAGTTGTTGTAAAGAGCCTGATAGTGCAACTCGTAGTACTCACCTGCGTTGTCAACATAGTCGTAAGTCTGCAAAGCACGAGTGTTAAGACCCCACTTGCCATCGAAAGTAACGCGAGCGTCACCAGCCTTTGCACGCTTGGTGGTAACCATGATAACACCATTAGCACCACGAGCACCGTACAACGCGTTCGAAGCAGCGTCCTTCAAAACGGTAATCGACTCAATGTCGGCAGGGTTGATGTTGTTGATATCGCCTGCGTAAGGCATACCATCGACAACCCACAATGGGCTTGTAGCCGAGTAGATTGAGCCAGGACCACGAATTGTAAGATTCTGACCAGATCCAGGACGACCAGATGGCGATGCAGTCTGCATACCGGCTACTTTACCAACCAAAGCATCTGATACGTTCGAAGATTGTGTTTTGGTAAGGTCTTCAGAAGAAACGACCTTAGCCGAACCGGTAAATGCCTCTTTCTTAGCCTCACCGAACGCAACAACGATAACATCGTCAATTGCCTTCGATGCCTCTTTCAAAACGACATTTACAGTTGTTTTGCCATTGATGGCAAGCTTAGCATCTTCATAACCGATGAAGGAGAATACAAGCGTTCCATTGGTTGGAGCCGCAAGCATATACTTACCTTGCATATCGGTCGAAGTACCAAGCGAGGTACCCTCTACCACTACGGTAGCACCAACAACCGGAGAACCGTCCGGGCTGGTAACTGTACCTGAAACCTGCTTATTTTGTGCAAGCACCGAAGCACATGCAAACAAAATCGCAGCCATTGATAGTACAATTTTTTTAACCATAAGCATTGTTTTTATAAATTAAAAAATAAATATATGTGTGTTCTGCCACAAAGGTAGAAATAAATTGCACTACCGCCAAATATTTTACGAATAAAAATGTACGATTTTGACAGTCTAATGCAATTTTTAGGTGATATGCTTTCGGATTGTAAGCAAAATGGCAGTCGTTGCTTATAAATTAAAATGAAAAAATTTTAATAATTCAGCGCATTTTCGCTCTATTTGCCCTCTATCGGCGATTAGGGCCGATAATTGGGGACCAAGAAGAGGCTTTTGGCTGCTTATAAAGTGTAATAAAGCATCGGTGGCGGTGATTGACGGAGGTGTATGTGTTGATGTAAAATTTTCTGATTTTTTTGCCCGAATTTGCTCTATTGCTCCATACTTTTTATTATATTTGCACCCAAGAAAATAATCAATAAAAATTAGATATATGGAAGCAATCGTTAAGACAAATTTGCAGTTGCCGGGCCAGACGGCTCACTACGTAGGTAAAGTGCGTGATGTGTATAGCTTGGAGAACGACTATCTCGTGATGGTTGTGTCGGATAGAATCTCGGCTTTTGATGTCGTTTTGCCGAAAGGCATACCGTTTAAAGGACAGGTGTTGAATCAGATTGCAGCGAAGTTCCTCGATGCTACGACCGATATCCTTCCTAACTGGAAAATCGCTACTCCCGACCCAATGGTTACCGTTGGTCACAAGTGCGAGCCTTTCAAGGTGGAGATGGTTATTCGTGGCTACCTTTCGGGACACGCTTGGCGTGAGTATAAGGCAGGAAAACGCACTATTTGCGGTGTGGAGATGCCTGACGGAATGGTTGAGAATCAGAAGTTCCCTGAGCCAATCATTACCCCTACGACCAAGGCTGCCGAGGGACACGATGAGGATATCTCGAAGGAGGAGATTATCGCACAAGGTATCGTTTCGCGCGAGGATTACGAGCAACTCGAAAAATATACTCGTGCTATCTTCCAGCGAGGAACAGAGATTGCGGCAAAGATGGGCTTGATTCTTGTTGATACAAAGTATGAGTTCGGTAAGAAGAATGGTGTTATCTACCTTATGGACGAGATTCACACACCTGACTCTTCGCGTTACTTCTACGCTGAGGGTTACGAGGAGCGTTTGGCGAAGGGTGAGAAACAGAAGCAACTCTCGAAGGAGTTTGTGCGTGAGTGGCTTATGGCAAATGGCTTCCAAGGTCAGGAGGGACAGCAGGTGCCTGAGATGACTCCTGAAATTGTGGCAAGTATTACCGAGCGTTACATCGAGTTGTACGAGAATATCGTGGGCGAGAAGTTCGTAAAGGCTGAGTGTGACGATGTTGAGGCTCGTATCGCGAAGAATGTTACTGAGTTCTTGGCAACTCTTTAATTGAATTACAAATAGTTATAACAATCAAAGGCGGCACTAATTGTCGCCTTTGGTAGCGTAAAAAGTTATGAAAAAAGGTATATATTCGGGCACATTTGGCTCTTTTATCGTGTTCGGTTGGTTGATGTATATAATGTTGAGTCCGAGCGAGTTTGTGATTCTTTCGACCAACGATATGCACGCTTCGCTCGACAATATGTCGCGTTTAGCAACGGCTGTCAAGGAGTGCCGCGATACGGTTTTTACGATTGTTGTTGATGCCGGCGACCGCTGGACAGGAAATGCTTATGTCGATTTGGCAGAGGGACGTTTGCCTATGATTCGTCTGATGAATGCTGTCGGCTATGATGTTGCAACGCTCGGAAATCACGACTTCGATGCAGGACAAAAAGTCCTTGATGAAGCGATTGATAAGGCTGAGTTCGAGGTTGTCTGTGCCAATATGGAGTCGGAGAGTGAGTGGCTTGATGATGTAGAGAAGAGTGTGCGAGTTGTTACGCCTGAGGGTGTTGCAGTCGATTTTGTCGGCGTAGTAACGAGCTATTCCAATGGTCACCCTGATGGCAACGATAACAATTTCGAGGGGTTGAAGTTTGAGGACCCTCAGATTGTTGCAGAGCGCGAGGGCAATGAGTCTGATGGCGATGTGAAGGTGCTACTCTCGCACATGGGAGATGACCGCGATTTGGCTTTGGCAGCGCGATATAACGGCTACGATGTTATAATCGGAGGACATACTCACAAGTTGCTCGATACAATTGTAAATGGCACCGTTGTTGGCCAAACGCAACGCAAATTAAAAAATATTGGCGTTACGAAGGTAAAGATGCGTGGTAGCAAGGTTGTGAATATTGAATATATGAATATTTCACTGAAAAAATATGCAAAAGATGCAGAGATTGAGGCTCAGATTAAGGAGATTGAGGCAAATCCTGCACTGCAAGAGGTTGTCGGCTCGATGGCCCACTCGACCAACCATGTCGGATTGTGTAATTTGCAAACAAAAATCATCAAAGAGGCAACGGGTGCCGAGATTGGTATCTATCACCGTGGCGGTGTACGAATTATTGAGGGGTTGCCAAAGGGAGATGTGACCGTGAAAACCCTCTTTGATAATGAGCCATTTTTCTCGCAGGTTCATCTTGTTGAGATGACTCCGGCACAGTTGCGGAAGTTGATAGTAGAGAAGTATAACGACACGGTTAATGCAAAGGAGGCACATGTTGTAGACCTCTATGCCACAACGCCTTATCGCATTATTGTCGATGAAAACGATATGGCATACGATGTGGAGTTTCCGCGTTTGCGAGAGGGCCGAAAGTACAAGATTGCGGTAGCTGATTATGTCGCTCGCAACTACGCCCACTTCGAGTGCGAAAATGAGGTGCGATTGCCTCTCTTGGTCTTTGAGTTGGATAGGGCATATTTCGAGAAAAATTCGCCGGTAACGACCTCGAACAAGATGTTGCAGAGCGTAGTTGTGCGCAAACAGAGATAAAAAATCGAGATTTATCTCGAATATGGTAAAATTTTGCTACCTTTGTAGGCTTAATTTTGCATTTTGCATTTTGCATTTTGAATTTTTGAAAGATATATGGCAGTAGAATTGAAAGATTTGACCAAGAGCGAAGAGAACTATTCGCAATGGTACAACGACCTTGTAATGAAGGCGGGTTTGGCGGAGAACTCCGCAGTGCGTGGCTGTATGGTTATCAAACCTTACGGATATGCTATTTGGGAGAAGATGCACGAGGTTTTGGACGGAATGTTCAAGGAGACAGGTGTGCAGAATGCCTACTTCCCTCTCTTTATTCCAAAGTCGTTCTTTTCGAAGGAGGCAAGCCACGTCGAGGGCTTTGCTAAGGAGTGTGCAGTGGTGACCCACTACCGTTTGAAGAATGATGAGAATGGCAAGGGTATCGTGGTGGACCCTGCGGCTCGTTTGGAGGAGGAGTTGATTGTTCGTCCAACATCGGAAACAATTATCTGGAACACATACAAAAATTGGATTAACTCATACCGTGACCTTCCTATTCTCTGCAATCAGTGGGCAAATGTTGTGCGTTGGGAGATGCGTACCCGCTTGTTCTTGCGTACCGCAGAGTTCTTGTGGCAGGAGGGACACACCGCACACGAAACTCGCGAGGAGGCTCAGGAGGAGGCACTCAAAATGATTAAGGTCTATCAGAAGTTTGCCGAAGAGTGGTTGTGCTTGCCTGTAATTGTTGGTCACAAATCGCCAAACGAGCGCTTTGCAGGTGCTGAGGATACTCTCACCATCGAGGCGTTGATGCAGGACGGTAAGGCTTTGCAGAGTGGTACTTCGCACTTCCTCGGTCAGAACTTCGCTAAGGCTTTCGATGTGAAGTATGCTAACCGCGAGGGTAAGTTGGAGTATGTATGGGCTACATCGTGGGGCGTTTCAACCCGCTTGATGGGCGCATTGATTATGGCTCACTCGGACAATAACGGTTTGGTTTTGCCTCCGAAGTTGGCTCCTACACAGGTTGTTATCGTTCCTATCTACAAGGGCGAGGAGCAATTGGCTGCCGCACGCGCGAAGATGAATGAGATTGCAGATGCGTTGAAGGCGAAGGGCGTTCGCGTAAAGGTTGATGACCGCGATAATGTTCGCGCAGGCTTCAAATTTGCAGAGTATGAGTTGAAGGGTGTGCCGGTACGCCTTGCACTCGGTCAGCGTGACCTTGCAAATGGCACTATCGAGTTGGCTCGTCGTGACACTTTGACCAAGGAGACCGTTTCGCAGGAGGGTATCGTTGATTATATCGTAAACTTGCTCGACGAGCAGCAGAAAAACATCTTCCAGAAGGCTCTCGACTATCGTAACTCGATGATTACCAAGGTCGATACTTGGGACGAGTTTGTTGAGGTGTTGAATAACAAGGGCGGCTTTATCTCGGCACATTGGGACGGAACACCTGAGACCGAGCAGGCTATCAAAGATGCGACAAAGGCAACAATCCGTTGTATTCCTCTCGATGTTGAGCCTGAGGAGGGTAAGTGTATCTTCACAGGCAAGCCATCGCACTGTCGCGTATTGTTTGCAAAGAGCTACTAAAAAGGATACATAGATGAAGAAGATAGCAATAGTTATTGCAGTGTTTTGTCTTGTTTTGCCCGCAGTGGCAAAGCCTAAGGCGGAGATTAAGAGTCAGTGGAGAGGTGCGCGTGTAGCATATCTCGGAGATTCAATTACCGATAAGCGCCAGGTGGAGAAGGGGCAGAACGATACATATTGGGTATATCTCGAATCGTTGCTCGGAATTGAGCCATATGTATATGGCATCAGTGGCAATCAGTGGTCGCATATTCCGGCGCAGACTGACAAACTTGTAGCCGAGCGCGGTCAGGAGATTGATGCGATAATGATATTTATCGGTACCAACGACTATAATGCCAGTGTTCCCCTCGGCGAGTGGTTCTCGGAGGAGGTCGTTGAGGTTGAGGTTACCGGTTCACGCAAGGCGAGGACAAGTGTTGTAGCCGAGCGCAAGAAACGCACACTCTTGTTGGACAACAATACTGTGCGTGGTCGTATCAATATAGCAATGTCGAAATTGAAGGATATCTATCCAACCAAGCAGATTATCCTGCTAACACCGATTCATCGTAGCACCTATATAAGCGAGAGAAGCCTTCAACCAAACGAGCTCTATGCTAATGGTATAGGCGAGTACATTGATGCTTATGTAGATGTTGTAAAGGAGGCAGGAAACATTTGGGCAGTACCCGTTATAGATTTGAACTCTATTTGCGGACTATATCCATTATCGAAGCCAAACGGTCTGTATTGGCGTCAACCATCGCCCGAAAAGAGTAAAAGGTCAAACCGCAATCTTCAAGACCGACTTCACCCGAATAGCTCAGGTCATTTGCGAATGGCGCAAGCATTGGCATATCAGTTGTTGGGATATCCTGCAAAGTTGGATTAAGTCGATATTAAAAGTGTATGAGTGACCAAAGAACAAAACGAATATACCGAGTAACTCTACTCGGTATGTTTGTCAATATGATACTCTTTGCCTTTAAACTCGTTGCGGGTATTATTGGACGAAGTGGTGCAATGATTGCTGATGCCGTTCATTCGGCTTCAGACTTTGTTACCGATATCGTGGTGCTGGCATTTGTGCGTATAAGTGCAAAACCTCGTGACGATGACCATAAGTGGGGGCACGGCAAATACGAAACCCTTGCATCGCTCATTATTGGCGTGGCATTATTTGCCGTAGGTATAGAGATTTTGATTGATAGTGCCGAGAAAATAGCCGCTGTGGCGGCAGGTGAGGTGCTACCTCGTCCCGGTGCGATAGCAATTATTGCAGCAGCTGTGTCGATTTTAGTCAAGGAGGCGCTGTATCAATGGAGTGTTCGTGTTGGCAAACAGTTGGATAGCCCATCTGTGGTAGCCAATGCATGGCATCATCGTAGCGATGCTCTCTCTTCGATTGGCGCGTTGCTGGGTATCGGTTGCGCCTATTTCCTTGGTGAGAAGTGGCGTATTGCCGACCCGATAGCGGCTATTGTCGTGGCGGCATTGATTATCAAAGTGGCATACGACCTCTGCCGTACAGCTCTTGCAGAACTACTTGAAAAGAGCCTTCCTCGTGATGTGGAAGATGAAATTCTTGCTATCATATCGGCTATGCCGAATGTCTACAAACCTCACAATCTCCGCACTCGTCGTATCGGTGCAAATATCGCTATCGAGGTGCATATTCGTGTAGATGGCTCGATGACCGTCCATGATTCACACGAGATTTCGCGTGATATTGAGCAGGCTCTGCGCGAAAAGTATGGTGCGCAGACTGCGGTGGCGATACATGTTGAGCCGCTGAAATAAACGGAAAGCGGAACTGACGCCGCGGAGCGAGAGCAGAGGCTGCTTGCAGACTTTGCCGAGCCGCAAGGAAGAAAAGCCCACGCAGTGGGATTAAAGCGGAAAACTTTTTGAGTTGAGAGTGGAGAGATTTTTAATTAGTGAGTAGTTGAAAAACTTTCAGCGCATTCCTATAAAGCGACCAACGGGAGCGAATCCCATTTAATCCTATTCAATCCTATAATTGCCTGCGCCTTGATAAGGTCAGGAGTTCGGAAAACAAAAAAAGGGTTGCTATGTAAGCAACCCTCCCACAAATTAACCCTCTTATGCCTCCGAACGAAGAACTGCGCTCAGTAACGAATCCAAATATAGGAGTTCGGCGTCTCCGCAAATAACATGCGACAGAAATAGCTCTTCCTCGCAGACATGGTTTAATACTCGATTGTCGATTTGCTCCATAGGCAAGTTGTTTTATAGATGAACTTCACCATTTAAACGAGAGCAACGAGTATTATATTGTCAAAAAAAGTGACTTTTTTTATCAAAATTTAGCAAAGAACCAGATTTTTCCTCTTGATAAGCTGTCGCATATTTATCAAGGCGTATCGCATTCTACCAAGAGCCGTGTTGATACTCACTCCCGTATGTTCTGCTATCTCCTTGAAACTTAGCCCTTCGTAGTAACGCATCTTTACGACTTCGCGCTGCTCTTCGGGCAACTCCTCGACTAATGCCCTAATCTCCTCGGCACGCTGCTCCGAGATGATACTATCCTCAATAGATGGTTCAGCGAGGTTTTTATTGCCAAGAATGTCGAAACCGGCACTCGATTCGCTAATAGTCTTTACCTGCTTTTGTGCGCGGAAGTAGTCCAATACTCTGTTGTGTGCTATGCGCAACACCCACGGCAGGAAACGACCTTTGTCCGTATATCGACCTTCGTCCAATACCTTCACAACTTTTATTAACACCTCTTGTGTCAAATCGTCGGCCACATCATCATTATGCACCATCATACGCACATAATCGCGTACGCGGCGGGTGTGACGCTCCAAAAGTTGAGAAACAGCTTTGCGATTACCTTGTTGATACATCTCCAACAAAGCTTGATCGCTTAACATTGTACTCTTCATACTCTTCTCCTTTCTAAAATGGTTCAAAGAGTAGATTTCTGTCGATAGGCAATAATTTTTTAGTTAAACTTTTCGTTATATCTCTATGAAAGAATCCAACAAAAACTACTTTCACGACTGCAAGGTACGCAGTTTTAATAAAAATTCCAAATCGGCCGCCACTACTCCGAAATAGTGTATATTGTGGTCGAAATTGCAAAAATAG
Organism: Alistipes sp.; assembly: GCA_017937805.1. GTDB lineage: Bacteria > Bacteroidota > Bacteroidia > Bacteroidales > Rikenellaceae > Alistipes. The sequence goes on along the minus strand of JAGBCX010000017.1, from coordinate 42,224 downwards.
TGCCGAGAATGCAGTTTGAAAGGGCTTTTTGCTCTAAATGCTTACTTGTGATATGCGCGTGAATCGCCCAAAGTGGGCGGTGAAATAACATTCAATATATCACTTTATCTTGCGTATTTGCCACACAAAAAGTATGAAGGCTAACGTAATAGATGCGCTATCCGCTATTGGCATGGATATCCAAACTCCATACGCTCCGAGGTAGCGTGGCAGTGTCCACAACAATGGAAGCAGGAAGAGCAGTTGTCGTGTCAGCGAAACGAATATTGCCAATGGAGCCTTGCCGATATATTGGAAGAAACCTCCCACAACAACCTGAAAACCTACGAGAGGGAACATGATAAGGATAAGGCGCATACCTTGTGCCGCTGCCTCTACCATAAGTTGCTCGTTACCACCCTTCGAGGAGTCTACGAAGGCTCGGGCTATAATCTCCGGAATGGATTGACCGAGGATAAAACCGAGTGTGGCAATGGTTATACCACAACCGATAGTCATAAATACAGCCTTGCGAACACGGGCAAAATTCTTTGCTCCATAGTTGTAGCCAACTATCGGTTGCATACCTTGATTTAAGCCCTGTATAAGCATAATAAATAGCAGTGCTACACGATTGACAATGCCGTAGGCACCGACATATAGGTCAGCTGCGCCTTGCTCGCGTGTAACGATGTCGTGTACGCTCGTACCACCATAGCGCAACATTGCCGTATTGACGAATGCTGCCACCATCGAGGCGCAGATATTCATCAGAAATGGAGCAAGACCTATCGAGAGAATATTGCCGACAATCTTCCAATCGAAGTGGAACGCTTCGCGCTTAAATCGCAGAAACGAACTCTTCGAGCAGAAGTGCGATAAAGCGATTATGCAGGCGGTAAATTGCGAAATTACGGTCGCTGCTGCCGAGCCCTGAATACCCCAACCGAACTTAAAGATAAAGAGGGGGTTGAGTATGAGATTGACTGCTACCGAAGTGAGCATTATCGCCATCGATTTGCGTGGATTGCCTGATGCACGAATCATCTCGTTCATTCCGAGATAGAGATGTTGCGTGATATTTCCGTAGAGTATGATGCGCATAAATTGTCGTGCATACTCCAAAGTCTCCTCCGAGGCGTGACCGCCACTGAACAGCAGCAAAATCTCATCGAGGAAGGTGAGCATCAGCACCATAATCGAGAGTCCGATGACGATATTGAGCAGTACGGCGTTACACAGAGTCTTTTCGGCGGCTCGCTTGTTGCCCTCTCCTAAGCGGAGCGAAATGCGTGCTGCGGCACCTACGCCCACCATTGCGCCAAATGCTGAGCCGATATTCATAATCGGCATCGTGATAGCCATACCCGCAATGGCTGCACCTCCAACGCCATGACCTACGAAGGCACTATCTATAAGATGGTACAGCGATGACGATGCCATAGCAATAATGGCAGGTGTGGCATAGTTGAACAACAATTTGCCGATATTGTCTGTACCAAGTGATAGTGTTGTCGATTTACTCATAGCGACTGCAAAGATACAAATTCTATTGCGATATTGATTTGATATCTCTACAAAAAAATGTAGGTGTACCTTATAAATATATATAGGCGACTTTTTGAAGGTCGCCTATATATCATCATGTCGAAAGGCTTATTTCTTGCGACTTTTCTTGAAGATTGGATTCTTTTCGACAGCAGGCTCTACGCTTGTATCAACTCCGCCACCCAATGCACGGTAGAGGTTGATAACACCCTGAATGCCCTCGAAGCGGTCCGAAACCTGCAACAAGCGAGCCGAAAGCAACGACTGCTGCGCTGTCAAGACCTCCAAATAGGTCGCCTCCGAGTGGCTCATCAACTGACGAGTACTATAAACCGCCTTCTCCAAGTTGTCGATTTGGCGAATACGCAAGTCGGTTTTGCTGCGAGCAGAACGGCACTGAGCCAATGCGGTATTAACCTCGTTACCGGCCTCCAACAACTTGTGGTGGAAATTCAATACCGCTTCGCGTTGTTGCGATTGTGCAATCTTGTAGTTTGCGCGATTGCTACCGGCATTGAATATTGGTTGTACCAACTTTGCCAAGAACGAGAACGCCCAATCTGCAGGACTTCCCTTAAATGCTCCATCGCCTGAGATGGTAAGCGAAGGGTAGAGGTTCGCGTGAGCAATATTGGTGTTGTAGAATGCAAGTTGCAGATTGTACTCGGCCTGCTGCACATCAGGACGGTGTGAGAGCAACTGTGCAGGAACTCCTACAAGCAACTCCTGCTTGAAGTCTACACTGTTTAACTCGCCACGAGGGAAATCCTGTGGAGTGACATTGAGTAACAGAGCGAAAGCGTTTTGTGCCTGTACGAGCTGGTACTCCAAGTCGTGCAACGATGCGTCAATCGAACAGCTGTTTGCCTCGGTCTGTGAGATAGATGCGGCATTGGTCATACCCGCCTCCTTCATCGCCTTCATTGTACGGACATTCTCTTTCCAATTGGCAGATGTAGAGCGCGAAATACGGAGTTTGGCATCAATCATCAACAGTGTGTAGTAGCTGTTGGCGATAGCCGATACGAGAGCAGTCTGAACGCTACGGCGATAGAGTCTGTTGTACTCCAACGATGCCTCGGCTCGACGCTTTGCGTTGATGTTGCGAGCCATGATATCAATCTCCCAACTCGCCTTAATAGGCAAGGTGTAGGCGAATGATGTGTTAGTACTCGAGCTAATTTGTGGTTCAAAGCCGAATGAAGGGATAAATGCCAACTTAGCAGCCTGCAATGCCAACTCCGCTTGCGATACTCGCTCGGCAGCAAGTTGCATGTCGATATTATTCTTCAAGCCCTGCTCGATGTAGCCCTGCAGATACTTGTCGGTGAAGAAATCTCGCCACGAGATGTCTGCCATAGTCGTAGTGTCGGCCTTCTCTATATTGCCGTAGAGTTTATCAGTCGAAATCTCCTCAGGACGGCTATATTTCTTGTATATAGAGCAACTTGTAAAGAGAGTTGCAATACCTAATATTAAGAGAATCTTTTTCATCTTACTCCTTTTCGATAGTTTTAATTGGTTTAATCTTCTCTTGCAACCACTGGAAGAAGGTGAAGAAAACAGGCAATACGAACAGCAATGCCAATGTTCCGATAACCATACCTCCAACAACACCTGTACCGATAGTGGTGTTTCCGTTTGCACCTACGCCCGTTGAGAACATCAATGGAATCATACCGATAACCATGGTCAATACGGTCATCAAGATAGGACGGAAACGCTCCTTTGTTGCTGCGTATGTTGCACGGGCTATACTCATTCCTTTGGCGCGGTTTTCACCTGCAAACTCGGTAATCAGAATAGCGGTCTTCGACAACAATCCGATAAGCATAATCAGACCGGTCTGCAAGTATATGTTATTCTCGACACCCATCATTCTCGCAAAAAGGAACGAACCCATCAATCCGAATGGTACCGAAAGAATTACCGCCAGCGGAACCATGTAACTCTCGTACAAACCTGCCAAAATGAGGTAGATAAGCAAGATACAGATAGCGAAGATAATGACTGTATTGTTGCTACTCGACTGCTCCTCGCGAGCAATACCTGCGTAGTCGTAACCATATCCAACCGGTAAAACCTCCTTGGCAACTTCGGCAACAGCATTTAACGCCTCGCCCGAAGAGCGGCCCTCGGCTGCACGACCTGCAACACTGATTGCAGGGAACATGTTGAATCGCTGCATACGCTCCGGAGCATAGATTCTTTCGAGTGTTACGAACTGACTGATAGGAGCCATCTCCTCGCCGATACGCACGAAGATATTGTTAAACGACTGCTTGTCGGTGCGGTAGTCAGGGTGTGCCTGAATACGTACTTGATAGAGTTTCGTAAACTTGTTGAAACGAGTAGACATTGTACCTCCATAGTAGCCGCTGAGAACTTGCAGTACCTCCTTTGTTGTTGTTCCGGCACGCTTACACTTCACAGCATCTACGGTAATCTGATACTGAGGGAAGTGAGGCTTAAATGCGGTATATACCGAGCCAATCTCAGGACGCTCCCTCAATCCGTTAATCAAAGCCATTGTAACATCGTACAACTCCTCGATAGTGCCTCCCTTGCGGTCTTGCAGATAGAGGGTAAATCCTCCGGCAGCACCGAAGCCCGGAATCATTGCAGGGGTTGAGGTCGTTACTGTACCCTCATTAAACGTGCTTGCATACTGCTTGATTCGCTCCTGAACAGCCTCAACGCTATGCTCTTTGCCCTTACGCTCGTCCCAATGTTTGAGTCGGAAGTTGAAACTACCATACGAAGGACCCGATGCATCACCCGTACCGGCCATCTTACTGTATGCTCGTACCTCCTCCATATCTTTCAAGATGTCATTGTCGATACGGTCGAGAATCTTCTTGGTCTGCAAAAGTGAAGTTCCCGGAGGGGTGGTAATCTTCATGTTGATAGTACCCATATCCTCGCGAGGCACCAAACCTGTCTTGGTTGTAGTCATAAAGTAGTAGAGCAATCCTGCTGCAACTACGAACAAGATGCAACTAATCCAACGATGACGCAAGAAGAAGGTTACACCGCGCAGATACTTCTTGCGTACAGCCTCGAACGATGAGTCCATAGCCATGCCGATACGGCGACCGAATGAAACATTTGTTTCGTTTCCGTGTTCATCTTTTGGTTTGAGGAACATTGCGCACAATGCAGGCGATAGTGTCAAAGCGTTCAACGCCGAGATACCTACCGCAACGGCCATTGTGATACCAAACTGAGTGTAGAATACTCCCGAAGTACCGCCCATAAACGATGTTGGGATAAATACCGCCATAAATACGAGCGTACAGGTTACAATCGCGGAGGTGATACCACCCATCGCATCTACAGTAGCGTGGTATGGAGATTTGTATCCTGCATCGAATTTGGTGTGTACTGCCTCCACCACAATGATAGCATCATCTACAACCACACCAATCGAAAGCACCAATGCAAACAAGGTGAGGAGGTTGATACTGAAGTCAAAGAGGAAGAGGAACATGAATGTTCCGATAATCGACACGATTGTTGCGATAAGCGGAATCATAGTCGAACGGAAGTCGCGCAAGAAGAGGAATACAACGAGTGTTACCAAGATGATAGCCTCAATAAGCGTACGAACTACGTTGTAGATAGAGGCAAAGAGGAAGTCGTTGGTACTCTCCAATACAACCATCTCCAAATCGACAGGAAAGTCCTCTTTTGCCTGTTCGAGGAAGGCATCGATGCCCTTGATAACCTCCGTAGCATTTGAGTCGGGAGTCTGATAGATTACGAACTCTGTTCCCGGACAACCATTAACCTCACATTGGTATTGGTATGATTGGTTTCCTAACTCGATAGTTGCAACATCTTTCAAACGCAACACCTCACCATTCGGAAGGGCGCGAATTACGATATCCTCAAACTCGCTGATATTCTCCAAACGGCCCTTGTAGCGCATAGAGTATTGGAAAGTCTGATCCGAACTCTCACCGAGCGAACCTGCGGCCGATTCGAGGTTTTGCTCACCTACGGCAGTGGTGATATCCTTTGGTACGAGCTTGTATTGCGCCATAATATCGGGCTTAAGCCAGATACGCATCGAGTAGTCCGAACCACGCACCTCAATATCACCTACACCCGGAATACGGGAGATAGCAGGTACGAGGTTAATCTTGATGTAGTTTACGATAAATGTTCGGTCATACGAGCCATTTGGGCTATAGATAGCAACACGCTCCAAGACACTCGTCTGACGCTTTCTTACCGTGATACCCGCCTCGACAGCCTCAGAAGGGAGCTGTCGCGTTGCACGCGAAACGCAGTTCTGCACATTCACAGCAGCCATATCGGGGCTTGTGCCGTGCTTGAAATATACATTCACACTACCGCTACCATTGTTTGTACAGGTCGATGACATATAGGTCATATTCTCCACACCATTGATAGCCTCTTCGAGTGGAACGATAACACTCTTCTGGAAGGTATCGGCACTTGCTCCCGGGTAAGATGCCGACACGAAAATCGTTGGCGGAGCGATATTCGGATATCGCTCGATAGGCAACGCTGCCAATCCTATAAGACCTCCGATGACGATAATAACCGAAATTACGGTCGAGAGTACCGGACGATCGATAAATGTTTTAATATTCATCTTTCAAAACTGCTTTTAGGATTACTTCTTCTTCTTTAGGGTTACGATATCCTTGATCTTGACATTTACACCGTCACGCAAGATTCCGATACCTTCAACGATGATTGTATCACCCTCCATAAGTCCCGACTGTACGATGTACTCCTTGCCATTGCTGATTTCGAATACGCCGATAATCTTAGCTCTTGCTACGCCGTTTTCCACTTTGTAAGCATACACCTTGTCCTGTACCTCGTAGGTTGCGTGCTGAGGAATAACCACACAGCCCTCCTGGCGGTGAGGTAAGATGATTGTACCCGAACCTCCTGAGATAAGAAGGCGCTTTTTGTTAGGGAACTTGGCGCGAATGGTAACCGAACCGGTGGTTGGATCGATGATACCCGAGATAGCCTCGATACGGCCCTTCTCCGAGTAGATGGTACCATCGCTCAACTGCAACTCAACATCCGGCATCTCCTGCAATGCATTCTCGAGCGCACCATACTGACGCTTGAGAGAGAGAACTTGGCTCTCGCTCAACGAGAAATAGACGTACATCTCCGAGTTGTCAGAAACAGTGGTGATAGGTGTAGATTCCGAAGGTCTTACAAAGGTACCTACACGGAAAGGAAGAGTACCTACAACTCCGTCTACCGGACTCTTGATAAGCGTGTAGGCGAGGTTGTTGCTTGCGGTAAGCTCGTCTGCCTTTGCTTGTGCAAGTTCAGCCTTTGAAGCTGCAAGGTTTGTGCGAGCCATACGGAGGTCAAACTCCGATACGATATCCTGCTCGAAGAGGACCTCTTTTGCTGCGGCAGATAGCTGTGATGCCTCGACCAACGCCTGTTTTACCTCAACTTTTGCCTCTGCGGTTGCAAGGGCAGCCAAGTATTGAGCCTGATCAATAACAAAGAGGGTCTGTCCTTGTTTAACAATAGAACCCTCCTTTACCTTGATGTCGGTAATGTAACCCTCCACCTTTGTGCGGATATCGACATCCTGCTTTCCTCGGATTGTTGCCGAGTAGGTTGAAGCGAGCTTGCGAGATGCGGTTTCAAGAATCATCGCATTGTACTCACGAGTCTGTTTTGTTTTGGTAGTCTCCTCCTTGCAACCAACGAAGGTTGAACTCAAGGCGATACATACCATCAAGCCAAATAGTAATTTTTTTGTCATGTTATTGTGTTTTAGTAGAATTTTGGTATTCCGTTTTTTAAAATCCACGCAAAGTTACACAAAAAAGACGATAAAACAAAACGAATAGAGACAATATAATTGTCCCTATTGTACATGTCGATATGTGCTTGTTTTTTACTTGATTTCGTCGTACAACATCGCTATCGCGTATGCTGTAGCACGAGAGATTATTTGCGAACGGTCTGTGCCACAATTCTTTAGTACGGCGTAGCTCTTCGTAGGGGTGGCTATGCCAATCCAAACGGTACCAACGGGTTTTTCGGCGGAGCCACCGGTTGGGCCGGCAATGCCAGTGGTTGAAACGGCAAAATTCGCCCCTGAAATGACTCTTGCTCCTTGCGCCATAGCCTTGGCGACCTGCTCAGATACAGCGCCATATTGCGCAATATCGGACATCTGAACGCCCAAAACATTGCATTTCGATTCATTGCTGTACGACACTACGCCACAGAGAAAATATGCCGAAGCACCCGCTTGTGCCGTAAATTTCGAAGCTATTGCTCCACCCGTGCAACTCTCAGCAACCGCAAGAGTTTCGCCTTTGTTAATCAAGATGTTATGCACCAACTCTTCGACCGAAGCATCTTCAAAACCTGCGATATTGTCGGGGATAATCGTGTGCAACTTCTCGAATTGTGAGTCAATCTCTCGGCTCACCTCTTTGCCTTCGACTTCGTAAGCCGACAGACGGAGTCGAACAACGTTTGGAGCAGGGAGATAGGCGAGGTGCAGATATTCAGGCAGAGCCTCCTCCCAAGCGGATATTTTCTCAGCCAATATAGACTCGGCAATGCCGAAAGTTATCATTGTGCGATGCACTATTTCGCGCAATTCGAAACGAGCTTTTAGTCGTGGCATAACCTCCTCATCTATGAGGTGTTGCATCTCGAAAGGAACGCCGGGAAGGGATATCACGACATGCCCCTCTTGCTCAAACCACATGCCCGGAGCTGTGCCGTGTGCATTGTGCAGAACGGTGCAACACTCGGGCACCATTGCCTGACCTCGGTTGAGGTCATTGAAGGCGATGTTTCGCGCCTCCAACAGGGTGCGGATATGCTCCGCTTCGACCTCATCGTAGCGAAGTGTCGAGCCGAAAAATTCGCATAACGTATGCTTTGTTATGTCATCTTTTGTCGGACCCAAACCTCCCGTGATAATAACTATCTCGCTCTGCGATAACGCACGGTCGAGGGTTTTGACTATCTGGGTGCGGTTGTCGCCTATTGAGGTGCGCTCGGCTACAGCGATGCCGTGAGCATTCAGAGCGCGAGATATATAGCGCGAATTGGTGTCGAGAATTTGACCAATCAATATCTCGTCACCTATTGTTATAATTGTCGCTTTCATTGTTTATTGCTGAATATCAGTTGTTTCAGAAGATGTATCTGAAGGAGTTTCGGGTGTAAGAAGCGATTTGCAGAGGTCGCCTGCAAAGCCTGCTCCGTTATAGACGAATCCCGTATATACCTGCACAAGTGTCGCTCCTGCCTCCATCATGCGTTTTACATCCTCACCCGTCATCAAACCACCTACGCCGATGATAGGGTAGGTGCCGTTGCATCGCTCATATACTCGGCGCACAACCTCGATTGCTCGTTCGGTAAGCGGTGAGCCACTGACTGCTCCGATACCCGCCTTGCGCAACTCCTCCTGAGGTGTTTGCAGGTTTTGAGGTCGGGTTGTCGCATTGGTGGCGATAATTCCATCAAGCGGAGTATCGACCATAATATCTGTCATGAGGTCTATCTCCTCGTTGGTTAAATCGGGAGATATTTTCAGTAATATCGGGCGATATTGATTCTGTCCTCGGCGGAAATCGAAGAGTGGTTCGAGAATCTTCATTATGCTCTCGCGAGTACGGGGTACATACTGCTTGTGTGTGGTGTTGTAACTCACATTTACAGCAAAATAGTCGATATACTGATAGAGATTACGAAATACTCGCAGGTAGTCCATTGCCGCCTCTTCGGGTGGCGTTACGGTGTTTTTGCCGATGTTACAACCGAGGATTATGCCTTCGTGTCCTTTACGAACATTCTCAATAACGATCTCTAAACCCTTAGATGCCAAACCGATGCGATTGAGTATGGCGTTGTCTTCGGGCAGAGCGAATACACGGGGCTTCGGGTTGCCTTGTTGTGGGCGAGGAGTTACGGTTCCTATCTCAACAAAGCCGAAACCGAGTGCCGACAGTGGTCTGAAAACCTCGCCATTACGGTCGTAGCCGGCTGCAATGCCTATCGGGTTGCGGAAACGGAGCCCGAATACTTCGCGCTCCAATGCCTTGTCCTCAACGGCATAAATTTTACGCATAAACCACTTTGCCAATGGTATTTTATCGGCAATACGGAGCAACAAAATTGAGAACGAGTGTGCTCGCTCGGCTCCAAAAAGTGTTGTTATGAGGTGTAAAATCTTGCGCATTGCGGTGCAAAGATATAAAAAATGTAGAATGCAGAATGCAAAATGCAGAATTAAAATTACATTTTAGCTCTCAACTCTCAACTCTCAGCTTTTAAAAATACTCCTCTCGGTAGTGGTAGTTATTGCGCAAATGCTCGAATAGTTCGGGGTTATTGCGGAGTGTATGGCTCTCGGTCGCGAGGTCGCAATATTGTTCGATTGTTGCGCACATCTCCTCCCACGAGATAGGTCGCGGAGTAACGGTTGCAACTTCGGCAGGTTGCCACTCTTTGAGTGGAAGGTTAAAATGCCGAGCCAAAGCCTGTACCGCCAATGCTGTGGCATTCGCCTTACCTTGAGCCGAGTAGCCTGCAATATGAGGTGTTGCAACGAGCGATTTCGCGAGATAGTCGCCATCAATATTTGGCTCATACTCCCATACATCGGTGATGTAGGTCAAGTCGTTGCGCTTTGTGGCATTTGTGGCCACGCACTCCCCTCGTGAGGCATTTATAAGCGTTGCGCCCGAATGGAGGAGAGCGATGTTTTCTCGGTTTATCAAATGGTGTGTCAAGTGGTCGAGTGGCGTATGCAGAGTGACAATATCGGCACTTCGTAAAACCTCTTCGAGCGACACAAAACCGAGATGTTCGCGTCTTTCGCGTGGAGGGTCCGAACAGATTGTGCGAAAGCCCCAGTGTTCGGCATACTCTTTGACCAATTTGCCGACATTGCCCACACCGACAATGCCCAAAGTGCGCTCCTCGGGCGAGAAATTTTCGTGCCTGGCGAGTAGGGACAAAGCGGCTGCCACCCACTGTAAAACACCTCGTGCATTGCAGCCTGCCGAGGTTGAAACCGCGATATTGTGCGCTCGACAGTAGTTGAGGTCGATATGGTCAAAGCCGATTGTGGCGGTTGCAATAAATTGCACTTGCGAGCCTTCGAGCAGAGCCTTGTCGCAGCGTGTACGGGTACGGATAATAAGAGCATCGGCACTTCGGACACTCTCATTTGTAAAATCTTTGTCATTCAAATATGCCACATCTGCAAATGGCTCCAAGACGCCTTGCAGAAACGGAATTGCACGATCGACCAATATCCTCATATCTGAATTTTTATAGAGTAAATTGCAAAAATTTAGTACAAATATAGTCGGTTTGTTCATCAGTTGTACAAATTTTCCAATAAATTTTTATAAATTTGCACCTTGTAACCGATTGTTAAATCGGGTAGAGCCATGAAGAGCGATTTTTTAAGGAACATATTGGGAGATAAGGGTATCGGAGATGGTGGATTCTATTTCGGAGATACCACCTCGCCGGCCGATGCCGACATCGTTATCGTGTCGGCTCCATGGAGTGTAACCTCCGATTATGGACGAGGGGCAACATATACGCCCGATGCAGTTATTGATGCTTCGGCCGAAAAAAATCTGTATGATACCGTAGCTGACGTATCCGTAGCAGGCCGAGTGGCGACCGCCGAGATAGATTACAACATTCAGGAGTCTTCGGAACACCTTGGTCGTGAGGCGGAGCGAATAGCCCACCAATATCTCGGAGAGAAGGGCTTTGTCGGAGAGTATGTTGCGAAGAAGGTTGCTCATATCAATGAGGGCTTCTCGGAGATGCAAGTCAGCATCTACAAACAGACCAAACATTGGGCATCGCAGGGTAAACGTATAGCGGTGGTCGGAGGAGATCATTCGGTGGCATTTGGTGCGGTGAAGGCTCTTGCCGAGGTTAATGACGGATTGGGTGTATTGTTTATTGATGCTCACGCCGATTTTTTGCGTAGTGGAGAGGAGTTTAACTATTCGCATCGTTCCATTGCGAGAAATATAGTGGAGGAGGTGTCGTCGATTGAGCGCCTTGTCGAGGTCGGTGTACGCGATATAGTCAAGGAGGAGATAGATGAACTTCGTGCAACGGAGAAGGTGGAGCTGTTCCTTGCTGAGAAGCTTGCAGCAAAGCGATTTGAGGGTGAGAGTTGGGGCAATATCTGCCGAGAAGTGGTAGGAAAATTGCCTCAGAAAGTCTATGTGTCGCTCGATATAGATGCGTTGAAGATAGAGTTTTGTGGCAATACGAACGCTCCAGTACCGGGAGGCATGACCTTTGACGAGGTTGTCTATCTGATCAATACAGTTGTCGAATCGGGGCGAGAGATTGTCGGATTTGATATCTCGGAGGTTGTTTCGAGTATAAATAACAAAATGGACGCAATTGTTGCCACTCAGCTCCTTGCGAAGATGTGTGTGGCAATGTTGCGAAAGTAGTGATACAAGCGTTATTATGAAGAGATTTATATCATTTGCGGTTGTTTTGCTCTTTGGTACGATGTTTTTCTCGTGCAACAGAGGAAAAGCCGAATTGGACGGAGGGGCGGATACGCTCTCTTACGTTGTGGGCTTGAATGTAGGACACTCTCTGATGGAGATGGACTCCACGCTCAATATTGAGGCTGTGTGTGCCGCTATTCGAGATGTCTATAACGGAACTCCAAAGATGACGTTGGAGGAGGCTCGCGACTACTATCTTGCCGAAAAAACATACTTCGTTCACGAGAAGGCTCAGGCATATCAGGAGCGTTTCCTTACCGATTTGAGTAAGCGTGACCGTAAGTATGTGCGCACTCGCAGTGGTGTGACCTACAAGATTTTAAAATTGGGAGATCAGAGTCATGTAGGCTCAATGTCATCGCGTGATACGATAGAGTTTGCATACAAGTTGACCAATGAGCAGGGTAGGGTTATTGTGGAGGCGGATACGCTGCGCGATTCTTATCGTAACATCTTGAAGGGCTTGCAAGAGGTCATCAAGTTGGCGGGAGATGGTGCTCACTTTAACGCTTGGTTGCCTTCAAAAACGGCATACGATGTTGAGGGAAATAGCGATTTGGGTATCGAGGCCAATACGATGCTCAACTTCGATGTTGAGGTACTCAACATAAAATATAACAGGTAAAATGTGTGTTGATAATAAATTTTAGTTATCTTTGCGCACTTTGAAGACAAATACTAAACAGAAAAAATAACAAGTATTATGAAAAAAACATTTATGGCAATCGTAGCACTCGCATGTGCTGCATTTGTGTGCTCTTGCGGAAGCAAGGGTACCAAGATTACAGAGGGTAATCACGGAACTTTGGACTCGTTGTCTTACTGCCTTGGAGCAAACATCGGTAGCGGTATCAAGCAGCAGCTTGGTGACATTCCGTTCGATATCGAGGTCGTGAAGAAGGGTATCAAAGAGGGTATAACCAAGAAGGCAAGTCAGACACACGACGAGTCGATTGATATGCTTCGCGAGTTCTTCTCGCAGACACTCGGAGAGCGTCGTGGTGCATATCAGGAGTTGGCTTTGACTGACACTACAGCTGTGTTCCAGGTATTTGAGACCGCTGAGGAGTGCGAGAAAATCTCGTATGCATTTGGTAACGATATCGGTAACAATGTTCTTAGAGGAAATTTCCCTATCCAGTACTATTGGTTGCTCAAAGGTTTCCAAGATGCTCACGAGGAGAGCACCGAGATTCAGCAGGACGCTATCATGCGTTTCTTGCAGCACTACTTTATGGTGACTCGCCCAACCGAGGCAGCAGAGCGTTCTGCTAAGTGGCTTGAGAAGAAGGCTAAGGGCTTCGGTGCAAAGGTTACCGAGAGTGGCTTGGTATATAAGGTTGTTAAGGCTGGTGACATGGAGAAGGCTGCCAAGAGTGACGAGGACGTAGTGAAGGTTCACTATGTTGGTAAGTTGCAAGATGGTACAGTTTTCGATGCTTCGCGCTTTGAGAACCGTTCGAAAGAGCAACAGGAGATGATTCGTTTGCAGCAGCCAAGCCTCTTTGACGAGAAGGGTAACCTCTTGGAGGAGGACGAGCCAATCGAGTTTCCTCTCAACCACGTTATCAAGGGTTGGACCGAGGGTATGAAGCTCGTAGGTCCCGGTGGAAAGATTAAGCTCTTTATCCCTGCTGAGTTGGCTTATGGTCGTCGTGGTGCAGGTCAGTTGATTGGCCCTAACGAGGCGTTGGAGTTCGAGGTAGAGCTTCTTGAGGTTACTCCTGCAGCCGTAGAGGAGACTCCGGCTCTTGAGTCTACTACTGAGGCCGCTGCAGAGGTTGCTCCTGCAAAATAATTCGAGATATTTACATATTCTTACAAGGGGAGGGTGTCCGATATTTTGGATACCCTCTTCTTATTGTTTAACAATAAGCAAGATAAAAAAACTGCGCAAAAAGTTGCGAAATACAAATAGTGTTATTATATTTGCGATAGGTGTAGATATATATTAGCTGATTTCCCGTTTTAAAAATGGTGATTGAGGCCTCTTCTAGTGCAATTTTTTAAGAATTTAATAACATATAAAACATGTTTAGTATGAAAAATTTTAGACTTTTGATGGCTTTGGTTGCTTTGGCGATGTTTGCACCATCGTGTCAGCAATTTCAGGAGAGCGACCCGATGTTAAAGGGTAAGGCTCGTTTTACTGCCTATCTTGAGGAGAGTTCGCGTACCACAATGGGCGAGGATTATTCGGTTTTATGGAGCGCCGGAGATCAGATTGCAATGGCGGGTATTTCGGCCGATAACTCAGGATATATTGGTGTTTATGACCTTGTTGAGGGTGCCGGTACTACAAAGGGCGTTTTTGAGGGCAATTTGACAGATCAGTTTGACAAATACTTTGCATTCTATCCGGTGTCGATGTTTAAAAGTGCAAACTCATCAGGACTCATAGTAATGGACCTTCCTCAGGAGCGAATCTTCGCAGAGCGCAACTTTATAGATGAAGCAAACCCTATGGTGGCGAGTGGAACTCAGGATGGAGGTCTTCAATTCCTTAACGTATTTGGAATTCTCGAGTTGCAAATCAAGGGCGAGGGTACAATTAACTCTATCTTGATACAGGACCTCAGCGCTGAGCCATCTGCACTTTCGGGAACGTTCTATGTTCTTGCAGAATCGGCTGCCTCGTTGAGCTATGAAGGCTATCCATATGTAGAAGGAACGCTTGATACACCAATTGAACTCTCGGCTACTGAGGCTCGCTCGATATATGCGGTGTTGCCGTTGGGAGAGTACAATAACTTGTATATTCAAACTACCGATGCGTCTGGTGTAGCAACTGTTCGTATGGCTACAAAGCCTATCGTTATTGAACGTTCGAAGATTACCTCGGTGTCTGAGTTTGAGCACAAGGAGGATACAACTCCTTCGGTAGTTACCACATATTTACCAGACGAGAGTAACTTCTACTCTGCTTATGTGTTGGCTACATTGAGAAATGCGGAGATGGCACAGATTGCCACAATGCCAGAATCTCAATACAAAGAACTTGTTGGTCAGGGACTAAGCGATATTGAAATCGTAGAACAGTATGCAAATAAAGCAGTTAAATCGTTGTATTCAAAAGTAAGAGTAGATACCTACTCTACGATGGGTGAAACGATCTATGTGTTGGCTGCACCTTTTGATGCAGATGGTAATGCTCTTGGCAAAGTATTCAAGAGCTCCTTCGTAGCTAAGACGGTGCCTATCGATAGCAGCTACTCTACGGAGATTAGTGGTGAGCCTGAGATTACATCAAATAGCTTCCAGGCAAACTTTAAGACAGAGCCAATGGGTGCAGTTTTCCGTGCATCAATCTATACAAGTGAGCAGTTTGCGACTATACAGCCTTGGCAGTTGGATATATATACAGCAACAGAGGGTGCTCATTATACAGAAAGCAGCCTTGTTAGCGATACGATTACTCTCCTTTGTGAGGGATTGACACCTAACACGGAGTATAAGTTGGTATATCGTGTGGCAAGTGGTGTGAGCGATGGTGTATATACCGATACATATACCGCATATTCGGAGTATAAGGTGTATACATTTAAGACTGCTGAATATGTTAAGTCCGATGCAACTGTAACACTCTCGATGGCAGAGGTTAAGGATTGGTCGGCAACGGTAAATCTCAGTTCAACCAACGCATTGAAGTATAAGTTGTATCTCTCCACGGGTGGTGTAATAGAGGCTCATGAAGTTGATTTGTATGGTATAGTTGTTCATACATACGAAGCAAACTATACCTGTACAGGCTTAAAGGAGAATACAAAGTACTATCTCAGTGCTGTTGCATACGATGGAAATGATATCTATGGCGAGGTTAGTTCGATTGAGTTCACAACTACCGACTTAGTACCAGAGTCGGGCAATGCCGAGTATGCGAAGTTCCTCGGAACTTATACATTCTCTTCGCAGAATGGCGCTTACGACAATGAGCCTCGTACAGTGACCATTTCGCAGGCGATTGATGGTAAGACCTTCCATATTAAGGGCTTGTTGCACCCTACAGCAATGGCAAACTTCCAGATTTCTGACGATACAATGGTGGCGAAGTTCTACGATAATATGATTCATGTTGGTGGCGCACTCGTGAACTCAGGTGAATATGTAACATCGTATGGCTATAGCATATATGCAGATCCATGTTCTGAACAGCTTATATGGCCGGGACAGACAATATTGAGCCCTTATAATAATGGCGAGTTGGTATTTAGCTGTTTGTCGGACAGCCAGTTTACAGGATTGTATTTCTACTATGGTACAGGAGTAGGTCAGCAAGGTGGTGCTATAGATTACTACACAAACCTTGTTCTAACCAAAGTACAAGAGGGTGGTGAGCAACTCGAAAATCCGGTAGAGAACCCAGAGACCGGTTGGTAAAATAGCGTAACGACACGAAAATAGAGGGGCGAGATTTTCTCGCCCCTCTATTTTCGTTTTCGTCTTTTGGGAAGTTCTATGTATTGAGCATACACAATGCGCGTATGGGGATTTGAGGAGGTTATCTCTTGGCGGATAGACTTTGTGCCGTAGCGGAAAAATAGAAATTTGTGCGGTACGCGATGCACTATCTGTCGGAGAGTATCAACGCTCTCGATATGGCACTCGGCATTGCCGTTACGAATTATCCCCTCAATGCTTACCCACCTATCGCTCCAACGAAATACGGAGGAGGTGTCTGGTAGTAGGCGGTCAAGAAAAATGGTATCGCGCAGTGGTGCGCTAAACTCCACTTCGGCATGTGTGGTTGCTGTTGCCACGCTCTCTACGCGGCGTAGGCGAATACCGAGTTCGCGAATACGTTTCGTATCGTCAGCGTGTTGCTTGCGGTATTCGTCAAGTTGGAGTTGCAGGGCAACAGTCGATGCAACCGACTCTTCGAGGCGTGTTTTGTAGAGTTGTGTTTCGCTTGTAAGAGCCTCGTTGTTGTTGCGAAGGCGTGCGACTTCGCCTGTGCTGTGGCGCAGAAATAGAGCGCAAGCAATAAGCAGTAGTGTTGCCACTACCGAGTAGTAAAAAAGTATTTTTCTCATTGAATTTAGGTTTTTGTTGTCGCTACAAATATAGCACTCCAAAATCCCCTTGTCAATATAAACTTTTTAGAAAGATGCCACTATTCCGTCTCGGCAACGGCTCGGGCAATTCGTTCAGCGGTAATATCAGTGTAGTGTCGCTCCTTCCAGCCGGCAAATGCGGTGATACCACGATGGTCAATGTAGAGTAGCTCCTTGACAATGCTTAAATCGTCAAGAGTAATAGCACTCTGCGATATTTTTCGCCTTGGGGCAATCATCTTCTGCATGGCGATATTGAACTCGACACTTTCGCCAACTTCCGAGAAGCGAATTTCATTCTCAAAGACCGCTACTATGGGCGCACCATCAATAGCGAGGAGTCGGTTTTGCTCGTCAATCCATATCGGCACAACGGCATCGGTAGATTGCGCAGTTGAACGATTTAGTTCGAGCATCGCCTCCTTTGCCGAGGTGTTCGACACAAGCATATCGCCCGACAATTGGCAGATATAACCCTGCGGTCGAATGGCACGTAGGGAGTAGGTGTTGTAGAGAATCTCTACCGCTTCGAACTCAAATGCTCCATTGTCGAAGTATCGAATACATACACAGTTTATGGTATGCGAGGAGTAGCCATCTTTGCGCAAAATATCACCTATTGCCCCTTTCAACTCCTCGGGCGAGGTGTTTAGTGGCGCATGGAACAGACGTTGCGACAGCGCTTCGAGCCGAGCGTAATGCTCTTCGAAGTGTATCGGCTCGAAACCTCGTGTGCGTATATATTCGTAGATGTATGCCATCTTCTACATCATCATAATCTTCAAGATAAATTCGCGCAGCAACTCACCATTTGATGCTCCACCATCGTCAATACCCTTGCTCTTGGCATCATACTCGGCACAAAGACCTATGATTTTGAAAACCTTATTGTTCGGCCACAATGGCGCACGGCGGGTAATCTCTTTCAGGAAGTATGGCGAGTTGAGGCGCATTGCACGGCACAACTCGCTCTGGTCTGGCATTGCAACTCCTCGGCGGCGAGAATCCCAACAAATATAATTATAGGTAAAGAGTTGTCGGAACGAGTCGTACAACACCTTTACACTCAACAGAAGCGGATATGCCTTCGGATTTTCGCCCATATATTGCGCAATGGTCAGCGCCTTTTCGAGTTGGCGGTCGAGTACCGCATTGCTCAACTCGTAGTTGTTGAATTGACGCGATATGCCGATATGATTTTCGATATCTTCGGGGGTGATGGTTGTGCGCTCCTTTGGTAGCGATACAATCATCTTTTCGAGTTCGTTGCTGATTTTTGAGATATCTACGCCAAGATGTGCCACCAAAATTTTGCTCGAAGCCGAGTCGAGTTTCAACCCCTTTGTTGCGGCAAATCCCGACAACCATCGCTCCGCTTCGTAGTCACGGGGCGAAACCGAGTCGAATACCACACCCTTCGCTTTGATGCTCTTGTATAGTGGTGTTCGGCGGTCCATAGCCTTACCCTTGTGGCACAAAACGAGTATGGTTGAAGGTTGTGGCGATGCGGCGTATGAGTTCAGCAACTCTATCTTGTCGAGTTGTTGCGCCTCCTTTACGATAATCGCTTCGTATTCGCCCATCATCGGTAACTGACGGCAGTAACTCGCTACCGTACCTCCGTCAGTGTCGTTGCCATAGATAACAATCTGGTTGAAGGCTCGCATTGACTCCTCCATAATACCCTCGGTCAGAGCGTCACACAGCGCATCTATAAAGTATAACTCCTCGCCCTGCAAAAGGTATATCGGAGCAAACTTTCGAGCCTTGATATCGCCCATCAAGCGATGAAATTCGGCATCACACGATGCAAATGTAACTTTCTCTGCCATATCGTTTTAAATGGGATATTTCGTAATTTTTAAGATATTTTCGCTATTTGCGCCTATGCGGAAGCGGTCATCTGTGCGGCGACCTACAACCCACACAATATCCTCTCCCGATACCAACACAAATTGTCGTTTGCGCTCCACAATGGGAACTTTCTGGTCGGTGAGGTAGTCGCCAACCTTCTTGCGACCTGCCATGCCGAACGGAATAAAGGTGTCGCCCTCACGCCAACGGCGCAGACGAAGCGGATATTGCAACTTAGACTCATCAATCAGGGCTATATCGCTCGGCAGACGATACTCATTGACATTGTCAATATCGGTATGCTCGTAGTAGAGTACCGAGTTGCCACAATAGCTGCGCATATCTCCGCGCTCGATTATTACCTCACAATCGTCTTCATCTTCGATAGGTGCAACCAAGATATTTCCCCTGTCGAGGTATGCTACATAGTCGCGCGAGTAGAAACGGCGGTCGGTTACGCCACGCTTCAATGCCTTGTTCAACTCCTCGACTACATCGCCCTTGAATCCATACGAGGAGTTCAACAACTCGTATATCACGAAGTCGCGCGGATACATCGCATCTATCGCTCCTACCTCGATGGTGTCAATGCCGTTTTCACTGTGCAGAGCCACCTCCCGTATATTGTCAATCGCGGCATCGATAAATCTCTGCGCATCATTCAAGCGGTAGAGATTACCACGCATCAATGCCGTGAATTTAGGGTTTATCTCTTGCAGAAGTGGCAATAGACCGAGCCTTATTTTGTTGCGAAGATACTTTGTAGAACGATTTGAAGAGTCCTCTCGGTATGGAATATGGTTCTGCACGGCATACTCCAAAATATCCTTGCGTGTAGCATAGAGCAGAGGTCGCACTACACGACCATATTGACGATTTATGCCCGTAAGACCTCGCAATCCTGTACCGCGAAGAAGATTTATGAAAAATGTTTCGATTGAGTCGTTGGCGTGGTGAGCCACCGCAATTACGGTGCAACCCTCCGTTTGGCACAACTCGTAAAACCACTCGTAACGCAGACGGCGCGCGGTCATCTCCATCGAATCGCCCGTGCGAGCCATTTCGCCCAAGGTGTCGAAGTTTTTAGAGTGGCACACGATACCCAACTTCTCGCACTCACGCAGCACCATTTCGGTATCTTCATCGCTCTCCTTACCTCGCAGTCCAAAGTTACAGTGCGCCACCTCCACCTTGTAGCCAAGACGGACAAATATGGAGAGCATAACCATCGAATCGACACCTCCCGATACGGTCAGGAGAATTTTATCCTCATGCGAGAATAGTTCATGTCGCTCGACATACTTCTCGAAAGCCTGCAACAGAGTTTTAGTTTGCATAATAAAAATATCTCTAACGCCCCTAACGCCTTTAATGCCCCTAATTAAAGCACATTCACCTCTGGTGAAATTTCGATGCCGAACTTCTCCTTGACGGTCGCTACAACTTTGTGCGCAAAGGCTATTACTTCGCCACCCGTAGCACCTCCGAGATTTACCAAAACCAATGCCTGACGCTCATGTACGCCGACATTACCCTCTTTGTAGCCCTTCATTCCCGACTTGTCGATAAGCCAACCTGCAGCGAGTTTTACCTTGCCCTCTTCGGCAGCGGGGTAGTGTGGCATATCGGGATATTCGGCGAGCAATCTCTCTGCCACCTCTTGCTCGACAATCGGATTTTTGAAGAAGCTTCCTGCATTGCCCAAAACAGCAGTATCGGGCAGTTTCGAACGGCGAATTGAGCAGATGGCATCACGGATATTTGCCAATGTAGCACCGCCACGTGCCTCGACCTCACGAATGACATCGCCATAGCCAAGTCGCGGATTTGCCACCTTCGACAACTCAATCTCAATGGCTGTAATCACTACACGCCCCTTCAGTGAGTGTTTGAATACGCTTTCGCGATAGCCGAAAGCACAATGCTCGGCAGCAAGGGTTACGAAGTTGCCACCCTCCACAAAATACATCTCGACCGAACGAATAGTATCCTTCGCCTCTACGCCGTATGCACCGATATTCTGCACGGGTGCAGCACCTGCCTTGCCCGGAATAAGCGAGAGGTTTTCGATGCCCCACAGGTTGCGTTCTACGCTCCAAGCCACAAGGTCGTCCCACTCAACACCTGCACCAACTTTTATGCGAACTGTGGTGTCGCTCTCCGAGATAATCTCTATGCGGTTGTCGCATGGGGTTATAAGCAGGGAGTCTATATCTTTGGTAAATAAGATGTTATTTCCTCCACTGATGACATACCAATCCTCAGTGCCATACTTGGCAAACACCTCCGGCAACTCCTCTGCTCGGTCGAACTCTACGAGACGTTTTGCTGTTTGTTGAACATGGAAAGAGTTGCGCTCCGAGATATCAATATTTTCGTAATAGCGTATCATTTTCTTGTCGTAGCACTATTGATAGTGCAAAGATAATAAAAAACGGAAAACGGAAAGCGTAAAGCGGAAAACTTTTGTTTTAGTTAGGAGATAGGAGATAGGAGATAGGAGATAGGAGATAGGAGATAGGAGAGAAAAATAATTCTTAATTCTCAATTCTTTCAGCGCACCCCAGTAAGCGAACGGAGTGAGCGCCCCTATTAAGGGCGGAACGCCCGTCCCTATAACCCCCAAAATGGTTGCGCCTTGACCACGCTCGGAGTTCAGACAAGGTGCTCCTGCACAAAAAAAGAGAGCA
Organism: Alistipes sp.; assembly: GCA_017937805.1. Taxonomy (GTDB): domain Bacteria; phylum Bacteroidota; class Bacteroidia; order Bacteroidales; family Rikenellaceae; genus Alistipes. The sequence continues at coordinate 20,552 of JAGBCX010000017.1, read as the reverse complement.
GAAAACCATTCTGCTCTCCCAAAACATATAAAGTTTAATTATTGTGCAGGCTGTGCCTCTGGTGCAGGCTGTGCTTTTGGACACTCAGCCTTCTGTGGGCACTCTGCGCACTTCTCGGCAGGGCACTCAGCCTTTACCTCAGCCTTTGGACACTCAGCCTTTGCAGGGCACTGTGTACACTCAACTTTTGGCTGGCAGCAAGCCTCGCCACATGCGCCTTGCTTTTGCTTAGGCTGTCCACAACAAGATACCATAGCTACTGATGCGAGGGCGATAATCGCCAATGTCATAATCTTCTTCATAATTGTAATGTTTTTAAGGTTTAACAAATGTTTGCTCACAACAAATGTAAAAAACTATTTTCGAAAAAACAAATAATTATCTCGAAAAACCTCATAAATAGTGGCGAAATGCCATTTTTATCGGGTAAATTCGCCAATAGCAATGCTCTCTCGCATGATAAAAGCCTTCGGGAAGGTTCCTCGCAGGCGACCAAGCAGAATCATCGCCTCCTCTTGGGTTGTGCAGTTGCCCACGGCTACTTTGAAATATGGGTTCTCGTAGCTCAAATAGGAGCGTTCCTGCGGAAAGAGCTGAGCGAAATTCTCTTGTGCCAATACTGCATCGCGGCGAGCAGTTTGCGCATTGCTCATAAATATCACTATGCGGTAGCCATTCACAGCCTTCGAGGTGGCGTCTATATGTTGCTCGACAATCGTTGCTGCATCTCCATGCTCGACAATCTGTACCGTCTCGCTTACTACGGTTAGCGAATCGCGTTGTGCCGGCAATGCAAGACGCTCTTTAATCTTTTTTGGGGAAGCAACCTCTTGCTCTTGAGGTTGTATGTTCTGTGCCGATGCCGAGATGGCAAAGATGGTTGCCAATATGGTGAAAAGATACTTCATGTCTGATTATTTTTTTAGTCCAAAGTTGAATTGTTGTGCTAATTTTTCGAGCGATACACCCTCTTGCTCAAATATACGATGCGATGTCAAAGCCGCGACAGAGACGTTGTAATCTACGGTTACACCCGAGAAATCCCCTTTACGCACCTTGTTGAATACGCCGAGAGCTGCAATTGGGTTGGCGAGCGTTACTCGCAACGGTACGACCACTTGCGAGCATCGTCTGCGCGGTATCAAAATCTCGTCATTGAGGGTAATGCGCCCTATCCTGCGACCGTTGTGACGTACGAATGCTGAGGCGTTGGTTATACGCAGATTTGAGGCGGTATTGTTCGCAATGGTAAGGGTTATGCGCCACCCTTCGCTAATGGAACCACTGAGGTTATCAACCGACACCACCTGAAACTTCTGTCGGCGCTGTCGTTGTTGCCCCTGCTTTGCACAACTCGACAAACCGAGCGTGGCAACAATGATAAGTGCTAAAAAGGTATATTTTATAAATCGTTTCATCTTCTTCTCTATGCTTTGTGGGCTATGTAGATATGTGCTATGCCCAATGATTGTGATTTGCGCTCTATTTTGTCAAAACCCACCTCTTTCAGCAGAGCCGTAAACTCCTCCGGCGAGGCGAACTTATCTATCGAGTCGGGCAGATAGGTGTAAGCTGTGGCGTGTTTTGATACCATGCGACCTATTGCCGGAAGAATATAGTGCGAGTAGAGGCGGTAGCACCAACGTACAAATGCGCAACGGGGATTTGAGAACTCCAAAACTATGAGGTGCCCATCTTTGCGAATAGTGCGTTTTATCTCAGTTAGAGCCTCTTTCTGATGCTCGAAGTTGCGCACTCCGAAGGCTACTGTAGCGGCATCAACAGCCTCGTCTTCGAGAGGAATATCCTCGGCGTTGCACTCCGTCAAAGAGATGCGCTCGGCAAGTCCGAGAGCCTCGATTTTCTGCTTCGCAATAGCAAGCATCTCGCTCGAAAAATCGGCTCCGTAGATGGTTGAGCCTTCGATATTGCGTGCCAATGCTATGGCGAGGTCGCCTGTGCCTGTTGCCATATCCATAATTCGTTTTGCTCCGAGTCGGCGGACGATACGGACTACTCGTTTGCGCCACAAACGGTCAATATCGAGTGATAGTATGTGATTCAGGCGGTCGTATGTCGGTGCGATGTCGTTAAACATTCCACGCACCATTTCACCTTTGCTCTCGTTTCCTGTCATATTAGTTGTATTTTATCGCCTCTGCCACCTTTATGCGCCCGATAATGGCGGTGGCAAGGTACATAACTGCGATAATTATAGTTGCAAAAAGTATATCTGTCGCTACTATCCACCCTGCACCGAGCGATACGGGTACTTCCGAGAGAAAATATCCGCTTTCGTCTAATTTTATGAGGTGCAGATACTTCTGTACCAATAGCAACGTCAAAGCCAAAATATTGCCTATGACTATGCCTACCGCTATAATCTGTGCGGCACGATAGGTGAATATACGGCGTATGGTGCTGTTCTGCATGCCGAGTGATTTGAGTATGCCGACCATGCGGGTACGCTCCAAAACAAGGATTAACAACGCTGTTGCCATATTGAAGATGGCAACAATAAGCATTATAGTCAAAATTACGGTAGCATTAACATCGTGCGTTTCGAGCCAACCGAAGATGTCGGCATGCCTATCGTGCGAACTCACCGCTGCAATGCTCTCTTCGCCCTCGTACTCGCGCATCAATCGCAAATTGAGGATATCGGCACTCTGCTCCGACATCTCGGCATCGTACAGCGTGCAGGCGTATCCCGTTATCTGCGAAGGCTCCCAATTGTTCAATTTCTGAACATTGCGAATGTCGGTAATGGCTAATTCGGCACCTGTTTCTCCCAATGCTGAACGGTATATTCCGCACACCTTAAAGAGTTCGCGACTAGGTGTATCGCCATCTAAAAGCAGTAGTTCCACACGACTATTGGCCGAAACTCCAATTTTTGATGCTACGCTTTGTGATAATAGTATCTCCTTGCGTCTTGACGCTTCAATTCGAGGTAGCGAGCCACTCTCCAAACGCTCGGCGAAGAGCGAGGTGTTCGCTTCAGTTCCTACACCCTTTAAGGCTATACCTACAGCACCTTTTTCGCCACGAATAACACAACTGCGCATAGCATAACGCTCGGTGTGTGCGATATTATCCGTTGAGGTGATTATATCGAGCAACGAACTATTGTCGTAGATAGGGTATTGCTCGGGCTGTCGTTCGGCGTATGGACTCGCGATAGTTATATCCGATACCGTGCCCGATAAGAGTGTCATGATTTGCTCTTTGAACCCATATATGACTGAGAGTGTTATGATTACAACGGCAATACTCACCGCTACGGCAGCCGTAGCGATACGCACCATCACATTTTGTGATGATGTTCCACGCATTGCAATATGTCGGGCAAGGCTCTTCATTTTTAATTGACAATTGACGAATTGACAATTGATAATTAAAGGTTGTAAATCAAGAGTGCAAAGTTAAAAACAAAAGTTTTCCGTTTTCCGCTTTCCGTTTTCCGTTAATACTCAATCTTGTCCTCTTTTTCGGTCCACGCTCGGAAACCTTCGAGGGCCTCTTTGCGCATAAAATTCTGGCATGGTATGGCGCGTAGAGCATAAGGCTTAGCAATCTCGTCATATATGAACGAGTCATCGAAATTTATCGCCTTGGCGTCATCTTTTGTGTTGCCATACACAATACGCTCAACGCCCGCCCAATAGAGTGCGCTCAGGCACATCGGACAAGGCTCGCATGAGGTATAGCAGGTGCAACCTGCCAACTTGAAGTTGTCGATTTTGGTGCATGCTTCACGAATTGCACTAACCTCGGCATGGGCCGTAGGGTCGTTGTTGGCAGTTACGCGGTTTGTGCCGGTGGCGATAACCTCACCATTGCGAACAATAACAGCTCCGAATGGACCTCCTCCATTGGCGACATTCTCAATTGAAAGATTGATGGCCATCTGCATAAAATGCCTATCTTCGATAGTGAATTTGTAATCTTTCATATTCGACACTCTACATTTTTGGCAAAATTAACAATTTTTTCTATTTTTGTGCGTATTATTAACGATTAGTAATCAAAAATCGTACATAAAATGTTTTTAAACTTATTGCAAGCCTATAACGAGGGACATAGTCAGTTCCTCTCAAACCTAACCACAAGCGAGGCTTTTCTGATGGTTATAATTGTCGGTATAGCCGGAATGATTGTTCAGTGGCGTTTGCGCTCGGTGGTGTCGAAATACTCGCAAGTGCCTATGCCAACCGGATTAACGGGGGCGGAGATAGCCGAGAAGATGTTGCGCTATAATGGTGTTAATGATGTGAGAATAACCCATGTGGGAGGCTATCTGTCAGATCACTATGATCCTCGCAATAAGACGGTAAATCTTTCGGACGAGGTCTATCATGGTCGCTCAATTACTGCGGCTGCTATTGCTTGCCACGAGTGCGGACACGCCTTGCAACATGCGCAAGGATATGCTCCGTTACGTATGCGCTCGGCACTTGTGCCGTTGGTGCAGTTCTCATCGCAGGCGGCATCGTGGCTCATAATTATCGGTCTTATTATGACCGCTTCCTCTGGTAGTCAGATATTGTGCTGGATAGGTGTTGGTTTGATGTGTTTGTCGGCTCTATTTTCGATTATAACGCTCCCCGTAGAGTACAACGCTTCGGATAGAGCTTTGGCATGGTTAGAGCAGAGTGGTCTGCTCTTTGGCGAGGAGTTGGAGGGTGCTAAGATATCGCTCCGCTGGGCTGCCCGCACCTATCTTGTAGCAGCACTTTCGGCCATTGCCTCAATCCTTTACTATGTGGCTTTGATTAACGGCAGAAGAAGAGATTAGATAATTAGTGAGTAGTGAGTAGATAGTAGTGAGTAGTTGAAAAACTTGTAGCGCTCCCCATAGCCCCTATAACCCCTATTGCCCCTATTCTCGTTGCGCCTTGACCACGCTCGGAGTTCAGAAAACAAAAAACTAAAAATAATATGAAGAGACAGACAAAATTGATTATTGGCCTTGCACTTTCGATTATATCGTTGTGTTTTAGCATATTGCTGATAACCGATGCAATCCCTACATCGCCAAAGAAGCCAAAGTATGTATTCTACTTTATCGGTGACGGTATGAGTTTTAACCATATTCTCGGTACCGAACACTACAATACAGAGAAGGCCGGCGCAAGCGAAACCTTGCGATTGAACTTTACGCAGTTCGATACTCGTAACTTTGTGACGAACTATTCGACTTCAAATCTTGTAACCGATTCGGCTGCCGCAGGTACGGCACTTGCTTCGGGAGTAAAGACCGCAAATGCCCATATCGGTGTTGATGTTGATGGCAACGAGTTGCGTACCATTGCAGATGTTGCTTCGGAGTTGGGATATAAGGTTGGTTTGGTTACCAACGTTGGTATCAACCACGCAACGCCAAGTTGCTTCTATGGTCACACTTCGGACCGCTTCGGTTTTCCGGCTCTTGTCGATGATTATATCGCAAGCGATGTGGCTTTTATTGCCGGCTCAACTATTATGGATATGAAGAGTGGTCCGCAAGACCCGAAGTATAAGCCTGTAACCACTGCCGAGTTGGCCGAGCGTATCCGCACAGCAGGTATTACCATTACCCTCGATGTCGAGGAGGCTGCCAAGACAGAAGGTAAGCGTGTGGTGTTGGTGGCGCACGATAAGGTCAATGAGCATATTCCGCATGTTATTGACCGCGCAAGCGATGAGCCACACACAATGCTTAACTACGCCAAGGCGGCTATTGAGTATCTCTCTCGTGAGTCGCAGAAGGGCTTTTTCCTTATGATTGAGGCGGGAAAGCTCGACTATTCGGCACATGCGCAAGATGCTGCAACAACCTTCGAGGAGGTGAATGAGTTGGCTCAGGCGGTGGAGCTTGCGTTGGACTTTGCCGAGCAATACCCTGACGAAACGCTTATCGTTGTAACTTCCGACCACGAGACAGGCGGTATGTCGCTCGGTTGGGATAAGTATCAGATTCGCATGAATCAACTTGTCGGACAAAAGCACTCGATGGCATATATAACAAAGGCTATTCAGCAGATGCGTGCTGAGGGTAAGCGCGATTGGAACGAGTATAAGCAGTTGTTGAGCGACTATCTCGGTCTATGGAGCGTAGTGCCAATTACCGCAGAGGAGGAGGCGTTGTTGAAACACGACTTCTACGATATCTTCCTCAAATATGGACCGATGGTTGATGGCCTCTATAACCGTAACGAGTATCTCGCATATCATGCAGTTGTAATTCTCAATCGCCACGCTTCGATAGAGTGGACAAGCAAGTATCATACAGGCATGTACACTCCACTATTTGTGAAGGGTGTCGGTGAGAAGAGATTTTTGGAGTGTCGCGACCAGACCGAGATACCGAAGACTATTGCTACCTTAATGGGTGGCGAATTGTAAAAAATCGTTCTGATGAGTTCTTTTTGCACCGCACTTCGGATAACGAAATGCTCACATAGGTTTACTATGCTGCGCTTTCGTTCCCTCGCTTGGCACAAAAATAATCTCATCATTTACGATTTCTTGGTGAGAGATAACTAAAATAATTTTGCATTTTGAATTTTGCATTCTGCATTTTGAATTATGAACTACACTTTCGACCACGACCTATTTTTGTTCCTCAACTTCGATGGAGGAAAAGCGATGGATTTTATTATGGAGACCATATCGGGAACGCTGATGTGGATTCCGTTGTATCTCTTTATCTTCGCCTTTGTGTGGTATAAGTTCGGCTGGCAACGCGCCCTTGCTTTTCTTCTCTGCTTGGCGTTAGCATTGGGCTTGTCTGATATTATCTGCGGTATTTTCAAACATTCGGGACCGCTGAAACACCTGTGGGAGTCATTCCCTGTGCGTCATCGCCCTATGTTCGACTCGGCGGTGCGCGACTTGGCGCATGTTCCATCGTACAAGCATGGAGCCTACGGTACGGTATCGGCACACGCTGCAACAACGGTTGCGTTGGCATGGTTCTCGGCACTTACAATTCGCAAAAAGTGGTATAATTGGGTGATTGCCGTAGCGGTGATTTTGATATGCTACTCGCGCATCTATCTCGCTTGCCACTTCCCGATGGATATACTGCTCGGAGCAATGGTCGGTACGGTTTGCGGTCTTTCGATGTTTTTCCTATGGAAAAAGTTTGATAAAGTAATCGAAAAAAACTACCTTTGCAGCGCAAAAAAAGAGTAGAATAAAAAACAATATACAATTATGGAACATTTAAGTGAACAAGAACAGTTGCGCCGTCAGTCGTTGCAGGCGTTGCGTGACCTCGGTATCAACCCATACCCGGCAGAGCGTTTCGATGTATCGGCTACCGCTGCGCAGATAGCAGCAGAGTTCGATGTCGAGCCTGCAAAGTTCGAGTCGGTAACCATTGCAGGTCGTATTATGAGCCGCCGTATTATGGGTAGCGCTTCGTTCTTCGAGTTGCAGGACCACACAGGTCGTATTCAGGTCTATATCCGCCGTGACGATGTTTGTCCGGAGGGCGACCCAACACTCTATAACACCGTATTCAAGAAGTTGCTCGATATTGGTGACTTTATCGGAATTGAGGGTTTTGCTTTCCGCACCAACACAGGCGAGTTGTCGGTACACTGCCGTAAGTTCACCGTTTTGTCGAAGTCTATCCGCCCACTTCCAATCGTGAAGGAGAAAGACGGTCAGCAGTTCGATGCTTTGACAGACCCTGAGGTGCGCTATCGTCAGCGTTATGTCGATTTGGTGGTTAATCCGAAGGTTCGAGAGGTCTTTGCAAAGCGTGCGAAGATTATCGCTACCATGCGCGAGTACTTCAACGAGCATGGTTGCTTGGAGGTTGAAACTCCAATCTTGCAGCCAATTCCGGGAGGTGCTTCGGCTCGTCCGTTTATCACTCACCACAACGCACTCGATATCGACTTCTATATGCGAATAGCAACCGAGTTGTACTTGAAGCGTCTTATCGTGGGAGGTTTCGATGGCGTATATGAGTTCGGCAAAAACTTCCGTAACGAGGGTATGGATAGAACCCACAATCCGGAGTTTACATGTATGGAGATTTACATCGCCTACAAGGACTACCGCTGGATGATGGAGTTCACCGAGAATATGTTGGAGCGTATCGCTTTGGCGGTTAATGGTACTACCGAGGTGGAGATTGATGGCAAGCAGATTTCGTTTAAGGCTCCGTTCCGCCGTTTGACTATGACCGATGCTATCCGTGAGAAGACGGGCTACGACATTACAGGTCAGAGCGAGGCTGAGTTGCGCGAGGCTTGCAAGCGTTTGAATGTCGAGATTGACGACACGATGGGTAAGGGTAAGTTGATTGACGCAATCTTCGGACAGTACTGTGAGGAGGATTTGGTGCAGCCAACATTTATCTGCGACTACCCAATCGAGATGTCGCCACTCTGCAAGCGTCACCGTGACAATCAAGACTTGACCGAGCGTTTCGAGTTGTTCGTTGCGGGCAAGGAGTTGTGTAACGCCTACTCGGAGTTGAACGACCCAATCGACCAGTTGGAGCGTTTCCAGGAGCAGATGCGATTGTCGGAGCGTGGCGATGACGAGGCGATGTTTATCGATATGGACTTTGTTCGTGCGTTGGAGTACGGTATGCCAAACTGCTCTGGTATGGGTATGGGTATCGACCGTTTGACAATGTTTATGACAGGTCAGACCTCGATTCAGGATGTATTGTTCTTCCCTACAATGCGCCCCGAGAAGAAGGTCGTTGCCGATGGCGAGGAGGTATATACCGAGGCGGGTGTTCCTACTGAGTGGGTTGAGGCTATTCAGAAGATGGGCTACATTACCCTCGAAGCCTTCGCCAACACCGCAAAGAGTGGCGGTATGAAACTCTTTAACGACCTCTGCGGCTTCAACAAGAAGAATAAGTTGGGCTTGCAGACCGCAGGTATTAAGGAGTGGATTGAGGCTCACAAGGAGTAGAACTTGTAAGGGCTATTTACAAGTTGAGAGATTAGAAAGCATTATTAAACTTAAATTAAATATTTGAAAACTATGGCAAGAAAGAAGATTGTTGCAGGTAACTGGAAGATGAATACCGTTCCTGCTGAGGGTGTTGAGTTGGCAAAGAGTGTCGTTGCAGGTCGTGGCGAGGTTTGCGAGTGTGTAAACTTTATCGTTTGCCCTCCATTCACCCACCTCTCGCAGGTTGTTGAGGCTGTTAAGGGCTCGGATATCGCTGTTGGTGCGCAAGATTGCGCTACCGAGGCAAAGGGTGCTTACACAGGTGAGGTTGCAGCACAGATGATTGCAGCTCTCGGTTGCAAGTATGTTATTCTCGGTCACTCGGAGCGCCGTCAGTACTATGGCGAGACTTCGGAGAGTTTGAACAAGAAGATGGCTCAGGCTTATGCTAACGGCTTGACTCCAATCTACTGCGTAGGTGAGAACTTGGAGGAGCGCGAGGCAGGTAACCACTTCGCAGTTTGCAAGGCACAGATTGAGGAGGTAGTATTCAACCTCACCGAGGAGCAGTTCGCTAACCTCGTTATCGCATACGAGCCGGTTTGGGCTATCGGTACAGGTAAGACTGCTACTGCTGACCAGGCACAGGAGATTCACGCTTATATCCGTGAGGTATTGCGCTCGAAGTTCGGTGCTGCTGCCGAGGAGTGTCCAATTCTCTACGGTGGTTCGTGCAAGCCATCTAACGCTGCCGAGATTTTTGCAAAGGCTGATGTTGATGGTGGTCTTATCGGTGGTGCAGCTTTGAAGGCTGAGGACTTCTTGGCTATTGGTAAGGGTTTCTAGTCAGAGAAATCCACCTCAAAAGCACTTTTTCAAAATTGTTTCGTTATAAAGCAATTTTTACCGTTGAATAAACAAATTGCTAATTTGGGCTATTAGGGTTTTACCTTACTAGCCCTTATTAGCCTTTACTCGCCCTTACTAGCCGTTATAGTATGCAAGAGAGATATATCAACATCAACGACTACGACTATCCGTTGTCTGACGAGCGAATTGCGAAATTTCCACTTGCGGAGCGTGATTCTTCGAAGTTGCTTGTCTATCGTGGTGGTGAGATTGCGGAGCGACACTTCTCCGATATTGGTGAGGAGTTGCCCGAAGGCTCTCTGCTCGTATTCAACAATACAAAGGTGGTGCGAGCGCGACTCGTTATGCACAAACCTTCGGGTGCAAGGGTTGAGGTCTTCTGCTTGGAGCCTCACGCCCCTGCCGACTACGAACACGCCTTTGCGGTAAAGGGCGAGTGCGAGTGGTCGTGCATTGTGGGTAACCTCAAAAAGTGGAAGGAGGGAGCGGTGCAGATACCTTTCGAGTATGAGGGTGAGAACTACGCCTTGCAGGCCTATATCGCCGAGCGAGGCACGCGCGAACATATTGTGCGCTTCGAGTGGTCGGCACCGATGACCTTTGGCGAGTTGTTGGAGTATCTCGGTCGTATCCCTATTCCGCCATACCTTAACCGCGAGAGCGAGGAGATTGACAATACCCGCTATCAGACGGTCTATTCCCGTTTCGAAGGCTCTGTGGCAGCACCAACGGCAGGTTTGCACTTCACCCAGCCACTTATCGAGGGTATGCGTGAGAGGGGTTTTGACTTTGCCGAGGTTACGCTCCATGTTGGCGCAGGAACATTCCTGCCGGTTAAAGATGAAGATGCGACCAAACACGCAATGCACACCGAGCATTTCGATATAACCCTTGCAACACTGCGCAAACTGCGTGCGAACTATGGTAAGATTGTGGCAGTTGGCACAACCTCGGTGCGCACTTTGGAGTCGCTGACGGCTTTGGCATGGCGCATCAAAAGTGGCAAGGCTTACGACTGCGCAACGGTGGGGCAGTGGGAGTTGTACGATATCCCTGCGGAGTTCTCGGGCGAGGAGGTCCTCGATATACTTATATTATATATGGAGCAAAAAGGTTTGGAGCGTCTGCGTGCCGCTACCGAGATAATGATTACCCCACTTGGTTACAACTACCGCATAGTGCGCAATATCGTAACCAACTTCCATCAGCCGAAATCGACCTTACTGTTGCTTGTTTCGGCCTATGTGGGCGATGATTGGCATAAGATTTACGACTACGCCCTCTCGCACGATTTCCGCTTTCTATCGTATGGCGACTCATCGTTGTTGATGCGTTAGAGGTTTGTTATACAACTCCTAACAAAAAGGGTGTGTCCAAGACTTGTCGGACACACCCTTTTTGTGTATTGTTTTATACCTATTTTGCTGCCGGTGCAACAGGACTCTCTACGATACCCAACTCCTTCTTTACCAATGCTGCGATGTCGGTAAGCTGCGCCTCATCGAAGTATGCAAGGCTTGGAACGCCTGTGTTGAAAACTGCGATATAGCCGTTAGCCTTTGCAATCTTATTGATTGCCTCTTGAGCCTTCTTCTGAACAGGCTCCAACAACTCAGCCTCTTTCTTCTGGAAGTCCTGCTGTGCAATTTGCTGGAACTCGCTGAAACGCTGTTGTAACTGCTCCAACTCTTGTTGCTTCATCTGCTTAACAGATGCAGCCATAGTTGCCTGATTCTTCTGGAAATCGGCCAACTTGTTGTTGAACTCCACCTGAATCTGCTCCATCTGCTCCTGCAAATCCTTGCCGAAAGCCTCCAAGTTCTTCTGGGCTACTTCGAACTCAGGCATTGCAACAACAATCTCCTGCATGTTGATACGGGCAAACTTCTGTGCCGATACGGTGCCGATAGCAAACAATGCGGCAACCAAAATTAAAAGTTTTTTCATCTTAAAATCTGTTTTTTGAGTTATTATTCTATTTTTTTAGTTGTTCAATTACTTGTGCGGTGTGGTCGATAGCGTTGTTGAAGTACAAAATCGAAGCATTCGAGGCTTTGTCAAGGACAAGGTCATATCCATTAGCCTTGGCGTATGCCTCTATTGCATCAAAGACCTTGGTCTGAATAGGCTTTATCAACTCCACACGCTTTTTCATAAACGTTCCATTTTCACCAAAAAGCTCCTGCTGAAATTTCTGAGCCTCTTGCTCCTTCTGCAAAATCTGCTGTTCGATAGAGGCCTGAGTTGATGCAGGCAAACTACTCTTCTGAGCCATGTAGTTGTTGTAGAGTGACTCTATGCTCTTGTATTTATTGTCAACCTCGGTCTGATATGCCTTGCCAAGCTCGTCGAGAGTTGTCATCGCCTTGTTGTACTCATCGAGCGACTTGAAGAGCTTTTCGCTATCAATAACGCAATACTTTTGTGCCGAAGCAAAGCCAAGTGTTGCCATAGCAAACATTAGTGTCAGAATAATTCGTTTCATACTTATCGTTATTTATATGTTAAACACAAGTATAATCAAATTTGTTGCCAATACCGACTTTCTCCGTTAGAAACTTTGTCCGATGACGAAGTGGAATTGGCTTCCGCTACGCTTTGTACCTCCTGCCGGTGGATCGAATCCCCAACCCCAATCAATACCAAGCATACCTACGATCGGCAGATACAATCTCACACCAACACCCGCCGAACGCTTAACCTTCCATGGTGAGAAATCTTTCCATGACGAGAATCCGTTACCGGCTTCGAGGAAACCGAGTACGTAAATCTGTGACGAAGGTTTCAGAATGACAGGGTAGCGAATCTCCATCGTGTACTTATTGTAACCAATAGAGTAGTTGCTGTTGATTGGGTCCAGACTACCATCCTCGTATCCACGCAAGGCGATAATATCAACACCATACATGGTATATCCCGACATACCGTCACCTCCGACTTGGAAACGCTCGAAAGGTGAAATCTTATTCTTGTTGTAGTGTCCGAGGTAACCCATCTCAGCCTTTGCCATTAAAACCAACTTGTTGTCCGGCGTGAGCGCTTGGAACCACTGAGCCTTGAACTGCCACTTGTGGAATTCGCTCCAACGGTGACGCTCCTGATCGCTCATGTTCGGATCAGCGTAGTTCTTACCGTCCATAGCCGAGAATGGCGGAGTAATCTGCAACGACATCGAGATGTCCGAGCCGCGACGAGGGTAGATTGGCTGGTCAGTCGAGTTTCGAGCAAGCACCAATCGCAACGAGAGCATGTTCGCATTTCCATCTGTCATTACAAATGCCTGATAGTTTTTCAAACCATATCGCTGGTATGCCAACTCTCCGTAGAAAGAGAAGTATGGGTCAGGCCACGAGAGTCGTTTTCCTAAACCGACAGAGACACCATACGAACGGAAGTATGACGTAGCCTTCTGCCAGATGTAGTATGCGTTATTCTGCTCGGAGAGGTGTCCCGATACGGTAAATGAGTTTGGCTTGCGACCTCCGAGCCAAGGGTCTTGGAACGAGAGTGCAAGAGCTTTATAGTATGTACCGTTGGTCTGTCCCGATATGGAAAGTCGCTGATTTTGGCCCATAGGATATGGCTTCCATGCACCCTTCTTGAAGAAGTTACGCATGGAGAGGTTGTTGAGCGTTACACCTATCGAGCCTACAAATGTGCCCGAACCCCAACCTGCTGCAACATTGAATTGGTCTGACGCCTTCTCCTCCAATGCCCAATTGATATCAACCAAGTCATTCGATACGGGTTTGATGTCCGGCACCAAGTTCTCTTCGTTGAAGTGCTGCATGCCTGCCAATGTTCGAATGGTCTGCATGATAAGGGCGCGGTTGTACAACTCGCCCGGACGAGTGTAAATCTCACGACGTATAACCTCGTCATTTACACGATTGTTACCAGTGATACCGACATTGTTGATGGTGAACTGATTTCCCTCGAAAATTTTGATTTCAAGGTCGAGTGAATCTGCGCCGATAATAATCTCCGATGGCTCGATTTGCGACATCAGGTATCCTTCATTCTGGTAGAGCGAAGAAACCGACATATCGTCAGGATTTTGCTCTTTGCCTATGCCGAGTCGTTTGTGGATAGACTTCTTGTCATACACATCTCCCTTATTTACCGAGAGCATGCGCTGCAACATGTCGGTGTCGTACTTCGAGTTGCCAACCCAATTGATATTACGTATATAGTATTTGTTACCCTCGGCAATCTTGATAAGGATACCGATTCTCGGCTTCTTGTTCTTCTTCGTAATTTGCATACGATATACCGAATCCGAGATGATATTTGCATTACGATAACCCTTCGAGTTGTAGAAGTCGAGCATCAACTCCTTATCCTCCTCGTACTCCTTCTCGTTGAACTTGGTTTTTTGCCAAAACCAAGGGCTCACCTTGTGCGTTTTCTTGAAAGTTCGTGCAAGTCGCTTGTCTTCGAAGTTGTTGTTGCCCTCGAACAAAATTTCACCAATGCGTATGCGCTTATTTTTCTTAACATCGAAGGTTACATTTACGGCCTGTTTGATAACCGTGTCGGGCTCAACTTTCATCTCTACCTCGCAATCCAGAAATCCCTTTTCGCCGAAATGCTCTTTTATGAGTTTGATGTTTCTGTCGGTTACGTGGTCGGATAACTCGTATCCTCGCTTGAGCTTCAAAACCTCATCAATGAGGTCTTTAGCCTTGCCCTTTGGCACACCTGTAACGGCCCAATTCATTACGCGAGGTCGCTCTTTGAGCACAACTTCCAAGTCTACCGAATCACCCTCGATTGTAGCTCCAATCTGAATATCCTCGAAGTAGCGTTGCGACCACAAGCGCATCATCGCATTCTGAATAAATGAGCCCGAAAGGTATATTGAATCGCCCGGTATCAAGCCCGATGATGAACGGATAATGTCGTGGTTGATATGTTTTACATTGTGAATGTTTACTTTGCGGATATGATACATCTTATCCTCTGCCGCATCTAAGAAAGGCGTATTTGCCGGCACTACGAAGTTGTCGGTAACCACTGTTGTGTCGGCTTCAATTTTTATGGTTTCAGTTTTTGGAGCGCTTTTCTTCTTATGTCGAGATTGCGCCGAGCCCGTCACTGCGGTTAAACATATCGCCAACAGGCAGAGTATTTTGATAAGTAATATCATTGTCTATATATCGTTTCAAAAAAAAATCTTACAAAAGGCCGTAACGACGCTCGCGCAAGGCGTAAATCTCCAACGCCTTATCGAACTCCTCCTCGCGGAAATCGGGCCACATCGTCTGCGGGAAGTACATCTCGGCATACGAAGCCTGCCACAGCAGGAAGTTGCTCAATCTGCACTCGCCACTTGTGCGGATTATAAGGTCGGGGTCTGGTATGCCTGCCGTATCGAGGTGTGCCGAGATAACAGCATCGTTAATCTCCTCTGCTCGAAGTTCGCCTCGTTGCACCTTGTCTGCCACTGTGCGTGTTGCTCGCACCAACTCATCGCGCGATGAGTAGTCGAATGCCAGCACGAGAGTCAGTTTATCGCCCTCTTTTGTGCTCTCCTCGATATGCAACAATCGCTCACGCACCTCCTCCGAGAAGCGGTCACGGCGACCAATAATCTGCACTCGAACACCCTGCTCGATAAGTTCGGGCGTCTCTTTTGTTACGCTCTTGCAGAAGAGTTGCATCAATGCATCAACCTCCGCCTGCGGTCTGCCCCAATTCTCGGTAGAGAAGGCATACAGAGTCAAGTATCTCACACCGCGCTTGCGGGCAGCCTTGATACACGCCTTGACCGACACAACACCCTCGATGTGTCCTTCAAAACGCTCCTTGCCTTTCGACTTTGCCCAGCGACCATTGCCGTCCATGATGATGGCAATGTGTGTCGGTATGTTCTTTTCATTACCCATATAGGGCGCAAATATACAAACTTTAATTAAAAATTAAAAATTAAGAGTTGAGAATTAAGAATGAAGAATTATTTTTCTCTCCTAACTCCTATACCCTAACTCCTATATCCTAACTCCTATCTCCTAACTATTTTTCCGTTTATCTTATGTCCACTCCCCACATCATCTTATTTCGTAACGAATCGAAGAACGAAATATTGTGTGGCACAGCGAGGCGGATATACCTTTTTGCCTTTTTGATGGTCAAAACGGCGTTGTTCGCTATCTTGAAAGTGCGATTATCTATCGAAATTGAGGCATCGTTGCCACGAGTGTCAATATGCAACTTCACTACGCTTGAATCAGGCATTACGATAGGTCGCATCGTGAGGTTATGCGGAGCAAGCGGAGTGAGCAGAAACGAGTGGCACGAAGGGGCAACTATCGGACCTCCCGCACTCAACGAATAAGCCGTTGAACCCGTTGGTGTTGAGATAATTACACCATCGCCATTGTAGGTGGCGACCATATTGTCATCAATCGCTGCCTCAACCGAAATCATCGCTGCTCCAAGACGCTGTACCGCCACCTCGTTCAGGGCGTAGAGGTGGCCATTGTCAAGCCCCTCCACACAGAGCATATCACGCTGCTCCAAGTTGAGATTTTTAGAAGCAATGCCATCGAAAACCTCTTTGATATTTTCGCGAGGAGCAAGGGCTAAAAATCCGAGATGGCCGCCATTGATACCCACCACCGGAATATCGGCACCACCGAGGCGATGCACCCCTTCAAGCAGTGTGCCATCACCACCATAGCAGACCATCACCGAGTCGGCAGGTTGCTCGCCAACCTCTCCATCGTAGATAAATTCGGTCGGAATTATACGCGAAGTGTGCTTCTCGATATTTTCGGCAAATGCCCTATTTATGGCGTAGTCGAAGCCGTAACGCTCTATGGCTCCGAAGATTTCGTCAATATCCTCAGTGCGGAGCGTAATGCCTTTTCGTGAAAAAAGTATAATTTTCATCTCTTATTTCGGCGAAATTGATTAACTTTACATCGATTTTGGCGCAAAGTGTGCAAAATCCATCTGCAAATATAGCGATTTTTATGACAAAGTTAAGCGTAAATGTAAATAAGATTGCCGTAATTCGTAATTCGCGTGGCGGAAATACCCCTGATGTTGTTGCTGCGGCACTCAATATTGAGCGTTTTGGTGGCGAAGGCATAACCGTACACCCACGCCCCGATGCACGCCATATCCGCTACTCCGATGTGCGAGAGTTGAAAAAGGTTATCACAACCGAGTTGAATATCGAGGGTAATCCGATAGGCTCGTTTGTCGATTTGGTGTTGGAGGTTGTACCGGCACAAGTAACGCTTGTACCCGATGCTGTCGATGCCATAACCTCAAATGCAGGTTGGGACACCATCGCCAACAAGGAGTTTTTGACCGATATCACAAAGCGTTTTCACGAGAAGGGTATTCGCGTTTCTATTTTCGTGGACCCAAAACCCGAAATGGTTGCCGGAGCAGCCGCTTGCGGAGCCGACCGAGTGGAACTCTACACCGAGGCGTATGCCGCTAACTATAAGGCAGATAGAGAAGTTGCTATTGCACCATATATCGCTGCTGCGGAGGAGGCTCGTAAGTGCGGTCTTGGCTTAAACGCAGGTCACGACCTCTCGCTCGAAAACTTGGAGTATTTCGCCGAGCAGATTCCGTGGTGCGATGAGGTTTCGATAGGCCACGCCCTCATCAGCGATGCACTCTACCTCGGATTGGAAAATACGGTACAACTCTATCGCAGATGTTTGCGATAAACTGAAAACTGAAAGCGGAAAACTAAATGAAGAACCCACTACAACTACCGATTTTTGAAAAAATTTCACGCCTTGTTGATGAACGAGGTGTGGAGGCGTATGTTGTGGGTGGATATGTCCGTGACTACTACCTGCATCGCCCTTGCACCGATATTGATGTGGTGGTTGTGGGTAGCGGTATTGAGATAGCCGAGGCACTTGGCAGGGAGTTGAAAACCAAAGTGTCCGTTTTTAAGACCTTCGGAACGGCAATGTTGCGTGCCGATGGCTACGAGGTGGAGTTTGTGGGGGCAAGAAAGGAGTCCTACTCGCCCGATTCGCGCAAACCGCATGTCGAAGATGGCACTATCGAAGATGACCAGCGCCGCCGAGACTTTACGATAAACGCTATGGCGTGGTCGCTCAACGGCAAGACCTTTGGCGAGTTGGTGGACCCATTTGACGGAATGTACGACCTCGAAGATTGCATAATCTGTACCCCGTGCGACCCCGATATAACATTTTCTGATGACCCTCTGCGAATGATGCGAGGTATTCGCTTCGCCTCGCAACTCGGTTTTGAGTTGGAAGACGAAACCTTCGAGGCGATGAAGCGCAACCGCGAGCGCATCAAAATCGTGTCGCAGGAGCGCATAATCACCGAACTAAATAAAATTGTCGCATCGCCCGTACCTTCGATTGGTTTTGAGTTGCTCGAACTGACCGGCTTGTTGGAGATAATCTTCCCCGAAATGCACGCCCTCTGCGGTGTGGAGCGCAGGGGTAATCATGCCCACAAGGACAACTTCAAGCATACGCTGAAAGTGCTTGATAATGTGGCTCGTAAGAGCGATGATTTGTGGTTGCGATGGGCGGCTGTAATGCACGATATCGCAAAGCCTAAATGTAAGTCGTATGACCCTCGCATCGGCTTTTCATTTCACGGTCACGAGGTACTCGGCTCGAAGATGGTGCAACCGATTTTCCGCCGCTTGAAATTGCCACTTGGCGAGACTATGAAGTTTGTGCAGAAGATGGTCTTTTTGCACCTGCGACCAATTATTTTGGCGGAGGATGTTGTAACGGATTCGGCGGTGCGCCGTCTGCTGTTTGAGGCGGGAGATGATGTTGATAAGTTGATGACTCTCTGCGAGGCGGATATTACATCGGGCATAGAGAGCAAGGTGAAACGCTTTTTGGCGAATTTTGAGTTGGTGCGTGAGAAGATGCGCGACCTCGAAGAGCGCGACCGTATTCGCAACTTCCAACCGCCAATCACGGGAGATATAATAATGAAAGAGTACGATATTGCCCCGTGTGCTATGCTTGGCGAGATAAAGGAGATAATCAAAAATGCCATTCTCGATGGGGAGATACCGAATGACTATGATGCAGCCCACGCACTTATGGAGCGCCTTGCCTCCGAGCGTGGCTTAGTCAAGAGAAAATCGTTCTGATGGACTCTTTTTGCACCTTACTTGTGGCGTAAATGCTCACATACGCCCAAGTATGCTCCGCTTTCCGCCACTGCGTAACGCACAAAAATAGCCTCATCATTGACGATTTTTTATATTTTGGGAAGGTTGCTATTAACAGCAGAGCGAGGACTAAAAAAGCGATGAACTCAAATTCATCGCTTTTTTCTATTTCTTACTATGCGAAAATAACCATTTGAGCCTTTCGGCGGTAAACGACTCTCCGCAGGCTTCACGATGACCGAGTCCAGGTAGTACCGAAAAATTTACTCGACCACCCAATCTCTCAATTTCCGAGGTAAACCACTGTAAATCACCTGCGCTACGCTCAAATTCGACTACGGTAACGCAGAGTGGAGTTTTGAGATATTCGTTTGGACTAGCATTGCGATTGCCTGCCGATGCGATAAATGCCGCAGCAAAAAAGTCGCTTCTCTCTCGCAATATCTTCCAAGTTCCCATTGCACCCATTGAAAAGCCGCATAGGTAGATACGATTGGTATCAACTCCGCACTCTTTGATATAATGGCCTATCAACTCGAAAATCTTATCTTCATATCCCGGCATATCTCTGTGGGCAATCCATTCGTGGGTTGGCGGACATTGTGGAACGATAAAATATATTGGCATTTTGCTCTCTCGCAAATACTTCTCTATGTCCCACACGGAAGGTACATGTATCTGCCTTTCGTTATCCTCTCCGCTGCCGCTTTTTCCGTGAAGATATATTAAAAGTGCGGGCATTTTGTCTTCGCTTGATAACTTTGCGAACTCTTGGTATTTAACCCCTGCAAATTCCTTTGGCTCAAATTGTTGAGCGAATGATGGCTTACAGCATAAAATCGCTGTAATCAGCAAAATGACTTTGTAAAAAAATCTCATTTGTAAATTGTTTTTGCAAAGATAAATAGTTTTTTTGTTGGTAGTAGAGCTAAATGTGCGAATCGACAAATAACATCGTTAAAACGACTATTTGACGCTGCGAACCAACAAATTGCTATTTTTATCATCAAGCAGTCGCAGACTGCGCTGTCATTGGGTGCCATTGTATGCCATTAAGGGCTGAATGCCCGAATGTTATTCAATGCCATTTCTCCCCACAAAAAAAATCGGCAAAAAATTTGCTAAATATACATAAAGTATATAACTTTGCGCCGTTAAAAAATTAACAGAAGATTATAGGTTTTCTAAACACATAAAAATTTTATCAAAATTATGGCACAAATTAAGATTGGTATCAACGGTTTCGGACGTATTGGCCGTATGGTATTCCGTGCAGCTTGCACACAGACTGAGAAGTATGATGTAGTAGGTATCAACGACCTCTGCCCAGTAGATTACTTGGCTTACATGCTTAAGTATGACACTATGCACGGTCAGTTCGATGGCACTATCGATTTCGATGCAGAGAAGAACCTCCTCATCGTTAACGGTAAGGCTATCCGCGTAACTGCTGAGCGCAACCCTGAGGACTTGAAGTGGAACGAGGTTGGTGCTGAGTATGTTGTTGAGTCGACAGGTTACCCTAAAGTCTCTCTTCCCGTTTTTTTATAATCATTCGTGCTATTTTGTATGCCAGCATGGCATCCATAATTCCCAGAATAATTCCGCCCAGAATATCCGTAGG
>JAGBCX010000016.1 GCA_017937805.1 Alistipes sp. | reverse complement strand
TTTCTTTTTTATATGGCCGTAAACCTCTAAAATATCTGTATCAGCAGCAATCCCACCACCAACGACACAACGGTCGTGATGAGTCCCGGCATCATAAATGAGTGGTTGAGAATCCATTTGCCGATGCGTGTTGAGCCTGTGCGGTCGAAGTTTATCGCTGCAATCAGAGTAGGGTAGTTCGGGATAAAGAAGTAGCCATTTACTGCCGGAAAGAGCGCGATCATCATCATTGGCGATATGCCGAGTGCAATGCCTAACGGGGCAATGGCACGAATGGTTGCAGCCTGGCTGTATAGAAGTATCGACATCACAAAGAGAGCTACGCCAAAGAGCCACGGCATCTGCGAAACAATGCTCTCAATCGACGCCTTCAACTCTACGATATTGCCGTTGATGAAGGTGTCGCCCATCCACGCAATACCGAAGATGGCAATTACGGCCTGCATACCTGCCGAGAAGATACTTCCCTTGGCTGCATCAATGCCATTGGTGCGAGTAACCAGGAGGATAAGCGCAGCGGCTGAAAGCATCAGAATTTCAATTATTAGCGGCATTCCGAGAGCCGAGCCATCGAACGATGGGCGGAGCGACGGAATCGAACCAAAGAGTACGATAAGCAGGGTAGTGATAAGGAAAATAGCAACCGATATTCGTGCTTTTGCAAGGTTCTTCACATCGGTAAGCTCGGTGTGGTAGTCGTCGAGTAAGCCCGCTTTAAGGCGGCTTATGTATTCAGGATCGTCCACCAGGTTCTTGCCCACGCGCATAGAGTAGAGCGCACCCGCAAGTATGCCAATGATGGTCGATGGAATACAAATCTTCAATATGTCGAACAGATCCACTCCGAAGCCCGCCAGCATACCCAACAACGCAACAGTAGCTGCCGATATAGGACTTGCGGTAATGCCCTGCTGTGAGGCAATTACGGCAATTCCGAGGGGGCGTTCAGGGCGAATTTTTGTCTCGGTAGCAACCTCTGCGATAACGGGCAGAAGCGAGTATGCTACATGTCCCGTTCCGGCAAGGAATGTGAAGGTGTAGGTTACAAGCGGCGCAAGAATTGTGATATGGGCAGGGTTGCGACGCAGAATGCGCTCGGCAATCTTCACCATATAATCAAGACCTCCTGCGGCCTGCATACACGACGCTGCCGATATTACCGCTGCAATCATCAGCATAACATCTATTGGTGGCGTTGTCGGCTGCAAACCAAATACGAAGGTTAGTACGGCCAAGCCGATACCGCCCATTACACCGAGGCCGATACCTCCGAGTCGTGCACCTACGATTATGGCAACGAGTACAAATAAGAATTGGATTAGCATTGTAAATCTATCTTTTAGTGGTGGTGATGTTCCAGTACAGTGTGCGGTATGTGTCCGTGCGAAATAATCTGGATAGGACAGTGGTAATTCTCTAATTGTTCGGCAGTTATGATGTTCGAGTCGTGGCGATGCACGGTGCGGTTAACGCAGACAATGCTCTTCACAACACTCGTAATTGTGCCGATGTCGTGCGATACCATAACTATCGCCATACGCTCGTTCAGACGCTTCAAGAGGGTGTATAACTCGTTCTCAAATTGGTTATCGACGAAGTTTGTCGGTTCGTCTAAAATCAGCAACTTAGGCTCTAAAATTACGGCACGACAGAGCAATGCTCGTTGCATCTGACCACCCGAAATTTCACTGATTTGACGCTCCGCAATATCTGCAACTCCTGCCATTTCAAGTAGTTCCATTGCTCGTTTGCGATCGTTGGCAGTGTAGCGTTTCAGTAACCCTTTCTCTGCTTGTAGGCCCGACATCACGACCTCGATCACCGATATTGGGAACGATTGGTCGAACTCCGCCTGCTGTGGCAGGTAGCCGATAAGGCGATGTCCTCGCTCGGTAAGAGTGGGGGAGTAGGCGATATCTCCACTATGCGGAAGCGTACCTAAAATAGCTTTTACAAGGGTGGTCTTACCACCTCCGTTTGGACCTATAATACCCAGAAAATCATCGCGATAGATATCGAGCGACACACCTTCCAAGGCGGTCGTTTCGTCGTATCGCACCGTAACATTATTCAGTTGTACGATCTTCTCCATTGTTACTCTGTAATAAGGGTTACGATATTGCGGATATTATCGAAGAAATTCTCTTCTAACGGGTTGATTTCCACTGCCGTAGCCTCGATGTCCTTGCAGATGATCTCGACCGACGAAGCGGGAAACTCCGATTGGTAGAAGATATGCTTGACGCCCTCTGTTCGAGCCTGCTCGATGATGCGAGCGAGGTGCTTGGCACTCGGCTCCTTTCCTTCGTGCTCGATTGCTATTTGTGAGAGTTCGTAGTCACGAGCGAGATAAGTGAGAGCCGGGTGGTAGATATAGAAGGTCGTGCGAGGCGATTGACGGCACATCTCCGAGATCTCCTCGTCAAGCTCTAACAACTTGATACATAGTGCAGTGTAGCGCTCTGCATACTTCGTTGAGTCGGGCATTTCGCGTGCGATGGCGTTGTATGTATTTTCCGCCATCTTGCCGAGAGCTTTTGGCGAACACCATATATGAGGATCGATGCCGTGGGCGTGATGATGACCATGTTCGCAGGTCGCAGTGTGCGAGTGATGCGCGTGTGAACAGGTGCCGGCAATCAGCTCAATACCTTGTGAAAGGTTGATAATCTGGTCGTTACGGGCGACACGGTGGAGTAGTGCCTGCTCGAAATCGAGTAGGCCCGTGCCGAATACAAACCGTGCTGATTCGACCTCGCGCAGCTGCTTTGGCGTCGGTTCAAAGGTTTCGGGCGATGCACCTTGCGGAACAAGTACCGACACCTCGAAGTCGTCGCCTAAAATATTCTCTACCAACGGTTTAAGTGGCGCAATCGACACAATTGCACGATTCTCCACAACAATCTTGCGTTCGGTGCATCCTGCCAATATTATAGCCGGCAGTATCACTCCGATTGCAATGATTCTTTTTGCGATACAGTTTAATAGTTTCATTATCCCTAATACGACAGGGTAACTGCCCCATCAATAAAATTTAACATAATATGCATATTACACCATAGGGCAATATGGGAGAGGGGAGTGTGATAGTGGTTGCGTTTTGCAGTTGCTATCAGCATTGCTGCTTGCAAAATTCCCTCTTCAAACCACAAAGATAAAAATAATTTGAAAAGTGTGGCGTTTTTAGCGGCTTTATAATTATTTGAAACGCTTGCTTATGTAAGCCATGCCACTACATAACTTGTTGATTAATAGTACAATATCCTATATTTCCACATTTCTTTAACTCGCTGAGAATTTAATATTTGTGCGAGTGCGACCATCCGTGCGTAAATTTTAAGCCAAAAAGAGCGAATTTTTGCCTATATATATAATAAGGTATAAAAAATATAGGGTAGTCCTGACTACCCTATATTTTTTGTCGGGATTTTCCACCCTCCGGATATCTACTACTTTTTTGGGCGCAGCTCCTCGAAGGTCCTATCACGATAGACTACGATGATCTTCTCGATGTCGGAACAGCTGCTCTCCGGATTGGTCAGAATTTGTGCAAAATTAGCGATGTTGGAATTGTCGCTTTTTTCGGCAGCGACGCTTGGCTGATCGAAGAGAGAATCTGAGGTCGGAACCTGAGTGTTGGCTGATGCAATTTGCCCATTTGTATTGTACATCTCTTCGGCATCTCCAAGTAGCCAATAAGGATTGATCTGCGGAAAACGGTTAACAATTTTACACAACAATTCGAAGCTCGGCTTGTTGCGTCCACTCAAAAGATGAGAGATTGCAGCCGGCTTTACTTCGAGAATTTCGGCAAGCCTGCTCGCTGTCAAATTCTCACTTTGCATCAAAATACGCAGTTTTCCGTCCATTTTTGTAAGTTTTTACAAAGATAAACAATTTTTACAAAGATAAACAATTTTTACAAATTATGCAATAGGTTTGATACAAATGTTAAATGTTGATAACTGTTAATAAGTGTTACAAATGTTAATAATATAAAACAGGTTAAAAGCCTATTAATCGCATATATGGCTATTTACTTTATATAAATAGGTGTAAAATGCTGATTGTTATAGTATATACTATTAGAATATGTGTATAATATCGGTATTGACACTGGAAGCCCCCTTTAATGCGCCTTGCAAATGTATTTTACTTCATATGTATTTTGTAAGTGCTTGATATTTAGCCTATATGATACCAATAGTGCAATAATTGAATAGCGCTAAAAGACGGGCGGAAGCGGCGATTTTCAGAGGATATTAAACATTACAAATGTTAATAATATTTCCGCTATTTAACAATGTTAGGTATTACAAATGTAAAACGCAAGACAATTCCGGAGTCATGCGATGTTTACAAATGTTAATATGACGAGTGCAAAAATGTAAGATTCAGAAGAATTAAAGATATTATTTACAGCGGACTACCCTTTCGGATTTCATTTGCCGGAAGAAGCAAATATTATGTTAAATATCTATATAAAAAATGCAGAGTAAAACGATGTAATACTCTGCATTTAAGCAACTTAACAAGTTGTTAACAACTCCCCTACCCTCTCAATGCGGATGCGATTTCATTGAACTCTTCCGGAGTCAAAATAAGCTTTTCACGGCTGAAATCGACATCTTTTTCGCTATTCATAGGGATTAGATGGATGTGTGCATGGGGCACTTCGAGGCCCAAAACAACCGTTGCAACCCTCTTGCAATCGCTATATGCCTTGATTTTTTGTGCAATTTGCTTTGCGAACACTATCATACCCTGCAATGTCTCGTCATCGAGGTCGTAGAGATAGTCAACCTCCTGTTTAGGAATTACAAGTGTATGGCCCTTTGCGAGGGGGTTAATGTCAAGAAATGCGTAGTAGCGGTCGTCCTCCGCCACTTTGTAGCTCGGAATCTCACCGGCTACAATTCGTGAAAAGATAGTTGCCATATTTCTATTCTATTATTGGTTTCTAGGTTTATGCCAACAGGTGTGCGCACTCCCCTACTCTTCCTCTTTGTTACTCCTCCTGGCGAAATTTAGGGGTCATAACCTCGGAGTAGATAACGGCATCGCGCAACTTAAATTTGAATGTTTCGCGCTGTGTCTTTACCTCGTTATTCTCAGTTGGGGCCTTATCTGCCGATGTTTGATTTGTCGCATTTTGGGCAGTTTTGGCATTCTGCTTAACTCTTTGAGCCTTCGATATTTTTTTTCTCTTTGGCTGTGGCTTGTGATAAATCTCATCGATAATCACCTCCGAAGAGTCGGCATGTATGGCATCCTCTCTCGCAGGATCGTTGACCTTGGGCAATTCACCCCAAGGAGCGCTAGGAATAGGCTGTTCGGCCGCCTTGCGATCCCTCTTTTTACCTATACGCGCCATAATGCTGATGCATATAAATATGGCTGCAACAATCGTCGAAAGGATATCTTCAATAGTGAACTCCATACTACTCTATTTCGTTGTTTTCGATGCGCTTAACGCTCTCCAAACCCTTGATTTGGCGGAACTTGTCCATCAGTGCGTGTAGTGAGTC
>JAGBCX010000015.1 GCA_017937805.1 Alistipes sp. | reverse complement strand
GCACAGGTTGTATATGCAACCGTTCCAGCAGGTTCGTATGGCACATTCATGGTTACCATCAACACTGAGGCACACGAGAAGATGACTGTTAAGTTCAACAGCGATGTGAAGCCAATCAACGCAGGTACAGTTCGTGAGTTCGGCGCATTTACTTACGAGGCTAACAGCGCAGACACTGAGGATGGCGTATTCCTCATTGAGACTAAGGAGGATCTTATCGAGTTTGCACGCATTGCTTCGGTATTCTACCCACGCACTCAGGCTAAGGTTGTCGCAACTATCAATATGGCAGGCTACGACTGGACTCCAATCGAGGGCTTTGGCGCATACGAGTTCGATGGTGGTAGCGAGGAAGGCTACTCAATCAATGGTTTGAACGCTCCTTTGTTCGGCACTACTGCTGCTAACATCAGCAACTTGGAGTTGACAGGTGTAAACTACACTGTTACCGACCTTGCACACTCGGGTGCTATCGCTTGCGAGTTGTATGGTGGTTCGTTGAGCTTCTGCTCGGTATCGGGTACTATCAACATCAACAACACAACTCTCGAAACAGCTGCTGCTAGTTATGCAGGTATCTGCCACGCAGGTTTGGTAGGTTACGCTTCGGCTGCAACTGTAACTAATTGTACCAACGATGCAGATATCACTATTACTTCGCTTTGCGAGGCAAGCAAGAGCATCGCTTCGACTGTTGGTGGTGTAATTGGTGGTGTAACTGAGGGTTGCGCGCTTACTAACCTTACCAACAATGGCGACATCACTTATGCTGGTACTACTCAGAAGGCTAATTGCTACATCTCTGGTATCGTAGGTAAGAACAGCGATACTACCGACAATGGTGTTACCGACATGGTATCGCTTTCGAACTGTACCAACAACGGTAAGATATCGAGCACCGCAGATAGTAAGAGCACCGGCAATCTCTTGTTGTCGGGTATCACAGGTCGTGTTATGGTTCCGACAACTACCATTTGCGACAAGTTGGTAAACAACGGAACTATCACCCACAATGGTGCTTGTGCAAGCGCTACTATTGGCGGTATTGCAGCATACGACTCGCAGGGTACTTTCACAAATTGTAGCAACTCGGCTGCTCTCTCTATTGCTGACGGTTCGAGCGCTTCGAGTTCTTCAACCATTTGTGGTCTTTTCGGTAGCACAACAACTACCGGTGGTATGAACGAGTGCCACAACACCGGTAACCTCTATGTTGGCGATGGTAAGACCGTAGCCACAGGTAAGTTAACTATGGCAGGTGTTGCTAATGTGGTAACAGCAGTCAAAGAGACTCTTCCGGAGATTAAGAATTGTACCAACTCTGCGACTATTACACTCGGTCAATGGAGCAACACAACAGTATCCGGAAATGGTGGTCGTGCGCTCGTTGGAGGTGTATTCCAGAGCATCAACGCAGGTAAGGTATCGAAGTGCTACAATCAGGCAACCGGTACTATCTCTGTAAACACAGGCGAGATGGCTGCTCTCCATATGGTAGGTGGCGTTTTTGCTTATATTTCATCTCTCGGTGGCAACCCTGTTCTCTACATCTCGGAGTGCGAGAATAAGGCTGCTATCACAGTAAATTCTACTGCTACCGTTGGCAATGCCGAAATCGGTGGTTTTGTTGGTGAGGCTTACTTGAACAACCACACCGATGCTTACTCTGTCGATATGAGGGATTGTAAGAACAGCGGTAATGTAACCGTATCGGCTACCTACACCGGCAATCCGCAGATTGGTGGTTTGTATGGTATCAACAACTACGACACTATCGTATTGACCTCTTGCGAGAACTCGGGTAATGTTACATTTAGCGGAACTGCACCTTATGTACACCTTGGCGGTATTCTTGGCTACGATGGTGCTAACTTCGCTTTCACTGTCGATAGTTGCGTTAACAAGGGTACTATAAAGTGTACCAGTGTTGTAACAAGTGGTGTCCGCATTGGAGGTATCACAGGTACTTACAACAAGGATTACTCATCGGCAACTCTCGTTAAGAACTGTACAAACTTGGGTACAGTAGCATTGGAGGGCGAGCAGACCGTAAGTGCTGGTGCATACAGTTATTGCCTTGGTGGTATTCTTGGTCTTTGCTCTGATACTTTGTTCACTATCGAGAATTGTACTAATGGTTATATCAGCGATGCAGGTGTTATCGACACCACAAAGGGTATTGTTACCGCAGGAACTGCTCCATCGGGTATCGGTGTAGGCGGTATGGTTGGTATCTCGACAGAAGCAATCACTATCGATGGTTGTAACAACTACGGACATATATCGCAGACCGGTAAGGGTGGATACAATGCAACACATCGTCCTCACATCGCAGGTATGATTGGTCAGTGCGCAAAGTTCCTCACCGTTACAGATTGTACAAACTACGGTATTGTAGAGTACGGTTCTGTTCAGGCTTCGAATAAGGCTGATATTGGCGGTATCGTAGGTGAGACAAGCACAAGCGGTGGTATGATTCGCGGCTGTAACAATGCAGGTACTGTTCGCCTTACTGCACCAACAGGTGCCGAGACAAATGTTGCAGGTATTATCGGTATGGCACAGGCTGGCACAACCGTTGAGAATTGTCGAAACCTCGAAGGTGCTGTTGTAACCGCACAAGGTAAGATTGCAAGTAGTTCGTTGTGCGTAGGTGGTATTGCAGGTTCGACAAATAGTGGTTCTGTTGAGATTCTCCACTGCTACAACTACGGAACAGTAGAGCAGACTCACACAAGTTCTGCCGGTACATTGTATATCGGAGGTATTGATGGTTATCCTTATGTAATCGGTTTGATGCAGTATTGCGGTAACCACGGTCCTGTAACGGCTGCATCTGCAACCAGTATTTACCAAGGTGGTCTTGGCGGTCGTCCAAGAACAGGCGATGTGGCAACGGGCAATGTAATCAAAGATTGCTACAACGCTTACGACTTGACATTCAGCGGTAAGGCTACTTCGTACTATGCAGGTGGTTTGATTGGTCACTACGGAAAGAATAAGGAGCAAGTTCCAACTTTGGAGAACCTTATCAACTTGGGTAACCTCACATTTGCCGCTACCGGTAAGCTCACAACCACATGTTATGGTGGTGTGATGGGCGGTACAACAAATGGTGCTGTAAACAACTGCCAGTGCTATGCCAATATCAAGGCTATCGGCTTGGATGGCAATGTAGGTATGATTATGGGCCAGGCTCGTGCCGATGCTACCAAGGCTGCTAACTGTAAGATTGGTGGTAACTTGATCTTCTCGCAGGATGAAATTCAATCTGAGATTCCGAGTCAGCCATCTGATATTACCGAGATTTTGACTCCACTTTCAGCTGATAACTGGTTCAACTATATCTACAAGGGTGCTGTAACCGAGGAGGTTGCAACTGCTGATGGTTGCGAGTTGCTCCCGAATAAGCCAGCTGTTCCGGTTTACACTTATACTCCGGCAGAGTAATTAACAGAATAGTGAAACTTTTAAAAAATTGATTGAAGATTATGAAAAAGAATATTTTGAGCTATTCTGCTCCAGAGGTTGAAATTTACGAGGTAGTCGCTGAGCGCGGCTACGGAGATAGCGCGTTGCTTCCAAGCTTCGGCTCGGAACAAGACGAGTTTATTTACTAAGAGAAAGCGGGGCAAAACCCCGCTTTTCTTTTAGTAAATAAACGTGTGTTACCCACCCCCTAAATCCCCCTCCTGTGAGGGGGATTTGTCGCTTCGCTCCATTAAAGTGATTGCAGGGCCTTCGGGCTCCGCAATTCTTTTAAATCAATTAAGGCTCCTTTTCGGGAGCCTTAATTGATTTTATGGGCGTTAGAGTCGTTAGGGTAGAGTAGGGTAGTTAGGATCTGGACTTGAACAGTAGCAACATAATCCACTCTATACCCTCGCGCAGGAGTCGGGTGACTTCGTATATAACGCTCAATCGCTCATCTACTTCGCGCATAGCATCGCGCAACGATACCTTATATATAATAGCGGCAAGAAGTGCGAAAAACAGCCCCAATATAAGGCACGGATAGACCAAGGAGCCCATCAACTCGGCCAACCACATCACAAGCGCCACTACAAAAAGCAATGCAGCCACCGGTGCCGCCAAAGCAACGATAATGAGAGCGGCGAAGTTGAAATGATTCTCGCGCATAGTGGCCATTCAGGCTATTTTTTATCGCACTCGCATGTAGGCATAGCCTCTTTGTAGGCCGATCGCCACTTGTCTATCTCCTCGTTCAAAAAATCGCGTACGAAACTACGCATCTCCTGTCCTGTCTTTGGAGCAAGTGCCAATGCCACGGCTGAGCCCAATACCATACCACCAAGCACCGAAAAAATACATAATGTTGTGTTTTTCATAAGTGTTGTTTTTTTAGTGTTAATACTCTGATAACTTCACTCTCAACACTCGCAAATTATAAGCCAAAAAGAACCCTGCACAAAAAAAGCTGTCCAACTTATATCATTGGACAGCCCTTATCGGTCGTGATGGTTATACTACCACTGAACCTCCTGAATATGCACGTTACCAAAGTTGTCGGTTACTCGTACCTCTCCCGAACGGGCTTCAGCTGTAGGCTCTACCTTGAACATAAATGGCACCTTAGCCGGCTTCGACAAATTGCGCTCGGTCTTGCCCAACTTCTCGCTCTTGTGCTGAGCATATATATCGAGATAGCCGAGGTCGTACTCATTCTTTGTCAATGTCATATCCGAAACCTTAACACCATTCTCCCACCACTCAGGTGTTCCCCAAGTCTCAGGCGAGTGATTCCAAATAGTTGCCTTGACGAGTGTACTCTTTGTGCGAAGTGGCGAATAGACACGCATCTGATAGTTGCGATTACGCTCTACACTCTTGTAGTACCATGTCATCTCTCCACCTTTAACTTCGGCAACCATATATCCATTAGGTGTACCATCGGTCATCAACTCACGATTTAAGCGTGCCTGGCCTAAGCAACGAGCTACAACTACAGATTCAATATTCTTGAGTGACTTGTACTTCTCAGGAGCCTTTGCATAGTCGAAGCTGTAATTCTGAAGGTTATGGCCCGCCCATGCATACACTTTATTATACTGAGAGAGCAATGCGCTATATTTCTTGTAATTTACATTCTTCTCGTTGTAGTTGGTGCGGTTCTTGAAAAGTGGCGCATGGCTGCAAATAACAATGGTTGTACCCTTGTCAACATGTGCCAAATCGCTCTCCAACCACTTGTAGGTATGCTCCTCAAGGCCTGTTCTGTACTTATGTTTAGCAGTTGGGCGGTTGTAAAGAATGTCGTTAACAACCACAAAGTGCATCTTTCCAATATTAAACGAGTAGTTCTGAGGTGCAAGATACGACTCGAAATATGGCGTACCATACTTCGACTCGAAAAGCGTACGCTGGTCGTAGTCGTGGTTACCGATAACGCTAATCATCGGTATCTGCGATGTAGATAACGCATCTATATAGTGGTCATAAGCCACCATGTCGTTGTAAACAAGGTTACCCAAGTTGATAGCATAAACTTCGCGTACCTCCTTCTGGTTTAATGCCGATACGTCAGGAATAATAACATCGCGGAAACGCTCAGATGCCTGATCGCTCTTTAGACCACGAGTCAGAGGGTCGCCAATCATTACCAAAACAAACTCATCGGTTGGATTCTCGCGCTTCTTCAATACGAAATCTGCTCTTACAGCCTGGCTGTAGCGAGGCACTCGACGGAAGAACTGCGGACGATTAGCGCGTACTGGCATCTCGTACTCAGATGGAATGGATATCGAAACGAAATTAACATCATTGATGTTGCTCTTCATCATATATTCTCCATTTACATCGGTCTTAACGCTTTGTGTGCCATCGCTGACAACAACGTCGGCAACAGGCATGCCACTCGTATCTGTCACTCGACCGAAGATATTGCTACCATTTTGCAGAGGTTTTACGACCTTTGCAAAATCATCGTACAGTTTGCCCTCTTTTCGTGTATACTTCGACCAGCCGACCTCTCTCTTCGCGTAGCGACCAACGCCCTCGACCTTGCCGAAGCTTTCACAATCGCAGATAGATACTTTTACCTCCTCTTCGTTTGCAATCAAACCGGAGCAAGAGGCTACAATACCACCCGTACTCGACCTTTTATTGGCTGATTTATTGGTTACATTGGCAAAATTCGCACAATCTCTCAAAAATGCGCCGACCTTCAAGCCCTTTCGCGAGGACAATAGTCCTACAATACCTCCTACCCAAGCAGGACTCTCTACGCCCTCGTTATAGACTTCGCCATAGTTACGACATAAATTGACATGAGCAGCATGAATAGTGTGTCCGAAGATACCTCCCAACATAACATTGTTTGAGGAGTTAGTTGAAATTTTGCCGTAGTTCGT
This sequence comes from Alistipes sp., assembly GCA_017937805.1. Lineage (GTDB taxonomy): Bacteria > Bacteroidota > Bacteroidia > Bacteroidales > Rikenellaceae > Alistipes. The sequence continues at coordinate 16,809 of JAGBCX010000015.1, read as the reverse complement.
ACAATTTACCATTGTAAGGGTATTGTTGATACGGGCACATATACCTGCAGCAACCGACTCGTGCGCACCCGACACCGAAACAATACCGAAGTTGTCGCAACAAACGATATCCGTATTAGCCCACGAAGTGATGCCGCTTGCACGCGAACAAGGCTTTTGATTGCCGGTAAATGGCATTCCTATGGCCACCACATTACCTCTATTTACGCAATACTTTACGGTCGAACGCGAAGACTCTCCCACGATACCTCCGATATTATTGTTTGGGAAATCACCCATATATGTAATATTTCCGGTATTTACGCAACGTGAAATGGTGCTTCCGCTTACCACATTCTTACCATAGCAAGTACCTGCAAGGCCACCTAAACGGATACCCTTACCACCTGCCGTGTTAGAGAAGTTTGTACGGCATGTAACAGCTCCCGTATTCAAGCAGTTATAGATAATGTTGAGATTACAGCCAGCCATTGAGCCAATCATAATCTCTTTGTTCGCCTCGTCACCAATATGCTCTATCGAACCATGATTTACACAATTTAAGATGCTACCACGATTTATCTTAGCAATGTATGCTACATATTCGTGAGCCTCGTTGTAAGAGGTTTTAACTACCAAGCTACACGAAGCATCAATAACGAGATTCTTCACCACGCCCTTTGTTTCGAGAGTGCCGATAAGTGATGATTTTGCCTCCCAATTGTAGAGTTTGTGACCACAACCGTCCAATACACCACTAAATACCAACATGGTAGGGAATTTCTTGCCCTTTTTCATGTCAATATCTGCCTTCAAGCAGACAACGCCCTTGTCGTTTTTCCATGCCGACAAATCGGCCTCTTTGTTTACAGCCTTAGCAAAAGCAAGTAACTCCTTGTAGTTCGATATACCTTCGGCATAGGCGAAGAAAACGAACAATGAGAGAATTAATGAAAGAAGTAGTTTTTTCATATTTATAGTTTTTTAGGTTTTAAAATTTTTAAGTGTTTTTGTATTCTATACAAAATTAACAACTATTTTTCACAAAACAAAGAGAAAGCCCACTTATTTATAGGCTTTCTCTACACTTAACCAAATAGGCTTTTGTTATTTGGCAATAAATTCAGCATACTGCTCGGCAGTCAAAAGAGCATCGACCTCCTCCGGAGCAGACATCTTAATCTTAACCATCCAACCCTCGCCGTATGGATCTTTGTTTACAAGAGCAGGGTCAGCATCGATTGCAGGGTTTACCTCTACAACCTCACCCGAAACAGGAGTGAAGGCGTCAGATACGGTCTTCACAGCCTCGATAGTTCCGAAGATATCGCCTGCGGCAAGAGACTCGCCCTCGCTCTGGATATCAACAAACACGATATCGCCCAACTCGCTCTGTGCGAAATCGGTAATACCAACATAGGCGAACTCGCCCTCTACTCGACACCACTCGTGGTCGTTCGAATACTTCAATTCAGCAGGAATGTTTGACATAGTCATATAGTTTTTAGTTGTTTGCTTTCTGCAAAGATAGTTAAATAATTATAAATTCGACCTCTTTGAACAAATAATCTTTTATTTCGCCCGCTTCATTTTCGAGGCGTAATGCTCCCGAAGAGGCTGTGCCGAGAATTTTCGCTTCAAATCGCTCGCCACTTGACAAAGCGTAGGTGTGATACTCATTCAAGCGATACAACAACTCATTATATCTTTCGTGCAGCACATTTTGCATTTCACATTTTGCATTTTGCATTTCACGCAGTGCCTCGTAGTTGCATTGCAAGTGCGCCAAAAAGCGTTGCAAAATCTCCTCTGCATTGAGTTGCTTTCCAAGCAGTTGTGCCATCGAAACGGGATTTGGCAACGAAGCGTCAAACTCCGTTTGATTGACATTTATCCCCACGCCCACAATCGTACGGCGCAGAGTCGTTGTAGCAAGCGAGTGCTCAATAAGTATGCCGACCAATTTCTTATCACCTACATAGACATCATTTGTCCACTTTATCCTCGCCTCAATACCATACTCGGCGAGCATATCCACCAACGACAACGCCACCACTTCTGATACGGCAAACTGCTCGGCGATAGGCACAAAAGTCGGCTCCAAAACGACCGAAAAGGTGAGATTTTCCCCTTTGCGACTATGCCATACGTGCCCACGCTGACCTCGCCCTGCGGTCTGAAAGTCCGCCCATACAACATCGCCCTCGCGATACTTCTCATCACGAGCATCATCGTTGGTCGAAGTTGTTGTATCGAGGTGGTAAATCATAATTTTTACGCTTGGACTCCGAAGTCACGCAATGCGTCATTCAATGTTGTCTTTTTATCAGTTGACTCCTTGCGCTTGCCGATAATCAGGGCGCAAGCCACATTAAACTCTCCTGCAGGGAATTTCTTTGGATATGTACCCGGAATTACGACTGAACGAGCAGGAACATATCCCTTGTAGGTTACAGGCTCCTCGCCCGTAACATCAATAATATGTGTTGAGCCGGTAATTACGGTATTTGAGCCGATAACCGCCTCACGGCAGATATGCGCACCCTCAACGATAATGGCACGCGAGCCGATAAAGCAGTTATCCTCAACAATTACGGGAGCAGCCTGCACCGGTTCCAATACGCCACCAATGCCGACACCTCCTGAGAGGTGAACATTCTTGCCAATCTGTGCGCACGAGCCGACAGTCGCCCAAGTATCTACCATAGTGCCCGTATCGACATAAGCACCAATATTTACATACGAAGGCATTAGCACCGCACCTGCCGAGATATAGGCTCCGTAGCGAGCCATTGCGTGTGGAACAACACGCACACCGAGTTTCTCGTAGTCGTGTTTGAGGTCGATTTTGTCGTACCACTCCAACTCTCCGGCACGCATTGTGCGCATCTTCTGAATAGGAAAGAACATAATAATCGCCTTCTTAACCCACTCATTCACCTGCCACTCGCTATTCTCCAAATTGATTGGCTCAGCGCATCGCAGCTCTCCCTTATCGACAGCCTCAACAACGGCACGAATAACCTCACGCACCTCCTCTTGTTCGAGCATGGCACGATTCTCCCACGCCTGCTCAACCACCGCTTTAAGTTCCGAAAAATTGTTCATATCTATACTTTTTTAATCTATCACTGCTATTACGAGGTCGCCATCTCGTCTTGCCGACACCTCAATCGGCTCACTTCCAAGTATCGAACACCTAAATACTCCCTTATCGTATTCGGAAATCGAGATGTGCTTCACCAAATCGAGCCTACCTTTTTTATAATATTTATATAGTGCCTCCTTTGCACACCACATCTCGGCAAAAATATCGTACTGCTCCGCCAACGCCTGCTCTACTTGCGAAAGGTAGCGATTTGCAACTCGGCGAAAATCCCTATTTGCCTGCTCTATATCTACCGCACAAGGTCTATTTGCAAAGAGTACCGCCACAATCCCCTTGCTATGCGATACGCTGATATAGGTGTCGGGTTTATCTACCTTTGGCGCACCATACTCATCGTAGAAGATGCCAACATCATGCCCCAACTCTCGGCGCACTATCGCCCGCCACGCCAACACCTCACATCGGCGGTCGGCATTTGCAAAGGGCTCGACAAAGTCAAGATCCTTCGCCATAGCACCACTACGCAACACCTCTTCCGAAGCGATTGGCTCTATTACAAGGCGATTAGCCATTGCTTTTAACGATGATTTTAATCTTATCGATACGGTGTCCCTCCATCGAATCGACAATAAAGCGAATGCCATGTGCCGTCACTTCATCGCCCTTCTTCAAGAAGTTACGATTTATCTCCAACATCAATCCTGCCACCGTTTCGGCTCGTCCCTGCACATCTTCAAATAGGTCATCTTCGAGGTCGAGTATTCGCGCCACATCTACGATATGAGTCTTACCCTCAAAGAGATAGGTATTTTCGTTCAGACGGCGATAGAACGACTCATCAACATCACTCTCATCGGAGATTTCGCCTACAACCTCCTCCAAGATATCCTCCAACGAGATTAAACCCTGCGTTGCGCCATACTCATCAACGACAATCGCCATGTGGAATTTCTGTCGTTGGAAATCTTCGAGTACCGAATTAACCTTCTTGTGCATCGGCACAAAGTAGGGCTCTCGGATAAGTCTTTGCCAGCCGAACTCATCGCCCTTCGAGATATGTTCGAGCAGGTCTTTAACGAACAACACACCCTTAATGTCGTCTATGTCCTCGTTATATACGGGCAATCGCGAATATCCCGTTTCGGTAATAACCTGCTTAACCTCCGTGAAGGTCATCGTCTGCTCCACAGCCTTAATGTCGATGCGTGGGCGCATAATATCCTCAACCTCGCGCGAGGCGATGCCGACAATACCCGACAAAATCTTCTGCTCCTCGCTCTCCGGCTCGGTGGTCATATCCACCGCATCTGCCAACTCCTCAATCGAGATGTTTTCAGCACTCGGCATAGCGATTTTTCCGACACGACCACTTGTGTTTATCAATATGTAGGAGAATGGATAGAATACCCAACGCAATATGGTGAGAGGTTGTGCAAATGCCAAAGCAACCTTCACATTCGATGTTTGAGCCACAATTTTTGGCAAAATCTCACCAAAAAGCAGCAACAAAAATGTCACCAATACACCCGTAAAAAGGAACTCTACGGTGGCATTATGGAAGGCAAACATCGTATCAATAACTTTTGATGAGCATATTACGATGGCGATATTTACCAAATTATTCACAACAAGTATTGTCGCGAGCAACGAATCGCTATTTTTCAGCAACTTCAACACGCTCTCCGAAGCCAATGAGCCTCGTTGCTTAATAGCCCGCAAATCTGACGGAAGCAACGAGAAAAATGCCACTTCCGATGCCGACATCATGCCAGATGCCATAAGCAATAGAACCGTTACGACCATCAATAAAATGGTTTCGGGCGGACAACTCAAATACTCTATTATATTCATCTTCTACTCTCCTCTAAAACAATGCAGGCATTTCTGGCTCATTATTTGGTTGTTCCTTCTCTACACCTGCAACCTGATGTGCCTTCACCGCAGTCGTTAGTGTTATGCCGTGAGCGATATATGCCGGCGTACGCTTGCACTCCTCAATTTCGGCAAAGTTGCGTGATGGGCGTGTTATCGGAGCAGGTGCAGGGCGATACTTCGGCAGTGGCGATACCTCCTCCTTTTGCTCTACGCTCTCTCCAACCTTTGGTATAACATGGGTTGGTGTAACATCAGGTTCCGGCTCATTTTTTATAACTATCGGCCGAACAAGATTGTCATTCTGAAATCCTGTAGCAACCACTACAACCTCCATCTCATCTTCGGCGAGATTTGGTTTGATACTCATACCCCAGATGATATTTGTTAGGCGAACATTGCCGTTTTCATCTTCGCTCTTGGCGTGGTGTTGCACACGGTCACGCACACGATGCGCCTCATTCAAGGTCAAACCATCGGAACGCGACACCGAGATATTTATCAAGACATTGCGCGAGCCACTAATTGATGTGTTACCAAAGAGAGGTGACGTCAATATCTTATCAACGACCTTCTCAGCACGATCCTCGCCCGTCTCGGTAGCCACACCCATAATGGCACTGCCGCTACCACGCATTACGGTACACACATCGGCAAAATCGACATTTACCAAGTTTGACTTGTGAGTGATAATCTCGGCAATACCCTTTGCGGCAAATGCCACAACATCGTTTGCACGTTCAAATGATGCTTCGACCGGCAAATCGCCATACAACTGATTTATGGCATCGTTGCTCAATATAATGATGGCGTCTACATGCTTGCGCAACTTCTCAATTCCGGCTGTCGCTTGCGCCGAACGGTGCGGGCCGTCATTGCTCGGAGGGGTGGTAACAATTGCCACCGTCAATATCTCCATCTCGTGCGCCAACTCAGCAATTACAGGCGTTGCACCCGTTCCGGTACCACCACCCATACCTGCTGTCAAGAAGAGCATCTCCGTACCTCGTGCCCGCAATAAATTGCGCACTTTGTCGAGCGAAGCCATCGCCTGCTCAGCTCCAACTTCGGCATTGTTGCCGGCACCTAATCCATGCTCGCCAAGAAGTACTCTGTTCTCCTCGGCAATATGCAACTTATCGAGGTCATCTTGATCGGTATTACATGCCGCAAGGTTAACCCCCTCAATCTGCATCTTCCACATGTGTTCGATAGCATTGCCACCGGCACCGCCGACACCCATCGCCATAATGCGCGATGGTTGGCTCTTCATCGACACAAGGTCATTCAATATGCTGTAATCTTCCATAATATCTCGTTGCTTCCTCTTCTAAATATACTCATCGGTAAACATATCATCTACCCAATTGCGGAACTTATCCATCCAGCCCGACTTTTTCTCCTTCATCTTCGGCTTCTCCTCCGACTTTGGCTCATCTTGCTCCTCTTTCGGTTCAACGACAGTATCCTCGGGCTGTGGAGTCTCTTCGTGATTATTCTCCTCTTTCGGCTCCTCTACCTCAACCTTTTCAATCGGTGGCACCGTGACAGGCGGTATATTGGTAAATATGTCTGTCTTCTCTTTGGTAGCAATCTCCGGAATTGGCGTTGTAACAGGGTTATTTGCCGGTATAGGTCGAAGCATCTCAGGTGAGGTTTCGCAAGCATTATGTTTTGCACCGTAGAGCAGCAATCCGACAACCGCAGACTGCGGGAATGCACTAATACTTTGTTGCGATTCATCATCTAAGCCGTTCAACATACGACCAAGTCGCACCTCCATCTGCAACTCGCGAGCAAACAGATCTTCGATACCCGAAAGATATGCCGAGCCACCCGTAAGCACCACACCACATGGCAACTTTGTAGAGAACTTTGCAGCCTTCAACTCTCGCATCACGAAGCCTGCAATATCCTTCATTCGCTCCTCTGCTATCTCGGCAATATTGCGCTGTAAAATCTGCTTCTTGGCGTGTCCTGCAGTCTTGACAGGTACGGTCGTATTATCGGGAACACCTTCCGCCAAAGCCGAGCCATAACGCTTCTTCAATTGGTCGATATCCTTTCGCGAAATCTTCAAGAACTCGTGCAGGTCGTTATTTATCGCCGAAGCACCTATCGGCAACGAGGAGAAGTACCACAATTTACCCTCCTTGACAATCGACACATCGGTCAAGTCGCTACCGATATCGACAATAGCTACACCCTCCTCTTTCTCGTCATTACTAAGCAGTAGCTCAGGCAATAGGGTAGGATTTACGCACAATCCGCAAACCTTGATATCGGCACGATGCAAGGCACGATTTACACGGTCTATCTGATGCTTGCCCGCCAATACGAAGAGATATGTTGCAGAGAGTTTGCGTCCGAATGCACCGAGTGGATTCTTGACATGTTGATGGTCATCTATTGTGTAGCGAAGCGGAATGCGCTCAATAATATCGTCACCTCCACCCGGAACAACCATCTCGATACGAGCGTTCAACTCGCGCAATTCAACCTCGGTAACGCAGCCCGTTTTATCACTTATCTCGACATAATCTTCGTAGCGCACACAATAGACCGAACGGCCGGAGATGCCGATATAGGCAGAGTTGATTTTACGACCTAACTCGCTCTCTAAGGCTGTTTTCGCCTTGGTTATAGCGTTGCCAAGTTCGATATAATTGGTTATATCGCCATCTTTTACACAATCCTCCACCTCTTGGACCTCAACTCCAAGAACCGAGAACTCTTCGTTTTGGTCATTGCGGATACCTGCCGCCATAACAACACTCGACGAACCAATATCAATTCCTATTACATACTCCTTGTTGTTCATACCTACTCCGTGCAAACCACCTGTTTATTATATCTTACATCAACTGTCTTGTATCTGTTCCAGCCTATGCGCGAGAGGCCTTCATCGTAGAAAACCTCCAATTTGCTCAACTTTTCATCGCTATTTGCAAGCGTGCCGAACTCCACCATAAAATCACCACTTCGTGGCACAAGTCGCAGACTTATCTCCCCCGTAGAGGTCGTATCGGCAATAAATTGGACAATCTCGGCACTCCAAAAAGAGTCCTCGCTCACTTTTGCTACAAAGTTAATGAGATTAGTAAAATCATCACACTTTTTTTGCAACTTTTTTTTGCGTAATTCAATTCGTTCTCTCTCCTTTTCGAGCTCAGTTTTTCGCCGCTTCAAAGTCTTCAATTTGTCGTTGCAAGTCACAATCTCGGCATCTATGCCGACCTTGCGTTGCTTATGGCTCTCGTCACTCTCAAAGATACCTTGCTTACGGCTCTTACGCAACTCTGCTTTTCTCGCTACGCAGGCGCTATTATCTCTCTTTATCTCGGCGAACTGCTCTCCAAGTTTTGCAAGACGGATATCCTCTTTCTCGACTAAAGATGTGTAGTAGACAGCGACATTTCCTTCGTAATTTGCGCTCCAAAAAGGGATATACTTTCCCGTAACAACCGAGGTGTAGTAGGCGCTACCTTGCGGTGAACGGAACACCTCTCCCTCCGAGGTGATATAGGAGTTTCTACCACCACTCAACAGTCGCATAATAGGCTTATGCTGTTTGATATCGACATGCACCTTACCCGAATAGGTTACATATACATCTGCACTGCTTACAAAACCATTGTTGGCAATATATTTCGATATCTTCACAGCATCGACACTATCTGCAACCTCATTAACGATAGTAAATCCACCTCTTTTGAGTTGTTTGCGAATCTGCTCCGAGGTTGCCAACATCTGCGTGCCCGTACTGTCCGACATCGATACTACAATCTCGTTGACACGTTGTTCGGCCCTATGCTCCTGCGCAAGATGCGAGGCATAGAGGATATAGGCAAGGATTACTCCCCACCCAATCAAAAAGCCTAATACCCGCAAAAACTTACGCCACATACAATTCAAAATTCAGAATGCAGAATTCAAAATTCAAAATTCAAAATGCAAAATGCAAAATGCAGTTTTTAGTTTTCAGTTTTCCGTTTAATTGCCTTTGCAATATCATTGCAACATGCGTCAATATTGCCTGCTCCGAACGATACTACAACATCGGTTGCCATCTCGCCAATCGTTTGAGCCAACTCCTCACGCTCGACAATTCGACAAGGTTTTACAACAAGGTCGGCGATAATCTCCGTTGTAATGCCCTCGATTGGCAACTCTCGCGCAGGATATATCGGCAATAGCACAACCTCGTCAGCCTCATTCAACGCCTCGGCAAACTCCTCGTACAAATCTCGTGTGCGGGTGTAGAGGTGTGGTTGGAAAATTGCAGTAACCTTACGCTTCGGGAACATCTGCTTTACCGAAGTAATCGTTGCCGCCAACTCGCGTGGGTGGTGAGCATAGTCGTCCATATATACACCCTGCGGAGTATTTACATAGAACTCAAATCTTCTCTTTACGCCTGAAAACTCTCGTAAAGCCTTGCGCAATGCATCGTGGTCTTTGATATCACGTTCCACAGCCCAAAGCAGAGCCACTGCAGCTACCGAGTTTTCGATATTTACCCAGCCCGGAATACCGAGCGTGCAACCCTCGATAACGCCTGTTGGGGTTACGATATCGTAGCGATAGTAGCCACCCTCCAACAACTCTATATTCTTGGCGTAGAAGTCGCACTCCTCGTTATAAGAGTAGCGATAGACCGAAATTCTATCATTCGTAATCGCCACATCGACACCCTTTTTGATAATCAGCACGCCCCCCTCTTTTATCTGCGAGATAAACTGCGAGAACGCCTCTTTAACCTTTTCGTGGGTGCCGTAAATATCGAGGTGGTCTGCATCTGCCGAAGTTACAACCGCAGCATCGGGATACAACTGCAAGAAGGAGCGGTCGAACTCGTCAGCCTCAACAACGAAGCGGTCGCCACTGCCCAAAACAAGGTTTGAGCCGAAATTCTTGGATATTCCGCCCAAGAAAGCCGAGCCCTCGCCCGACACGGCGTGGTTGAGCCATGCCGTCAAGGTCGAGGTTGAAGTTTTGCCATGCGTACCCGACACCGCTTGCACATACTTACCCTGCGACAACAATCCAAGTACCTGCGAACGCTTCTTAATCTCGAAGCCCTCCGCACGGAACATCGCCTGCTCTGAGTGGTCGGCAGGAATTGCTGGGGTGTAAATCACTATCGTATGCTCCTTATCGCGGAATGGCGCAGGTATCAACTCTACATCATCTTCATAATGCACCAATGCCCCCTCAGCCTCCAACTTGCGTGTGAGGTCGGTTGCGGTGCGGTCGTAACCTGCCACCTGCCACCCCTCGTGGAGGAAGTAGCGCGCCAAGGCACTCATGCCGATACCGCCAATACCAAGAAAATAGACACGATTCTTCATCTTTGCTACTCCTTAATTTGTTTAAGAATTTCGTCTGCTACACGCTCCGCTGCATCGGGCGTAGCCAACTTTGCAATATTCTTCGAGAGTTTTGCCAACAACGCCTCATCTGACACCATCTTCAATGCGGTTGAGATACCGCAATCGGCAGCCTCGGCATCACTAACCATCATCGCTGCGCCCTTATCCACCAAGGCACGAGCATTTTTGGTCTGATGGTCCTCTGCTACATTTGGCGAAGGAACAAAGAGCGTAGGCTTCTTTGCCAAACACAACTCCGACACCGTACATGCGCCACTGCGCGAAATTACCACATCGGCAATCTCGTAGGCGTAGTCCATACGGTCGATAAATGGCACAAGTGAGATATTTTTCGTAGGGTAGTGTGCAAAAAACTCTCGCATCTCCTTCTCGTAGAAGCGGCCCGTCTGCCATACAACCTGCACGGGAGCCTCGCCACCAAGCGTTACAATCCACGACTTCATCATATTGTTCAGCGTACGGGTTCCGAGCGAACCACCCACAACCAAAATGGTTGGCAAACCCTCCTTCAATCCGTAGTGTGCAAATGCCTCTTTGCGGTCGATACTACCACTGCCAAAGGCGCTGCGCAGAGGATTTCCCGTCAAGACAATCTTAGCCTTATCGAAAAATCGCTCCATACCCTCGTACGCCACGCATATTTTTTTGGCGCGACCACCCACAATCTTATTGACCAAACCTGCATACGAGTTTTGCTCTTGAATAATGGTCGGCACACCCATACGTTGTGCCACAAATACTATCGGCGCGCTGGCGTAACCACCAAAACCCGCCACAACATCGGGTTTGAACTCTTTGATAATGCGGCGAGCCTGATTAAGGCTGCGCAACAGATAGTAGGGGAGAGCAAAGTTCTTCCAAGTGAAACGGCGTTGCAAACCGACAATATTCAAGCCTTTGATGTTGTAGCCCAAATTTGGAATTAACGACATCTCCATCTTGCCCTCTGCACCCACAAACAGTATCTCAACATCATCGCCCAAGCGTTTTTTCAACGCCTCGGCAACCGAAACGGCTGGGTAGATATGACCTCCGGTACCACCACCGGAGAGGATTATTCTCTTCATTTTTTAGCGTTTTTGTGACAACACTCCTAATAAATCACAAATTTATGGATAATTCTGCGAACTACAAAAGAAAAGCGCGGTGAAATTATAAATTTCACCACGCAAAAAGATTTAATCGTAAAAATACTACTTCAAGTTCTCGTTCAGAAGTGCCGCAATGCGGTATGCTGCACGAGCCAAACATGCCATGTGCAACGCTTCGTGGTCTTGAACTGTTGCGTGAATAAAGCGACCTTCCTCCTTCTCTAATCGGTCGTAAACGCCCTTGGTGTAAGTACCGATATCGGTAGCCCAATCTTGGAGAGTTCCGGCAGAGAAATCAGCCTTCTTGTCGCCATACATGCAGACAATATCCTCCGACCACATCTGCGGCGAATAGACATTATTTCCGTGGAAAGTCTGATAACGATATGTCCAGAGCTTCTTCCATGAATACTTAAACCATCTGATTGGTCTGTTAGCCACCGAACACTGCGAAATATCGAGCTGGAAATCGGTTCCCGACTGCGGAATACCCTCAATAAAAACGTTCGATAGATTGTGCATGTCGACAATCAAGTTCATTACAGTATGAACTGCAAAACTTACGGTTGCTTTCTCGTGTTGCTCACGATTGCGGATAATCTCCAAAGCCTTCTCAATCTGCACCAAAGCATCGTTAGCATCTTTTGCTGCAGGCTTCAGGTTTGCATCGAGGTGAAGTGAGTGCCAACCCTCAGTTTCGAGATGACGACCATTGCGGCGATGCCAACCGAGGTGGTTAGCTGCGCGAGTATGGTCCTTATTTACGTAGTACGAAACCAACTTGTGAGTTTCGGGTGTATAGTTCTGTGATGCAACGAGATATACAGCCTTATCGTAGTTTGTACTCCATGCCTTTGCCGATAGTGTTGCTGCAACGAGCAACACAGCCAATATAATCTTCTTCATATCCTTTACTCCTTAAAAATTTCGGTCAATACTCCTGCTAAACGGTATGCTGCTCGCTGTACCTGCTTATCCACAATTGCGTGAACGGTAGCAACATCTTCCTCGCTCATCTTTGATATGTCGGTACCCTCCGGCATTGCAGGGAAGCAGTACTTACGCCATACATCGGCAGTCTCCTGGGTCCAATCGTAAGCTGTACCCTTCTGCATCTTCTTAGCCTGCTTAGGCGAGAGAAGCTGCATATTCTCAAAATGCTTTTCTGCTGTCCACTTGCCACGGCGGAATGCAATAGAACCGTCCCAGAAGCCGTGAGGACGACGTTTTTTGCCTTTATTCAAAAGGTTGTAATGGAATTGAGGGTGCGACTTCTTGCTCCAACGCACATGCACAGGGCAGTGGTGGTCGCCAACCATGTGGATAAGGTACTGCAAGTTGATTTTTACCAACGAATCGGACATAGTTTTGTAGGCACCATTTGCCATCTCCTTACGAATACGCTCAATATGGTAGGCACCGGTGGTAGGCTTACCTACAACAACCTTGTTTTTAGCATCAATATTGGTGCTATGCCACTTATCGCACACGGTGTATGGCTCAATAGAACGAGCTTGGTCCATCCATGTGGCATAAAATGGGATAGAAGCTTTGAGATAGTGACGGCATTTTGCCTTTACCTCAGGATCGAGAAGCCTTTCGGCATTGTAGGCGATTACCGCATGTCCGACGTTCTCCCACGCCATGGCTCTCTCAGCGACAAACATTGTCGCAACAACAACGAGCAATAATCTTAAAATTGTTTTGTTCATAATAGTGTTATTTAATATTTAGGTTGATTATTTTGTAGCCTCATTCATCAACGCGGCAATACGGTATGCGGCACGAGCTACACCTGCATAGAATCGCTCCTCCTCTTCCGAATGAGCCTGACGCGAAAGCTCACAGTCGGGGCCTGCCCACTCATAGAGAGGTTTTGCCAAGTTACCCATATCGCTGGCCCAAGTACGAATTGTACCTGCCATATATTTCTCCTTGTTGCGACCATGACACACCTTCAAATCGCGAACATGCATCTCCGCAGACCACGCAGAGTGAAATACCGAAAAACCATAGGTCCAGAAGTGTTTCCACTTGCGGGTTCTAAATTTCTCTCTCTTTCCGTATCCACCTGCCGACTGCTGGAATTCGAAATCCTCCTTCGAGTAAGGGAACTCCGCAAGATAGACATTTGCAACATTGTGCATATCGATAGTCAGCTCTATGATTTTGCGAATAGCAAACTCTACCTCATCATTATCCTTGTTAGCTTGGTTTTTAACAACCTCAACTGCATTTTCGAGCTGAGCAATAGCATTCTTGTCATCTGCTACCACAGGTCGCAAATTCATATCGAGCGATATTGTACGCCAATCGGCTGTTTCGAGCAAATTGCCCTTTTTGCGAGCCTTCTCGAAGGTCTGAACCTGATTGCGAATATCTTCACCCAAATACTTCTTCATCTCGGCCTGAGCCACAGGAGTCATATTCTCGAATGCCAACAACAAAGCGGCTTGGTCATAAACCCAATTCCACGCCTGTGCCGAATATACGCCCATTACGAGGGCGAGCGTTATAAAAATCTTCTTCATAGTGCTGTTTCTTATTTCTTTGTGCTAAAAATCTGATTCATAACATGTGCTAAACGATAGCCGGCCTTTACAGCCTCCTCATCGCATATACGCTGCATTCTGAGGCGGGTTTCTTTCGAATACGCCTGCTTGTTAGAGCCCTCCGGTGTCAAATCGAAGGTCTCCTCTGCATGTGGCAGGCTCGATGTTGCCCACTTGAAAGGAGTGCCTTTGCATATCTTTTTAATCTCCTTTGGCGAGAGTGTTGCCATCTTATCAGCATACTCGCTTACAGTCCACTTTCTGCGACCATATTCAATAGCATCTGCGTCCCAAACCTTGTGGAAACTCTCCTTTCCACCTTTGTTATTTGTGAGGTGATAGTAGTATTGTGGATGCGACTTCTTAGGCCATACGTTGTGTCCCGGGCAGTGCATATCTGCCACCAAATGGATAAGATAGAGCAAGTTGAGTCGCACCTCTTCATGTGACATACTCTTGTAGTTCTTCATCTCACGCCAAATTCGGTCAGTCTGATATGCTGCACACTTCTCGTTTAGAACATCAAGAGCGCCATTCTCGTCCATCCAGTTGCTGTGCCACTTGCCCGATGGACGATACGGGTCGGTATAGCGGAATTGGTCCATCCAAATTGCATAGAATGGCAATGAGTGATTCAAGTAGTGATGAATCTGCTCACGAGCTTCATCTGTAAGATTGCGCTCTGCAATCTCGGTGATGGCCGAATGGGCAAAACCGCCCCACGCCATTGCGCTATTTACGGAAAATGCCGCAAATGCAACGATTAGAACAAATAGTTTTTTCATAGTAGTTTTATTGTGTAATGTTTAAAATATCAGATTATTGAGCCTGAGCCAACATGTCTAGCATAACAGCCAAACGATAGCCCAATTTTGCCATCTGCTCGAAATGAAAATCCTTCAAATCGTTGCGCTGAATACGAGGCATCTCATAGTCAGGTGCCGCCCACTTATAAATCTCATTTGCAGTCTTACCCATGTCGGCAGCCCAATCGTGTAACGAACCGGCAGAGTACTGCTTTGCCTTGCTGCCATAGGCCATTTCGTAGTCATCGGCCCACATCGCACCGGTCATGCCGCTATGCCAAGCGTCATAAATAGACCAGAAACGCGACCAAGATACAGGGTGCTTACGCTTGTTATATTTTGGTGTATCGCCACTATAACACAGAATTTTGAAATCCTGCATTGAGTGTGGCACACTCTCCAAGCGGACATGGCCTATAAGGTGCATATCGCTCATCAAATTGATGATTGTGCGCAGTGCCATTACAACCTCCGCACGCTCTCTGCCTTCACGATCGCGAACAATAGCCATCGACTCCTCAATCTTCGCAATAAGGTCATCACCCTCGCGCTTCATCGGGCGAAAATCCTTGTCGAGATAGAGGTAGTGGATATCGGCAGAATGGGTTGCCTGCTTCTTCTTTTCGAGATTGTAGAGGAACTGCACATCCTCATAGAAGCTCTGCCCGAGAAAACTCTTAACAAACGCCTTTCCATCCTCCGACAGATTTCGCTGAGCAAGAATCATTGCTCCCTCAAATACTCGTTTTTCCGTACCACCTGTCTGTGCACTCACATAGGATACTGCAAGCACAGACAATAGAAATAGTGCTAATTTTTTCATGTTTTTTATTTTTTAGGTTTTTTAGTTATTTATTCTCTGTTTTTTGAGTCAATACAAATCGTTACCGGTCCGTCATTCACGAGCGACACCTGCATATCTGCTCCAAACTCGCCATGCTCAACCTCTTCGCCCAGCACCTCCGAAAGAGTTTTCAAAAAATTCTCGTACATAGGCTTTGATACTGCCTCCTTTGCCGAACGAATATACGATGGGCGATTACCCTTCTTTGTCGAAGCAAAGAGTGTGAATTGACTAATCACTATCGCTCTGCCCTCTGCCTGCTGAATGTCGAGGTTCATCACTCCGTTCTCGTCATCAAAGATGCGCAGGCGCGACACCTTACCGCACAGCCAATCAATATCCTCCTGCGTATCGGCCTCCTCAATGCCGAGCAGAATGGCCAAGCCCTTGCCGATTTCGCCAATCGTCTTGCCCTCAACCGTTACACTGCAACGCTGCACTCTTTGAATTACGATACGCATAGGTTATAAAGTGTTATTATTTTCTGCAAAAAACTTCCACAAATTATCATCTGTTGGCACAGGTGCCACAATCTCCACCAACTCCTTACGCACGGGGTGCATAAATGCCAACGAGCGCGAATGGAGCGAAATTCCTCCATTTGGATTTGAACGCTTCGCACCATACTTCAAGTCGCCCTTTATCGGGCAACCCATTTTTGAGAGTTGGCAACGGATTTGATGATGACGGCCAGTCAAGAGTTCGATATCGAGCAAGGTGTAACGGTCGCTACAACCAATCATTTCATAATTCAGACGAGCCTCTTTCGCCTCGGCACGTGGTTTGTCGTAGGCGTGTGAGCGATTGGTCTTGCCATCGCGTAAGATATAGTGGCGAAGACTGCCCTGCTCCGTAGTAGGTCGAGCCTCCACGATAGCCCAATAGTGTTTTCGGATTTCGCCCTTACGAATCATCTCGTTAAGGCGCACCAACGCCTTCGAGGTCTTGGCAAACAGCACTGCACCGCTTACAGGGCGGTCGATACGATGTACCACGCCGAGAAAGACATCTCCCGGTTTGTGGTCACGCACCTTCAAGAAGGCTTTGAGATAGTTTTCGAGCGCATCATCGCTCGTCTTATCGGGTTGCACAAGGTCACCCACCCGCTTATTCACAACAAGCAAGTGGTTATCTTCGTACAATATATCGTTTGGGCTAAACAT
>JAGBCX010000002.1 GCA_017937805.1 Alistipes sp. | reverse complement strand
GCAAAGCGTATCTGATTATTGCCCTGCAAGTTGATAAAATAGACCTCTGCTTGGAAAGGTGAATTTCCACCCCACGCAGCACCTACGATACTTGCCAAGATTGGGAAGTTTGCGGTCTCTATTTTTTGGTCGTGAGGTCCTACAATAAAATCCATAACCTCTCCGCCCTCTTTTTTATAGACAAATACTGCCACCTCGCCATCTTTCACTCGCAGTGAACTACCATAGCGAATGGCATTCTCTCGTTTGGTCGAATTGGCCTCTCCCGATGGTCGCCATTTCCACACCAAATACTCTTGTTCATCACAGCGGATTACATCCATTAGTCCGCTCTCTTTTTTTCTATCAAATAGACCCATTGTGTGATTTTTTATGTATTTACAAAAATATCATTGAGAATAATACTGAGATAACAATCCACAAAATAATTATAGTAACCTTGTTATTCCATATGAACGATAGTATCTTTTTTGATTGTGCTATAATCATTCTATTGCGAGCCTTTTTCTTAAAATTATCGAAATCGTCTATAAATGGTCTGAGTTGTTGGTCATCAAAAAACGATACTTTAGCCTTCTCTATACACTCTGAATACTTTCTATAATATGCATTTGCAAGTTCGTTACTAGAATCTAGACTTCTCGATTTAAGTGCGGTGAGGAACTCTAATAACTCAGCCTTTGCATTCGGTATTGGAAAAGCCTCTATTATCTCAATTTTCTTCTTACTATCGTTCTCGTTTAATAATGCTTCATATAGTTTTTTTGAAGATAGATTTGCGTCTATATCCGTAAATTCAAATCCGCACTCTGGACATACACCTTTGAATGCTCCAACAATAGCACCGCATGAGGGACATTTGCGGACATTACCAAATTTTTCAGACTTCGGCGCTGCGGTTTGTTCTGATTTCTTCAACTCTACAAGTTTCGCATCAAGAACCATTTCAAATTCATCAAGGTCAATGCCGTGCTCTTGTGCTCTCCTAAATAATACCTGTTTCTCCTTTTCGGTCAATTCGCCATCTGCAAGCGCAGCCTTAATTAAGGCTTCAATTTTTTCATTGTACATAAATTTGAGTATTTAATAGTTTAACAATAGCTATCTTAATTCATCTAATATTTTCCCCACTGTTTCCTCCGTGCTTATCTAATTCCTTGTTGATTATGGCATACGGATATTTGCGTGCCTTGAATAAGCTATTTTGGTGTATTGGGGTTTTTAGACTGTGCGCAACTACCAATACATCACAATTCGCTCTTGTGTAATATCCGACAGCACTACCTATCGCAAACATATAATCACCCAAAGAGAACAGCGCAATCTTTTTGTCATTATACTTTAATACACACTCAAAATCATCTCTGCCAGGTAATTCTCTTTTAGACTCACACACTTCCGCTTTGCGTGATAATAACTCTTCGTAAAGATGGTTGAAAGTAGTTGTTTTGCCACTGTTGTGTTTCCCATGCAGAATAACAACTTTCATTTTGGATTCAATCATGTTTACATGTTTCTTTCCTTTCGTCATAATTGTAATTTTTTAAGTTAAGATTAATAAAATTTGATATACTTATTTTTCTATAAGTTCTTTGATTGTACCGGCTGTTTCGTTAAGAAAATTACCCACCGAATTAATAGCATTCTCGGATGTTGTCTTTATTAAAACAGCATTGATTTTATAGTTGCAACTATCTATCGCAACTCGTTCTGCGTTGGTTAATTGTGACTCATATAATTTTGCCTTATCACGCAATACTTTATACTGTATGCGTACCGAATCACGCTCCATTGAGCCGTAGTTGGAGTATTTTTCGGATAATTCGGTTGTGAATTGTTTGTATCGGTCAACAAACTGCTCCGTTTCCGATTTACAAGAAAACAGAGTTGCCGAAATCAACATAATTACAAATAGTTTCATATTTGTAGCCTGTATTTGTACCGTAGCAACTCCTATGCGGTGGGTTAGTATATAAAAAAGAAAGTGTGGAGTTGAATTTCCGTTTATCAAGTAGGAGGTTCTGACAAAACCCAAGCAAAAATAAACGATACAATGCCCCACACCTGTATATAGCAATACATCGGCATAGAACATGCCAATCGCATATATACAAGAAATAGGTGTTGTTCGGTTATCCTTTTGCTTGTTTGAAACTGTCAGATTTCCTACAAAGGACTGCGAAAACACTTTCTATATGTCTGCCGTTCAGCCACAAATAGCCGTTCAGCACTGCAAATTTAGAAACTTTTTCGCAAACAAACAACACCTCGCAGGGCATTGCTCCCCTAAAAAAGAATAAAAGCAAGAAAACCCTTAATTTTCGGAGTGGTATAGTTTGATGTTTATAATAATTTGTCATTCTGAGGCTTCGCAGAAGCCGTGAGAATCTCCCTTATTGTATTTTAATTAAAAAGTGGGAGATTACCACGCTCATTACATTCGCTCGTAATGACGATTTTTTATTAGTTTTCCGCTTTCCGCTTTCCGTTTTCCGTTAATTTTGTTATCTTTGCACGATTGTATAATAAAAAGCTAATAGCCAATGGCTAATGGCTAAAAGCCCAAAAAGAGATAATGGCACGAGGAAAGAAAACAGACGAAGAGCAGGAGAAGAAGTCGGGCAAGACGAAGTTGATGGAGCAGTACGATGAGGTGAAGGCGCAATATCCCGATGCGCTTTTGCTATTCCGTATGGGCGATTTCTACGAGACATTCGGTGCAGATGCTATCGAGACGAGTGCCATACTCGGCATTACGCTCACTCGTCGTGCCAATGGCGGTGCAGCGATGGTCGAACTTGCGGGATTTCCGCATCACGCCATAGATGCCTATCTTCCTCGTTTGGTGCGTGCCGGCAAGCGTGTGGCTATCTGTGAACAGCTCGAAAACCCCAAAACCGCAAAAGGAGATGTGGTGCGCCGAGGTGTTATAGAGGTTGTTACTCCGGGCGTAGTGCTCGAAAATAATGTTGTCGAGCAGCGCGAAAACCACTACCTCGCATCGGTCTATTTCGGTCAGTCGGCTACGGGCGTGGCATTCCTCGACCTCACTACGGGTGAGTTCTCGGTTGCCGAGGGCGATGACCGCTATATCGAAAAGTTGCTCTCGTCGTTTGCTCCAAAAGAGATTGTCTATCAGCGTGGTTTGAAGGAGCGTTTTGTGGCGGCTTTCGGCTCGCGATACTACATCTACTGCCTCGAAGATTGGGTTTTCTCCTACGAGGTCAATTACGGCAAGTTGAAAACGCACTTCTCGGTGCCTTCGCTCAAAGGCTTTGGCGTGGAGGGTATGCGCAGTGCTATCTCGGCTGCGGGAGCGATACTCTACTACCTCGAATTTACACAACACAACAATGTGGCGCATATCTCCTCTCTATCTCGTCTTGACCGTGAGGAGTATGTTTGGATTGATAAGTTCACCTCTCGCAACCTCGAACTCTTCGCTTCGACAGGTGGCGATACGAATTTCTCGCTTGCGAAGACGCTCGACAAAACCCGTACTGCAATGGGTGCACGACTCTTGCGCAAGTGGATTGCAATGCCGATTCTCGACCTGAAACGCATCGAGGATAGACAGAATATGGTCGAGGTTTTTGTGAATGATGCGGCTACTCGTTCGGCAGTGAACGAACATCTCTCGATGACGGGCGATATTGAGCGAATTGCCTCACGCATAGCGAGTTTGCGAGTATTACCTCGCGAGATGATTCAACTGAAAAATTCGTTGGAGGCGATAGAACTTTTGAAGGCGGCGTTGGAGTCCTCGGATAGCGATATTCTGCACCTCGCAGCATCGAAGATAAACCCTCTGAGCGAGGTGTCGGGGCGTATTGCGCAGACCATTTATCCGGACCCTGCAACCAATCAGATTCAGAAGGGCGGCATCATTGCCGATGGTGTTTCGGCGGAACTCGATGACTTGCGCCGAGTGGCTCTGCACGGCAAGGAGGTACTCCAAAAAATTCAGGAGCAGGAGAGCGAACTGACGGGTATTCCATCGCTCAAAATCGGTTATAATAATGTCTTTGGTTACTATATCGAGGTGCGCAATACCCACAAGGATAAGGTACCGGAGCGTTGGATTCGCAAGCAGACCTTGGCGGCAGCCGAACGATATATCACCGAGGAGTTGAAGGAGTACGAGCAAAAGATTCTCGGTGCGGAGGAGCGAATTTTGCAACTCGAACAGCAGATATACAACGACCTAATCGTCTATGTCACAGGCTCGTTGCGAGATATTCAGCGCAATGCACAGATTGTTGCCCGCATCGACTGCCTCTACTCGTTGGCAGTTGTGGCGGTGGAGCGCAAGTATGTGCGTCCGGAGTTGAATAATTCGACCACAATAAAACTGAAATCGGCTCGCCACCCCGTAATCGAGACCTTGATGAAGGTTGGCGAGCGATATATCCCGAATGACTTGGTGCTCGACACCGAGTCGCAGCAGATTATGATGATTACCGGCCCGAATATGTCGGGTAAGTCGGCACTGCTGCGTCAGACGGCTCTCATCGTGCTGATGGCGCAGATGGGCTCGTTTGTACCGGCTGCAAAGGCGGAGATTGGCTTGGTGGATAAGATTTTTACCCGTGTGGGTGCATCGGACAATATCTCGCAGGGCGAATCTACCTTTATGGTCGAGATGTTGGAGTCGGCAAGTATCTTGAATAATATCTCGGAGCGCAGTTTGGTGCTGCTCGACGAGATTGGTCGAGGCACAAGCACCTACGATGGTATTTCGATAGCGTGGGCTATGGTTGAGTATTTGCACAACCACCCTACGGCACACCCTCGCACACTCTTTGCAACGCATTACCACGAACTCAACGACATGGAGCAGGTGTGCAACCGAGTAAAGAATTTCCATGTTTCGGTCAAGGAGATTGACGGCACGGTGGTATTCTTGCGTAAGTTGGAGCGTGGCGGTACGGAACATTCGTTCGGTATCCATGTGGCACGATTGGCGGGTATGCCTACGACCATTGTGGAGCGTGCTACGGCAATTCTCGGAGCATTGGAGAAGGCGTATGGCAATAGCGATATGGTGCCGAAGGGCGAACTTCGCAAGCGTGGCAAGAAGGTGTCGGCACAAGAGGTTGCAGATGTAGCCGAGTCGGTACGCCAACCCGATGTACAGTTGTCGATGTTCCAACTCGAAGACCCCGTACTGATTCAAATTCGTGACCAAATCAAGGGGTTGGATATAAACTCTCTCACACCATTGGAGGCGTTGAATAAGTTGAACGAAATCAAGAAAATAGCAGGAATTTAACCAACGGAGAACGGAAAGCGGAAAACGGAAAACTTTGGGCTTTTAACCAATGGCGATTGGCTTTTTAGTGAGTTTAGAGAAATTAGGGAGTTTAGCGATGCTAATCTCCCTATTCTCATTAAATTCCCTACATTCCTTACTGCTGGGTATCATTTTCGATATCTGCGATGGTTGAGTTGGTTGGATTTTTTTATTTTTTCAAACTCTCGGCTTTTTCTTTTGCGCCAGGCACTGACATTTCGGCCGCCTTTTCGTAAAGGGCTGACGCCAACGTTAAATCTCTATGTATGGCAAAATTACCTTGATAGAAACTAGTTTCATAGTAAGTTGCCAAAAGATAAAATGCCTCTGGTTCATTTTGTTTAGCTCCAAGATAATAACACAAAAAGGCACGCTTTACATTATCCTCTCCTTTTGTATTTATATAAGAATCACCTAGAGCGGTGTAACTAGAACTTACTTTGTCAATTTTCAACGAGTTTAGTTTTGCGATATTTGACTCTATACATGATTGGATAATATCTTGAGATTTATCATCTTTTGGGTTCGGTGAAATAAACGCCGTTTCGTTGTTTTTAGGTGCCACAGATTCTTTGCTTGGAGTAAATTCTATCACCGTACCTGTCGTGTAAACTGTTCTAACTCCTACGAACGGAAATATGGCAACTCGAGATTCGGAAGTAACATTGATAATTGCTTGATTTGATTTCAGTTGCGCATTGCTCACCATATCTTTATAGGAAGAGTCGTTTAATGTTTTAGCATTGTCAGATAATCCTCCGAAACCTAGTATGTACATAGCTTTGGCTTCGCCAGAAGCTGATTTGATTACTTGGTACTCTTCCGAATTAACTCTTTTATCGAGATTAAATCTCGCATAATCGTGTCCCTTATACCCAAGAGTCATTGTGTGGCTACAACTACGAAGAGCAATGGATGTAAAAATTGACAACCATAAATAAATTTGTTTCATAGTATTTAAGTTTTATGCCCACCAACCCCGAATGCGCAGTTAGTATAAAAAGAAAGTGTGAGGTTGTTTTCGCTTATTACTATGAAGGTTGTGGTATAACCCGAATCAAATAAACGCTACTGCCTCACACCTGTATATTGCAAGGCGTAGGCACAGAGCGTGCCACGTTGCAAATACAAGAAATGAGTGCTGTCCGTTGTCTTTGATTCAAAAGAAAACTACCACATTTTCATAGCAAGACTTCGAAAAACACTTTCGTAATATGTCCACAATCTTTCGATTGCACCACAAATATAGCACTTTATTTCGCAAATTGCAAGAAAATATATAATCCGTCATTGCGAAGGAGTGTAACGACTGCAGCAATCTCCCATTTTAATTTTAACAACAATAAGGGAGATTGACCGTTGGTCTTCACTGCTCCGCCTCGGCAAAGTCTGCAAGCAGCCTCTGCCCTCGACTTAATCGCAGCGGTCCCACGAGCCTAACGACTCTCTGAATGACGATTTTAGCTAATGGCCAATGGCTAAAAGCCATAAAAAATAGATAGTTTTCCGTTTTCCGCTTTCCGTTTTCCGTTCTTTTTCTTATTTTTGCAAAAAATAAGGAAAACTATGCAAATTAAAACTTTTGTTTTTAATCCGATTCAGGAGAATACATATATCGTGTGGGACTCCACGAAGGAGTGCATCGTGATTGATGCGGGAAACCTCTCGGCTCGTGAGGATAAGATGTTGGCAGAGTTTATCGAGGAGCAGGGTTTGAAGCCTGTCTTGGCGGTAAATACCCACTGCCACTTTGACCATATCCTTGGCGTTGAATTTCTGCGCGAGACCTACGGGGTGAAGTTTGCCGCCTCATCTGCCGACCTGCCACTCCTCAAAAACGGTCGTGCAAGCGGTGCAATGTTCGGTATGGAGTTGGGCGCATTGCCCGAGGAGATAGATATTGACCTTGCAACAACGCCTGAGGTGCGCTTCGGCAATACCGTATTGCGTGTTATTGCTACTCCGGGGCATACTCCGGGTTGCGTGTCGCTCCTGCATGAGGAGTCGAAAACGCTCTTTACGGGCGATACATTGTTCCGCGAGAGCATCGGTCGCACCGACCTTCCGGGTGGCGACTACCCTACGATTGTCAAGTCTATTTTGGGTGCGATTTTGCCGTTGGGCGATGAGGTTACAATCTACCCCGGACACGGCGACAAGAGCAATATCGGCCACGAATCGCTCTACAACCCATTTGTGGTCGAAGCCTTGAACGGAGAGGTGAATTTCTGAATTGAGAATTGAAAATTGAGAATTATTTTCTTTCGTCTCTCGTCTTTCGTCTAATAATTGAAAAAGCTATGCGTATAGACATCTTAACAGTTGTACCTGAACTCTTGGTGTCGCCGCTGAATGAGTCGATATTGAAGCGTGCGCAGGAGGGCGGTTTTGCCGAGATACATATCCACAATATCCGCGACTACTCGGAGGATAAGCACCACAAGGTCGATGACTACCCTTTCGGTGGCGAGGCAGGTATGGTGATGAAGATTGAGCCGGTGTTCCGCTGCATCGAGAAGTTAAAGAGCGAGCGTCACTATGACGAGATTATCTTCACCTCGCCCGATGGCATTCGCTACGACCAGCACGAGGCAAACCGACTCTCGACACTCGAAAATATAATTATCCTCTGCGGACACTACAAGGGTATCGACTATCGCATTCGTGAGCATCTTATCACTCGCGAGATATCGGTTGGCGACTATGTCTTGACGGGTGGCGAGCTGGCAGCAGCGATTATTACCGACTCGGTGGTGCGCCTTCTGCCGGGTGCTATTGGTGACGAGGCTTCGGCACTCACCGACTGCTTTCAAGATGATTTGCTCGCTCCGCCCGTATATACCCGCCCTGCGGAGTTCAACGGCTGGAAAGTACCCGATGTTTTGTTGTCGGGCAACTTTGCCGAGATAGCCAAGTGGCAAGACGAGCAGGCCTACGAAAGGACAAAACTCCTTCGCCCCGACCTGTTGGAGTAAAATCGTTCTGATTAGTTCTTTTTGCACGATGTTTCGGATAACGAAATGCTCACATACGCCCAAGTATGCTCCGCTTCCGTTCCCTCGCCTCGCACAAAAATAATCTAATCATTGACGATTTTGAAGTTGGGTAGATATTGGCCATTGGCTTTTTAATAAAACCCCGAGCAGATTAGTTTGCTCGGGGCTTTTCATTAGTTGAACAGATTGTTTTTCTGTTGTTTTGCGTTAATTTTCGCTTTTATTTTGACGATATTTACCGCATTTAGAATTTTGTCTAAATCTGCGACAGAGCGTACATGAAATATCGGTATTGCCTCTGGCTCAAAAGAGTTAAAACCGATTCTGATGGTATTGGTTGGCAATAACGAAAGACTTGAAAACTCTGCTCGGAATAGCGCTTTTAATGGCGTATTAACCGATTTAAGTTCTGTCATCTGTCCGTTATAGTAATGCAATTCCCTGCTACTAATCTGTATGGGGATATCTTTTACCATATTGCGTACACCATTTGCTTTGGCAACAGACAACCATTCGCTGTATTTGTTTCTAATGGCTTTGAGTTCGTTGTAAAAACTCTGCAACTCTCGTTCTCCGTGTAGGAAAATCATTGCAGGTAGCAACTCTCCACCAGCACGACAACCCAATACGAACTCCGCATTGGCGTAGTCATTTGGCTCCATATCTACAAGTACTCTAATGGTAAATGTCTCATCACGATAATCGCCATATCTTACTGCAAATTCACTTGTCCACTCCTGAATGTGTTGAGCATGCAGTAATACGGGCGAGAAAATTGTGAATATAGTTGCCGCAATAAATTTGTAAATATTCATCCTTACTTCAAGCAAAATTTAGTTATAGATTAGATGCAGCATTCGACAATTTCTGCATTAGCTTTGAGTAGCGTGAGGCTTGTGATGCTGTTAGGCTACTCGAAACCTTTTCTATCTTTCCCGAAATATCTTGAACATCTTTCATAAGTTCAGCCATCTCGCTCATTGCAGATAAATCTCCATTATTTGCCTTCTTCATGCAAGCAATGTAGTCGTCAATAAACTCCTCGTATTCATCAAGAAGTTCATCCCATTGAGTATTATTAGAAGCCTCCTTTTCCTCTACTATTGGTGTAGTAGGCTCCTCAATAGCAACGGTTTCAACCGTAGTGTCAGTTTGTGGTGCGTTAGTGCTATTTGTCGATGTCTCCTCAATTGTAGGCTCTGGTGCGATTTCTGCTTCTGAACTTTGACCACAACTCTTACACATATATACAATAAAAGCAACCAATAAACCGATTATCATTACATACTTAAAAATCTTCTTTTTCATATCTACCTTGTATTAAAAATTATAAATTCAATAAATTCTCATAAAAGTCAAAAAGACCTAATCCTAGATCAACCAATCCTACCCACATAAGGATTAACAGAAGAAGGTACACAATGCTGCCTACCAAGCCAATAATGCTTAGACTCAATGCAACGGTCAGCATAGTTGTTGAGCCATATTTTTCTGGATTACTTTTAACGCTATTTCGCCCAGAAATAGAGAGACACAGACCGATGATTGACAGTACCATTCCTGCGCATGGTACAACTAATCCAAAGATACTGCATACAAGAGCACTAACCCCGTGAGGTACGGGTTCCTTCACCACATTACTAGGGTGTTTGACAGTGGCAACGCCACATTTGGGACATACGATAGCTTGATCGTTGATTTCTGCCCCACAAGAATTACAAAACATAATAAAATAAGTTTTTGCTTGCCCACCAACCCCGAAAAGGCGTTATTATAAAAAAGAAAGTGTGAGGTTGATTAGTTTATTTTGTGTGAGGTTCTGGAATACCTAAGCGACAATAAACAATACCTCACACCAAGCATTGGAAATGAGGCATAGAATACCTCAAAAGATGTACCAATACAAAGTAATGAGTGTTTTGCTTTTCCTTGTCGCTTTGAAATTTTCCAGATTTCACACAAAGGATAAAAGCTAATACACTTTCATCGAAATATGTTCGCAACCTTGCGATTGCAAGTGCAAATATATAAATTATTTTCGAGAGTTGCGGTATTGTCGGCAAAAATTTTTAATTTTGCGAATTGAAAGGAGTTTTGGCGGCGCAGTCTGCGACTGCTTTATAACGGCGGGTTTTTAACCCTTTATGACGGCGCACCTCAGGTGCTTTATGGGGTCGCC
Organism: Alistipes sp.; assembly: GCA_017937805.1. Taxonomy (GTDB): domain Bacteria; phylum Bacteroidota; class Bacteroidia; order Bacteroidales; family Rikenellaceae; genus Alistipes. The sequence continues at coordinate 9,364 of JAGBCX010000002.1, read as the reverse complement.
ATAACACCGACAATGTCGGTGTCGCCATAGAAGAGACTTGTGCCTGACGCCATAGAACGCTGAAAGCGTGACGCCAAAAGCAAGAAAAGTACATTTAATTGTCAATTTTCAATTATCAATTGTCAATTTATATAATATGAAATATTATATAATCGTTGGTGAGCCTTCGGGAGATTTGCACGGTAGCAACCTGATGAAGGGGATTGTGGCGGAGGATTCCGAGGCGCAGTTCCGCTTCTGGGGTGGCGACAAGATGGCAGAGGTCGGTGGCAAGGAGAATCTTGCGAAGCACTACCGTGAAACATCGTTTTTCGGTATTGTGCAGGTCGTTAGAAGCCTCCGCACAGTACTCGGCCAAATCGACGAGTGCAAGCGCGATATCGAGGCGTTTAACCCTGATGTTGTGATACTTATAGACTACCCGAGTTTCAATATGCGCATCGCCAAGTGGGCAAAGGCAAAGGGCTTGAAGGTCTATTACTATATCGCCCCAAAGGTGTGGGCGTGGAAGGAGTGGCGTGTGAAGTCGATTCGCAAATATGTCGATAGGCTCTACACCATCTTTCCGTTTGAAACCGAGTACTTCCGTTCCAAAGGCATAGAGCCGGTATTTTGCGGTAATCCGCTGTGCGACTCGATAGCGCAATACAAGGCGACAATGCCGTCAAGAGAGGTTTTCCTAAGCGAAAACGGACTTGACGAGCGCCCTATTGTGGCTCTGCTGGCAGGTAGTCGCAGGTCGGAGATTAAGGATAATTTGGCAGATATGATTGCCATTTCTCGCAATTTCCCGAATTATCAGTTTGTGGTGGCTGCGGTGCCGTGGCTCGAAAGAGAGCTCTACGAGAAGATTCTGCAAGGCTCGGAGGTTAAAGTGGTCTGCAACAAGACCTACGACACGCTGATTTATGCCGAGGCGGCAATCGTTACTTCGGGTACGGCAACCCTCGAAACGGCGTTGATGAATACACCCGAAATAGTGCTTTACCATGTGCCGAAGATTTATGAGTGGTTGCGCCCTATCGTGCTGAAAATACCGTTCATTTCGCTTGTAAATATAAATCTTGGCCGTGAGTGCGTGCGTGAGATTGTGGTAAATAAAATCGATGTCGAGGCGGTGAGCAAGGAGTTGAGTTCCATCTTGGAGGGCGGCTCGAAACGAGCGAAAATGCTTGCTGACTTTGCCGAATTGCAGGAGATGATGGGTGGCGAGGGTTCGAGCCGTAGAGTCGCTGCCGATATCGTTAATTCACTGAAATAGATGAAGATAGTTTCTATACATAACGCCCTTGCAAGTGGCGAAGATTTGTGGCTGACTGTGCGCTCAGACTCCTCGGTGCTACGCAATAATGACGACTTTTATATGCCCTCGTTCTCGCAGGATATGCGTTGTACGGTGGGCTACTATCTGCGCGTTACACGCCTTGCAAAGTGCCTGAACGAGAAGTTTGCTTCGCGCTGCTACGATGCTGTGGGTGTGGCGGTTGCCTTCACTGCGCAGGATATTGTAGAGCGAAATTGTGCGCTCGGCAGACCGTGTGATGAGGCGTACTGTTTCGACAAGTCTATCGCCCTCTCGCCCGAAACGATTTCGCCCGATGCGGTGGCTAATGGAGTGCTTGATATAAAAGTTGGTAATTCGGTAGTAAATAGCGACTTGCAAACCTTGAAATTGTCGCTCGATAAGGCCCTTGCAAAGGCTTCGGAGTTGCTCACGCTCAAAACGGGCGATATTGTTTATCTCGCAGCAACCGAGCCTTTTACACCGCATATCAGCGAGCGTGTGGAGGTGTCGCTGAATGGAACAACCCTGCTCGATTTCGAGATTAAATAGCCCTCTACCCTACATCAACATCAAAATCATTGCCTGTGCGATAACCACGCGCAGGAACATCGCTAACGGATAGACCGTGGCGTAACTGATTGCAGGCATATCGCTACCAGCCAACGAGTTAGCGTAGTTCAAGGCGATTGGGTTGGTCATACTGCCCGACAACATTCCCATAATCGTAAAGAGGTCCATTTTGTAGCGCAGACGGGCATAAATGCCGACAATCAACAACGGCACAACAGCGATAATGAGTGCATAGAGCAACCAGATATAACCGCCATTTACGACCGCCTCTACAAAGCCATTTCCCGATGCCAAGCCAACCGATGCAAGGAACATCGCCAAGCCTACCTCTCGTAGCATAAGGTTTGCACTCAAAGTGGTGTATGTGATTAAGTGCCAATGAGTTCCAAAGCGACCAATAATAATCGCCATAAGCATAGGTCCTGCCGCCAAACCGAGTTTTATCGGCTGTGGTGCTTCGATAAACGGAATTGAGCCAACCAACACGCCCAACGCAATGCCGAGAAAGAGGGTGAAAATATGTGGCTCGTGAAGTTTTTTGAGGGAGTTACCGAGTAGTTTCGAAACCTCGTTAATCGCCTCCTCTGAGCCTACAACCATCACTTTATCACCGAGTTGCAACTCCATGCCCTGATGCGGAATGATATCTACACCGGCACGATTTACACGCGTGATGTTGATGCCGTATTTGGTGCGCAGGCGCAAATCGACAAAGCGTTTGCCGTTGATATTTGGTTGAGTGACCACGATACGGCGCGACACGAGTTGTCCCTCGAACTCGCCCCACTCCTCTTCGAGCATCTCGATTTCCTTGCCGAGAAAGGCTAAAATTGCCTCCTTATCCTCCGCAGCACAGACCACAAAGACCTTATCACCGCAATATACCCGGCTCGACGAATCGGCGATAAAAGCTTTGTTGCCATCGTGCGAGATACGTGAGATAACAAACTGACGAGCAATGATTTGGCGAATTTCGCCTACGCTTTTGCCGTCCATTTGACTGTTGGTTACTTCGATGGAGAACTTGGCTGCGAGTTTGTTACCACCCATACTCTTTGCGACAATATCACGCTCCTTCGCAATATCCACACGCAATATCCAACGCAAGAGCATAAAGGCGAGGATAACTGCCACTACACCAATGGGATAGGCTACGGCAAAGCTCAATGGAATGGACTTGTCGTCGATGCCTGTCATATCGAGATAGCTCTGCTGTGTGGCACCCATTGCAGGGGTGTTGGCAACTGCTCCGTCCATCACGCCCACCATTGTCTGCAAAGGGGTGTCGGTGATGAGGAACAGCAGATAGGCCACCACGGCGGCAAAGAGCATTGTAAGAATCGAGAGCCACATCAGTTTGAGTCCGCCTTGGCGTAGCGACGAGAAGAAGGATGGGCCAATCTGCAAACCAATCGAAAAGACAAAGAGTGTCAAGCCGAAATCGCGCACAAAGTTCAGTGTGTCGGCATGTATGCTCATTCCGAAATGGCTTGCCACGATACCGGCAAAGAGCGTCCAGGTGGCGCCAATCGAGATTCCGCCCACCTTAATCTTGGCGAGCAGAGTGCCTACGGCAATCGTCATTGCCAGCACAAATATAGAGTGGGCAATGCCCTCTCCGAAGATGAACTCCTTGAAAAACTCCATAAAATTCTAATCTTTGTGGCAAAGATAGTAAAAAGACGAGAGACGAGAGACGAAAGACGAGAGAAATTTTGCGTTTTTCGGAATAAGTTGCTATATTTGCGTTGCAGTCCTCGGATTGCAGACATATAACACGGAAAGTGTAAGCATATTCTCGATAGATAAATCTGGTAAATTTAACGAGTGGAGAGTAGGCTGTGACTTATGCCTTGCCCTAATGGGTATAGGCGTGGGTTGTTGCTTATTTCGCACTCAAAGCTATACCAGAGCTAATCTATCAGAAATAAGTTTTCAACGCCACGCTTTCTTTTTTGTGTGCATACATACAAACAACTAAATATAAAAATTATGAAAAAATTTTTACTTTCAGTCGTTATTGCAACGACTTTGGCACTCACATCGTGCCAATTTGATGACTCTGGCATTTGGGATAAATTTGGAGAGATGGAAGAGTCTATTCGTGACCACGAGGAGCGAATTACCGCCCTCGAAGAGTTGTGTAAGCAGATGAATACTAACATTGAAGCGTTGCAGACTCTCGTTGATGCACTCGAAAAGCGTGACTATGTAACTAATGTTGCGCCTATTCGGGAAGATGGAAAAGTTGTAGGCTACACCATCTCATTTGCTAATAGCGACACCATTACAATATACAATGGCAAAGACGGAGCAGACGGACAAGATGGTGTAGATGGCAAAGATGGCTACACTCCGAAGATTGGTGTAATGAAGGACACCGACAATATCTACTATTGGACTCTCGATGGCGAGTGGTTGCTCGATGGTAAGGGAAACAAGATACAGGCCAATGGTGTAAATGGCACTGACGGAACAAACGGAACTAATGGTGTAACTCCACAACTCAAAATCGAAAATGACTATTGGTATGTTTCTTATGACAATGGCGCAACTTGGCAACAACTTGGTAAGGCAACGGGCGAAGATGGTACAAGTGGTATAATTATCAATGTCGAGGAGGGCGAATCGGAGGTTGCCTTTACTTTGGCAGATGGCTCGACTATCACTCTGCCCAAGAGCAATAACTCGAAAATTGTTGATGAAAACAACAAAATATATTATACCTCTACTGATGGGAAAAAACTATTTCCCTACGATGCAAGCACAAAAATGTTTGGCGCAATACTAATCTCCAATACATACGAAGATGGACAAGGAATACTAACATTCGATGATACGGTTACTTCGATTGGAGAGTGGGCATTCTATAATTGCACCTCGCTGACAAGTGTCACAATCCCTGACAGCGTTACTTCGATTGGAGGGGGTGCATTCGCTTATTGCACCTCGCTGACAAGTATAACAATCCCCGATAGCGTTACTTTGATTGGAGATTATGCATTCCGTGGTTGCAACTCGCTGACAAGTGTTACAATTCCAGATAGCGTTACTTCGATTGGAGAGGATGCATTCTGGGATTGCACCTCGCTGACAAGTGTAACAATCCCGAATAGCGTTACTTCGATTGGATATCAGGCGTTCTCTTATTGCAGAAGCCTTACAAGTGTAACAATTCCTGATAGCGTTACTTCGATTGGAGTACGTGCATTCTCTTATTGCACCTCGCTGACAAGTGTCACAATCCCTGACAGCGTTACTTCGATTGGAGGGGGTGCATTCGCTTATTGCGACTCGCTGACAAGTGTTACAATTCCCGACAGCGTTACTTCGATTGGAGATTATGCATTCATTGGTTGCACCTCGCTGACAATAGTTAATATTACCGATTTGTCGGCTTGGTGCAAGATTAGTTTTAATGAATATGACTCCAATCCACTTTATCACGCTGAAAAACTATACCTTAACGGAAACGAAGTAACCGCACTTACTATTCCTTCGGATATTACCGAGATTAAGAGTTATGCATTCACAGATTGCTCTTCGCTGACAAGTATAACAATTCCTGATAGCGTTACCTCGATTGGAAATTCTGCATTCTGTGGTTGCACCTCGCTGACAGCATTTTATGGAAAATTTGCATCTACGGATAATCGTTGTTTAATAGTTGATGGTGTATTAAATTCATTTGCGCCATACGGATTAGCCGAATACACTATTCCAAATAGCGTTACTTCGATTGGAGAAGATGCATTCTATAAATGCACCTCGCTGACAAGTGTAACAATTGGCAATGGCGTTACTTCGATTGGAATCTATGCATTCTATGGTTGTAGTGGTCTAACAAGTATTACCATTCCAAATGGGGTTGTGTCTATAGGTACTCGCGCATTCTCCGGGTGCTATAAGCTAGCGAGTGTATATTGCGAACCAACAACTCCGCCAACTGGAGGTAGTAGTATGTTTGCCTCTAATGCTACAGGCAGAAAGATTTATGTGCCAAGAGCATCAGTCGACGCTTATAAGTCGGCTGATCTATGGAAAGATTATTCTAATTATATCTTGGGCTACGACTTCTAAACGGAAAACGGAACTGACGCAGCGGAGCGAGAGCAGAGGGCAAACTTGTTTGCACTATGCCGAGCCGCAAGAAAGAAAAGCCCACGAAGTGGGATTAAAGCTGAAAACGGAAAACTTTTGCCCTCCGCAGAAAAAACTCTGCGGAGGGTTTTTTGTAGGAGGCGCACCTGAGGTGCTTTGCAGGAGGCGGAGCGAAGCTCCTTTATGGGAGATAGGCGTTGTCTATGATAGGAAAAGCCGACTCTGTCGGCTTGATAGAGTTTGAACGAAAAAACTATCCTATCAAATAGTCGCAGACTATGCCTCCTATCAAGTAATTCTACGAATTGCGCCTCCTATTAAGGGCGCAGCCCACCTCCTACATTTTTTAACTTTTTGTTGAAAAAACTCCTATCTCCTATCTCCTATCTCCTATCTTTTTTCTATCTTTGTGCCAAAGAAATCCAAATAATATATAAGTATATGAGCAAGGTTACTATCGAGCGTGCGCATCGTATGGACGGAACGGGTGAGTACTACTTTTCGCGCCGTCTGCGTGAAATTGCAGAGATTGAGGCGACAACAGGTCGTCAGATTATTAAGTTGGCTATGGGAAGTCCCGACCTTCCGCCACACCCATCAGTTGTTGAGCGTCTGTCAAAGGAGGCTCTTCGCCCCGATGTTCACAAGTATATGTCGTTCAAAGGCGAGCCTATTTTGCGTAAGGCGTTCGCCGATTGGTACGGCAAGTGGTATGGCGTAGAGGTGGACTACAACACCGAGGTTTTGCCGCTTATCGGCTCGAAAGAGGGTATTATGCATATCTGCCAGACCTTTATCAATCCGGGCGACAAGGTGCTTGTACCAAATCCGGGATACGCTGCATACAAGGCTGCTGTATCGATGACAGGTGGCGAGATGTTGCCATATTCGCTCAATAAGGAGAACGGCTTTATGCCTGACTTTGAGGCTATTGAGGCTGCCGGCGTAGAGGGCGTGAAGATTATGTTTGCAAACTTCCCTGGTATGCCGACAGGACAGACTCCAACCCGTGAGTTGTTCGAGAAGATTGTGGCATTCGGTCGCAAGCACAATATTCTTGTTATCCACGATAACCCATACTCGTTTATCCGCAACAACGACAAGCCTATGAGTATTCTCTCAATCGAGGGTGCAAAAGATGTTGCTATGGAGATGAACTCGTTGTCGAAAGGTCACTCGATGGCAGGTTGGCGTGTAGGCGTTATTATCGGTAAGGAGGAGTGGATTAACTCAATCCTCACTTTCAAGTCGAATATGGATTCGGGTATGTTCTACCCTATTCAGGCGGCTGCCGAGACTGCTCTCTCGTTGGGCGAGGATTGGTTTACCGAGTTGAACGCTATCTACCGTGAGCGCGAGAAGCAGGGTATGGAGTTGCTCGATGCTCTCGGCTGTACCTATCAGCCAAATCAGGCTGGTCTGTTTATCTGGGCAGAGATTCCTGCCGACTACGAGGGCGACTGCTACGACTTCTCTGACGAGGTGATGGAGAAGTGCGATGTGTTCCTCACTCCGGGCGGTATCTTCGGAACAGAGGGTAAGCGATATGTGCGTATCACGCTCTGCTGTCCTGCCGAGTTGTTGAAAAAAGCAACAGACAATATAAAGGCAAGATATACTAAGTAATATACTATATCTAATAAAGAATAGCCACCAATTTATGATTGGTGGCTATTCTTTAACTCCTATCTCCTAGTTCCTATCTCCTAGCTTTTATTTCACTCTTATCAGGTTTATGCCGTCACGAAGGGGGAGAATTACGCTCTCTACTCTACTGTCGTTCAGCACATGCTCGTTGAAGGCAACTATCTCGGCAGTCTGCTTATCCTTGCGGGCAACCTCCTCGACAACCTTGCCGTACCAGAGGATATTATCTGCCAAGATAAAGGTGTTGCTATGTACCATATCGTGCTCGAAGAGCATATCGTAGTAGGCACGATACTCCCTCTTGTCGCCATCAATAAATACAAGATCGTACTTCTCGCCCAACTGCGGAGCGAGGTCGAGGGCAGAGCCGATGTGCTGGCGAATCTTGTCGCCCACGCCACTGCGCTCGAAGAAGTCGGCTGCAATCATCTCCAACTCGTCATCAACCTCGAAGGTGTCGATTAAAGCACCCTCCTCCAAACCCATAGCCATCGAGATAGCCGAATAGCCCGTGAAAGTGCCTATTTCGAGGATTCGGCGTGGGCGTAGCATACGCACAAGCATCTCCAAGAGTTTGCCCTGAATATGCCCCGAAATCATTCGTGGGTTGATAACACGCAGGTATGTTTCACGCTCCAACTCGTGCAGCAACTCTGTCTGCGGCGAGGACATCGCCTCGATGTATTGGTCAAGCTTTTCCAAAGCAAATTAAAAATTAAAAATTCCTTTAATTGTTCATTGTCAATTCGTCAATTGTCAATTTGTATAAATAAGCTGTCGGCTTATTTATACAGCAACACCGAAGGCTCACGCCACACCTCATTTGCTACCCCCATAATCTCGGAGGCGGTAACCGCATTTATCTTGCGGTACGACTCCTCCAAGGTGTCCACCTCGCCATACGCCAAGAGGCTCTTGCCTACGCCTAACATATAGCCCTCGGCAGCCTCGTTTACGATGGCTAACTGCGCCACAAACTGACGCTTCGCCATAGAGAGTTGGCGTGCGGTTAAGGCGTTATCCTGCAAGCGTTTAACCTCCCTGCCGATAATCTCACGGCAACGCTCCGAGTTTTCGTGGTCAGACGAAAAATAGATGGTCGCAAGACCGCAGTCCGACAACGAAGAGTAGCTCGCACCTATGTTATATGTTAGTCCGTTACGCTCCCTCACACTCACATTCAGGCGTGAGTTGGCACAAGGACCGCCCAAGATATTCGTAAAGAGCGCATAAGGCAAACGGCGATTATCTCGGAGGTTGTAGGCTCTCGCTCCAATGATGCAGTGCGCTTGGTGGGTATGCTTGTTAAGAGTCCTCTCGAATGGCTCTACAAGCGTAGGTGCAACACGCTCATAATTACGCTTTGTAGGGGCGTAGATGCCCAAATATCGCTCGGCAATCTCCTTGATGCGCTTGGGCGAGATATTGCCGATAGAGGCAAAGACCATCTTGTCGGTGGTGTGGGTACGCTCACGGAAGCGGTGTATCGCCTCCGAGTTAATCTTTTTCAGGCTTCGGGGTGTGCCGAGGATATTGTGCCCCAACTCCGAGCCTGCAAAGATAAGGTCCTCGTACTCGTCATATATGGCGTCCATCGGCGAGTCGCGATAGGTGTTTATCTCATCGAGAATAACCTCACGCTCCTTGTCGAGTTCGTGGTCGGGGAATGTGGAGTGAAAGACCAGATCCGCCACCAACTCCACCGCCTTCGCAAAGTCGCCACGCAACACCGTAGCGTGAACTGTTGTGTCCTCTTTGGTG